>URXA01000001.1 GCA_900551745.1 uncultured Phascolarctobacterium sp.
GGGTATCAGCATAGCGCTGGACAGGCTGCCGGAAGCAGAACGCAGGGCGGAGGAAGCGGCCCAAGCGGCAGGCGTTGAGCAGGAAACACTGAATAAGGTGCTGGAACGTCTGGCGGCTTTGGAACAGGATAACAGGCGTTTGCAGGCTGATAATGAAAAACGCGATGTTGCTTATGAGAAGCTGGCTGCTGATTATACGCAGCTGAAAGAAAAATATACAGAAGAAACAGCTGACAGGCAGCAGTCTGAACAAGCTGAGGCTGAAGAATAAATGTTTGGGGGTTGGATGGTAATGAAAAAGACAGTAATCTTATTGATATTAACTTTGATGATGGCGGTGAGCGGTATGTGTTATGCGGCAGGAGACGGCAGTGACTTGAACAGGCAGCAGAAGGTTGCCGATAAATTTATGGCAGTACTCAGCGGCGATGCCGCGGCTGTAACGCAGCTGCAGGGCGATATGGTGCCGGAGCTGGCAGAGAAGATGACGGCTGCCAATTTTGCCGCTTTGCAAAAGCAGCTGAAGGAACAGTTCGGTATTCAGAAATCGGTGCGTTTTGCGGTTTATGAGCGGTTCGACCAGGGCGACCGTCTGACGTATCTTGTAGGCTACAGCAGGCAGCAGGCTGTGCGTGCGGTATATGGTTTCGATAAAAACGGTAAGCTGAGCGAATTCGTTTTTGTTCCGCTGGAAGTAAAGGCGGCTCAGAAACAGGGCTGACGGCCAAAGAACAGAAGGATATAGAGTAATGTTTTTTAAAGCACAGAATATAATGTTCTGTGCTTTTTTCTGCTGTTTTGCAGGTGCTGCTGAAAATGATGATACAGAAAAACGGCGGCGGGCGGTATTTGCTGTAGGGGTATTTTATTTTTTTTTTGCCGTGTGACAAAAAATATTGACGAGCTGCTAAAAGAGCGCCGGTAAAGGGCTGAGAGGGGGCGGCTGCCGAAAATATTAAAAATAATATTGCCGAAGGTACTTGCCAATGCATTTAATTTATTGTAATATTTGCAATGAAGTTATATGATAGTTTAATTAATTATTTATTGGGGGTATTAATCAACGGAGGTTACTATGGACAAGGGCAAAAACCTTATCAGGCAGGCGGTACTGGCAAGTTTGCTGGCTTTTAACTGGAATAATGCGGTCTGGGCTGCTGAAGGGGTCGATCAGCCGTTTTCGACAGTCAGCGAGCTTGAGGCGCTTGGGGGTATTGCGTCGATCACTTCCGGCAATATCTATCACACGACCAAGGGTATTTATGCCAGTGGTGAAGATTTTATTTATAACAGCGGCGCTATCAAGCTGGATATCAGCGGTTTTGCTAACGCTGAGAATACCGGTGTAGAGTCTATTGGCATTTTTGGGTTCAATGGTACGACCGACCTGAAGCAGATCGAGATGAATTTTACTGACGCTTCGGGAAGTGTCAATAATCTGGATATTTATGGAGTCAAGACTTATTCTTCGGGCGTGGTAAAAATGGGTGACGGTTCTAAGATCACGATTTACGGTGATGTCAGCGGAAAAAGGTCAAGCAGTCAGTCTTATGGTATGAAGGGGCTGTATGCCGGCAATAATGGGAAAAGGAATCCGGGGATCATTGAGGTTGGTGATGATTTTGAATTGAGCGTGACCAATATCGGTGACGGCTGGGTTTTTGGTATCGATTCTTACGACGGCGCCAGTATTACTGTCGGCGATAATTTAAAATTGTTTGTTTCCGGGCAAAACGAAACCAGAGGGGTAGAGGTTGGTTATAATAATGCTTCCGCTGCGCTCGGGAAGGCTGCGTCTATAGATGTATACAGCGAGGACGGTACGGCTACTGGCATCTTTGTTCTTAACAGCGGTTCTTTTACGGCGGCTGAAGGGCTGCGGCTCAATGTGACGATGAGCGGTGATTCGGGACTGGCTTATGGCGTTTTTGTGCGTAATGCCGGCAGCAAGGTCACTTTGAACGGCGCCGGGATCAGCGCCAGCCGCAGTGATGGTATGGGCGATGCTATTTATGTTTATAATAACGGCACTTTTATCGGGAATGAGGGCAAGTATGATATTTACGGGAATATCATTAATCTGAGCGGCGGGAGGGTGGAGCTGTCAGCAAACGGCGCTTCGCTGTTTGAGGGTGCGGTCAGGACCTACGATGATGCTGAGACAGAGCTCAGCCTGACGGAAAATTCTTTGTGGAAGCTGACCGGCGATTCTAATCTGCAGCAGCTGGTCAATGATGCTTCGGTTATCGATATGAGGCAGGACGGCAATAATTTCAGTACGTTGACGGTGGAGAATCTGAGCGGCGAGAACGGCGTTATCAAAATGGATATCGATGCCAGTCAGAATTCGCTGAACAGCGACAAGCTGTATGTTACCGATACTTTGACGGGGACGCAGTATATTGATCTGTACGAGGTCAACGGTTATACGCCTGTGGGTGAAGAGGGCGTGGGGACAGTGCTGGCGACGGTCAATAACCATAACGGCAGCTTTGCCGCTGTAGACGGCGAGGGGACGCTGTACTGGAAGCGTTATGAGCTGGATCAGCAGGATACTGCCGATACGAGCGGCAATTATACGAAGGACTGGTATTTGAAGCAGGTGACGAATATTGACCAGCCTACTACCAGTACGGATACGATCCTTGCAGCCAATGCGCTGAATTATCATACCTGGCGCAACGAGAACGATAAGCTGCTGCAGCGGATGGGCGAGCTGCGGCAGAATGGCGAAGCTGCACAGGGGGCCTGGTTCCGGCTGCGGGGAACGAAAATCGGCCGTGACGGAAAATTTGATTTTGGGAACAAATATACTTCTTACGAGCTGGGGTACGACGCTGTAACTAAAAATACTGCCGACAAGATACGTTATCAGGGCGCGGCGGTGAGCTATGTGGACGGCGACAGCAGTTATAATAGCGGCAGCGGCGGCAACAGCAGCAGGGCGATCAGTTTCTATAATACGGATATTGGCAGTAAAGGGCATTATTTGGATGTGGTGTTTAAAGTCAGTGATCTGGATAATGATTTTACGGTGTACGATACGAAAAATAATAAGATCACTGGCGATTTCAGCAATACCGGCGTATCGCTGAGTGCTGAGTACGGACGTAAAAACTCCTTGCACAACGGCTGGTATATCGAGCCGCAGGCTCAGTTTACTTTGGGGTATCTGGGCGGTGACAGTTATACTGCCAGTAATGGTATCGAGGTAAGCCAGAGCGGGATCAAAAGCGCTGTCGGACGGATCGGGTTCAATATCGGCAAAGAGGTCGGCAGCAAAGGCATCGTTTATGCGAAGGCCAATCTGCTGCACGAGTTTGGCGGCGGTTATGATGTAACGATGTATGATGGCAGGGACGGAGTGAAGGTTGGCGATACTTTTAACGATACCTGGTTTGAGTATGGTGTTGGCGCCGCCTTTGCCGCAGGCAAAAACAGTCATGTTTATCTGGATGTGGAACGCAGCTCAGGCAGTGATTTTACGAAAGACTGGCAGTGGAACATCGGCGCCAGATGGACGTTTTGATAACTTTGCATTGTTATAGGGGAATATTAGCAATGTATAAGTGAGGGAAGGCGGGCTTGTGAAAAGCAGCAGGCAGAAAATGCAGGCTGCTTTTGCATGCCGTTATAAAGCAGGTAACAGGTGAAAACGGCAATATAAAAACCACTCAGCTTTATTGTTGAGTGGTTTTGTTTTTTGTAAAAATATTGCTGATATACATATTTAGTAAAGAAAAATGCAAATATTGCATCTAAAATATTAAATTAATTATAAAACTTGAAATTATATTTAATAATGATAAAATAATAAAAAAGAAATATGTTGATAGAGATTGCAGATGTTCTGATTAGTATTTTGAGAAAATTACTGTAAAAGCGGGGGAATGGAAATTTTGAAAAGGAAAGTTATAGAACAAACAGTAATTTTGGGATTTATATTAGTAACGGCTAATGTTTCTCAAGCATATTCAGCAGATTTCGTTGCAGCTAAAACAATTAATGGTGTAGGCGAATATAATTTTCAGGCTGGAGAAGTAATATTTAGTGATGAGCTTATTTCTTTTAATAACGATAATACGTCTGCTGCTGTTCAGAAATGTGTTATCAATATAGAAAATAACGGTATTTTAAAAATTAACAGCGATTCACCCTGGGGTATTGTTGATATTGGTTCAAATAATTTGGAATCGACATATGATGAAATAAAGACTGTAATAAATGGTGATTTGGTAATTACAAGCAATATTAGAAATAGCGATGGCAGAGTTATATCTTTGATGGGCGGAAAAAATACTTTTCAGGTCAATGGTTCTGTGCAGATAATAGAATCTGTCAATACTTCAAGTTTATCGAATCTATGGCATTATGGTTTAAAAGCTAATAACGGCAGCGAGATAATAATACGTGATGATTTTACAGTAAATTCTTTACAGGGGATCAGTAGTGAGGCTTCCGACAGCAGCGGAACTACTTTTGTAGCAGGAGTTTACAGCGACAGTTGGAGTTGTGACGGTAATGCCGGACAGGAAAAAGACGCCGATACGTTCATAAGTTTAGGCGTTGATAATAACGATAAAATTTTATTGGAGAATATTTTGGCTGAATCTGCTGCCGGCAGGTCTTATGCTTGTGGTGTTTTGGCTACAGATGGCAGTGGAACAGGTGATAAAACTGCTGTCGTTAATTTGAATGGTAATACTATAATACGTAATTTAAATGCTGTCAGTCAGATTGAGGCTGATGTATATGCTATTGCTGCTGAAAGGAATTCGGTCATTAATGTAAATGGGGATTTGTTGATTGAAAATATTGGCGATAGCAGTAAAGTGCCGGAAAGCTGTGAAAGGTATTATAATGCACTGGTGGCCAGCGGCGGTACTATCAATGTCAATACCAGTGCTAATAGGGATCGTCAGATAAAAATAATGGGTGATATTGCTGCCTATAATTTCGGTGGTGTCATCAATCTTAATTTAATGAATAGCAGTTCGTATTTGCAGGGGGCAAGTTTTACTGATGCCGGAGTTATAAATATGACTTTGGAGAATAATGCTGTCTGGCATTTGACAGACAGACAAGAGTGCGGTGCAGCTGAAGCTGATGTAAATAAAGGCAACAGCCGTATTACTGATCTGACTATGAATAATGGTATAGTCGATATGTATAATAATGACTGGTCGATGCAGAATTTGACTGTTGATAACTTGGAGGGTAATGGCGGTACTTTTATTATCAATACTGATTTGCAAAACCATAAAAGTGATACGATCACGATCAAATCTGTTTCTGAGAAAGGGAAATATAAGCTTTTGGCATATGATCCTAATGCTTCGTCTTTATCAGGAAAGGTATTCGATCAGGAGATCCTTGACGCACCGGCGAATAATTTTCTTTTGACTGGCGGTACGGTTGAGGGTGCTTTATATAATTATAGGGCAAAGTTGGAAAAAGTAACTGCGGGTGGCAGGACACAATGGAAAATAGTTGGCTTGAAGGATGGCAGCGAGCCTGATGATACTGACGAACCGGATGATTCAAATGAGATGTCAGATAAGACGAGTACCACTGTCAAAAGTGCACGGTCAGCAGGCGCACAGGTTTTTTTTGGTTGGCGCGATAATAATATGATGCAGCAGCGTATGCAAAAGCTGCATCATATGTCTGACGGTTTTAGTGGTGGATATGGGCCTGCAGAAGATCATAAGCGTCAGTTAAATGATCTGGAAACTGACAGTGGGATCTGGGTACAGCTGCAGCGCGGTAAAAATAGTTATAACAGCAGTATTTTTTTTGAAGGGAAGTATAATACTTATGCCCTGGGTTTTGATCACAAGATTGCCGGTGATGCAAAGGGCGACTGGTTATTGGGTTATGCTTTGACTTATATAGATGGCAGCGGTGTTTATAGTAACGGCGGCAGTACTTATAAAGATCTGAGCGTTGATATTTATACTGTTCAGCGTCTCGAGTCAGGACATTATCTGGATTTGAACCTTAAGCTTAACAGGACTAAAAATGATGTTGAGAGCCATACATTGACAAATGAAAAGGTGAGCAGTAAGTTTAAAAACAGAGGGATCTCGTTTGGTGCTGCTTATGGACGCCGTATGATGATCAGTGATGATGGCTGGTATCTGGACCCTCAGGCGGAAATTACATTGGGACGTTTAAATGGTGTGGATTACAATACTGATAATGGAGTTAAAGTTCATTATGACCATATCAACAGTATTGTTGCCGGGGCAGGATTGGAGATTGGGCGACGGTTGAGTGATCTTGGCAATGTTTATCTTAGAACTATGGTGATGCGAGAGTTTGGCGGTAATTATGCTGTTTATATGACTGACAGTAATGACGGCAGATTTACTGAAAACAACGATTTGAGTGATAGTTGGTATGAGGTCAGTTTAGGTGGGGATATAAATTTAGGCAGGGTTAATAATTTTTACTTTGATGTCAGCAGATCTTTTTGTGCGGATTTTCAGAAAGTATGGCAAATCAATGCGGGATTACGATGGAGCTTTTGATATTTGCAGGACGTTATAAAGCAGGCAGCAGGTGAAGCAGGCAATATAAAAACCACTCAGCTTTATTGTTGAGTGGTTTTGTTGTGCTTAATCCCAGCGTTTTAAAATATCGGCGACGATTTCTTTTTGTGTCTTTTTACGTTTTTTCTTTTCAAAGTTACGATAGTTGTTATCGCGGTGGTCGGTCGAATAATCTGCATAATCTATGTCGTTTTTTTCGTATTGCTCATAGCTGCGGTTGTAATCGCCGTGGCCGTCGTCCAGCAGCAGCGGTACAAAACCTGCAGCGGCAGGCAGCTTAAAGTTTACAGTCTGGTTTTCCATACAGGCCTCCGTTATCGATTGTTGGTAGTTACCTATATTTTAGCACGGCGGCAGCGGCTAGTAAATATTTTTGCAGTGATTGACAAAAACTTGCGGCGGTTATACCATAAAAACATAAAGGAGTTGTTACTGTGAGCAAATCTTATAAAGACCAGTTTAAGGAAGAAAGTGCCAGGCGCCGTCAGCGTCAGCAGAAACAGATCGCCGCTGTGATAATTTTGATCGGTGTGCTGGTGTCGGCGGTTATATGGTATTTAGACGGATTGAGTAAAAAACAGCAGGTGCCGCAGCAAACATCTCAGCAGCAGTCGGCGCAGACGGCAGAGCAGCCCGGGCAGGCGGTCAAACCGGAAGCTCCTGCTGCAGTGCCTTCTAAAGAGGAGCCAAAGCAGCCGGAAGCTGCTAAACCGGCCTATACGATATTGATAGATAAAAGTGATTACAAGCTGTATGTGCTGAAGGATAACGAAGTGATTAAGCAATGGGGTGTTGCTGTGGGGGCAAAACCGGGTCAAAAGCAGCGCGCCGGCGATATGACTACGCCGACAGGTAATTTTGAGGTGGACGAGATTTTAGACGCATCGTATTGGACGCATGATTTCGGCGACGGCAAAGGTGAGATCAAAGGTGCTTACGGGCCTAATTTCATTTCTCTGGTAACAGGCTGGGATGGCATCGGCATTCATGGTACACATGCGCCGGAATCCATCGGCACGATGGTTTCAGAAGGCTGTGTGCGGATGCGTAACGGTGAGCTGCTGGAGCTTCTGCCTTATGTAGAGGCCGGTACTAAAGTTACGATACGGGAATAAGCTGCCGGAAGGCCTGGGTACATTGATTTTTACGCTGTCACAGCTTGACAAAAAGGTGATTTTGCGCTAAAATAACATCGTTGCGGAACTATAGCTCAGTTGGTTAGAGTACCTCGTTGACATCGAGGGGGTCACTGGTTCGAGTCCAGTTAGTTCCACCAGATAAAACATTCAAGAGTTGCTTCTAGAGCAGCTCTTTTATTTTTTGTTTATGAATCGTGTTTGATAAAATAACAATAATTTTGTGATTTTGCGTTTTTTAGTGAAAATCGCTAAGAAAATTAGAAAAATTTGCGGCTTTTTTAAACTAATAATCAAGATGTGTATTTACTTTTTGCTGATGTTGAAAAGACAATGTGCCACATAGTATAATGCAGAACCCATTATAAAACAGACCCTAGATATCAAAAATATATCTAGGGTCTGTTTTATACATAATAGTCATCATTTTCATTGCTTATTAGTAGGATACGTTTCTTTATAAGGTTCTCATACAGCTGAGTTTTCCTGGATTTTAGGGGTTTCTATAAAGCTTTTTAATTGATTCAGAATAAATTCTCTAACTGCTTCTGGTGACTGTAAATATCGTCGTTTTGATAGCAGCTATAGAAAATACAAAAGCTGAAGGTATTATTAACCAAAATTGAGATTCAATAGTAAAATGACAAAGCTGGTTTCGGATAATTTGCTGCTTGATTGCTTTGTAAGAAAGTATAATGTATTTTAGAAGAAGAACTATAAAATTAAATAAAAGATTTAAAAGAAAATAATATTTTAACTAATATTATTAACAAAAAACAAAGTATATTAATTAATGCTTCGTTGATAATATTAAAGTATCATTTTATAATAAAAATAAAGTAGATTTAAAATAAATGTAATGTTTTACGAGATTGAATGTTTGTATTAAAGTTAAATAGCATGAAAGTATATCTGGGGGGGACATGCTCGCTAAGTATGTGCCTTTCAGAAGAATACCTCTTCCAGATTTATTTGTCTGGGAGGGGTATTTTTTATTTGTCGTGATATTTTTTCCAAAGAAATGAGGTGAAAGTATTAAGTGTGAAATTTTATGGTTTGAAATACTAATATTATTTTGAAAGGAAGCTTTTTTATGAAAAAAAATTTAAAAAGTGCCGTATTATGCAGCGTAGCCTGCATGAGTCTTTATACACAAAGTGGATTATTAGATATAAAAACAGTATATGCAGCAGAATATGCAGAAAATGTAAAAGTGGATGGTGGAAGTATCGAATATAAAGATGACTCTGTACATGTTATTCAAAAACCTAATATTGAAGGAGCTCCTGATTCTGTATTAACAAGAGAGGATACTACTCTAACGGGATCTATGTTCGAAGTAAACTCTTATAATGATAAAGGATCAGAAAATGTAAAAAAAGTTGATGTTTTAAATGGAACAGTAAGTATAAGCGGAACAAGTATAGAAAATAAAAGTATTTATGGTACTGTTATTTTTTTGCACTCTATGGCTGATGCCGATGAAAGAGGTGGTCCTAAAATACTTAAATCAGAAAACGGTGTTGTGCAAATATCTGATAATTCTATTATAAGTGCTAGCGGTCATGAAATTACTGGTTCTAGGATAGATACACAACAATCTTATGCTTATGCCAATAATGGCGAAGTATCTATTAAGGATAGTGAAATTAATTGTTCTTCAATAAAAGGTTCTTATGCTGTATCTTGGACAGGAAAGGCTGATACTCAAAATGGTAAAATCAACATAGAAAATTCCAATGTAACTACTTCTAGCTACTATAATCCTGACAGTAATAACAATTTAGGTAGTGCTATAGTTGGTAACTATTCTAAAGCTGTGTATGAGGGAACTGAAAAAATGTTTGCAAATAATGGACAAGTTATTGCAAAAGACTCAAGCATAAATGGAGGTATTGTAGGAAGTATTGCTCAAGGAGGAGAAAATTCTAATCTGGAAGCTAGTGATAACGAAGTAGTAATTATGAATACTAGTGTAACAAAGGGAGTGATCGGTGGCAGAGTCTATTTTGGAACAACTTCTTCTAGTAACGAAAATAAAGTTACAATCACTGATAAGAGTGTTGTTGAAGGTGATATTTACGGCGGATATGTTTCGAGCTTAAATACAATGACAAGTAATGATAATACAGTAAATATTTATGATAGTGAAGTAACTGGGAATATTTATGGTACTTTAGTAACAACATCTTCCCAGGCCAATGGTGATAAAACCGAAACTAATAATAATACTATCGAAATTGTCAATAGTATTATAAATAAGAATGCTGAAAACAAAGGCGATGGCGATATTTATGGAGGAGCAGCTAATAATAAAGGAAATACTGAAAGCAATAATAACAGTATTCATATTAAAAATAGCAAAACAGAACATAATATAATCGTCGGTTACGCATCATCTTATAATAATAAGGGATATAACGATCCTACAGCCTCTGCACAGAACAATGAAATTATTATTGAAGGAAAAGATAATTCATTTAAAGACATAACTGCTGGTTATGCAGAAGTATGGAAGGGTGGCAGCGTTGAAATAAAAGATAATAATATTACTCTTTTGAATGCAAATGGTGCCAATTATAATGAATCTAATTTATATGGTTATGACTATTATTTAGATGCTGATAGTCAGAATAATACTGTAATAGAAGGTAATACTTTGACACTTGATAATTGGTCTGGAACAGTTAAAAGTATTAATAATTTCAATGATATTGAATTTAAAAACATTCAATGGGAAAATGGTGGCATAGTTTTAGGATTGCTGGAGAACGAGGAAAATTCTTTAAAAGATACGGTTATTAGCCTAACTGGCAGTACTGTAATTAACAATGGTACAAAATTACAAGTAGGAGATTACATGTATTTTATTAATCACGATAATGATGTTAATTTAGGCACTGACTCAAATAATGTTAAATGTGATGATAACAACATATTCACTTCTGGTGTTGCTGTTGAAGGTAAGGGAGCGGTGGAAGTTGAAGCTGACGGCGATGTAAAGTATACGATCACGGAAGTTGGAACTACTGACCAAGCCAAAGCTACTACTGATTATAACTCTGTTGCAGCCGCATTTTTGATCTATGGAAGTGATTTGGTAGTTGACGGTTTAAATGCTATGGAGCAGGATCAGCTGTTTGGGGTAAAAACATTTGCTATTGTTGAGGGTGTAGACAAAACTTTCGAAGTAGCAGATGATTTAAAGGTAAACGGCTGGAACGGTCTTTACGGCGTTGGTAATATAAAAAAGACAGACGACGGTGTATTATCTTATGCGGCTTTCTTTGAAAACGGTACAGCTAATTATCGTGTTTACAACAGTTTTATGGATGAAGCATTCCGTGGTAACGGCAGCATCGTATATAATGGTGGCGGTATTGCGGGCAGATACAAGAAGGACGGAGGAGTTTACGCAGAAGCTTCTGTTCGTGCCGGTATGTTAAAGAACCAAATGAAAGATATTTTCCGTGATGGAAATGGTAATGCCTATGGCTACGACACAGAAAATCCATATTGGGCCTTACATGTTGGAACAGGAAAGATCTATGATGTGGGAGAAAATAAAGATCTGGACGTTTATGCCCGCTATTATCACACATATAATGATGGAGACAGTTTTATGGCAGCGGGAGATCGTTTTGATGTAGACAGCGTTACAAGTAATCGTCTGCGTTTGGGAATGAGATACAACACAAATAAAGATAAAAAGTGGCAGACATATTACGGTGCAGCCTATGAATATGAATTCAGCGGAGATTCTAAAGTACATATTAATGATGATACCTTAGTAAAGGAAAGTATGAAAGGAAGCAGTTGTTTTGCAGAAATAGGATTTAATTATCAGAGAGATAAAAAATCGTCCTGGGATTTTGAAGGTAGACTGCGTGGTTATGTAGGTGAAACTAAAGGTATCAGTGGTATGCTGCGGGTCAATTATTCATTCTGATAATATGTAAATACTTAGATGGATTTTAAAGTAAAAAAGAAGCTACTACGTTACTAACATAGTAGCTTCTTTGCTGGTTTTATTGAGTAAGTCTTTCAAAATATAGAGAGTTTCGTTAGTAAATTTTGATGAATTTTTTGGTTTTAGGATCTGCTGATATTATCAACTTTCCGTTAAATTAACGAAAGGTTTTAAAGAAAATGATGATTTAGATAATATTATAACAAAAAACAAACAATATTAATTGAAGGTTTATTGATAAGATATATATATTAATTTATAATAAAACAAAAGCAAGCAAAATTAAAATAATGTAATGTTTTGCGATATGAAGTGTTTCTAACACAATGGAATAGCAAGAAAGTACATCTGGGGGGGACATGCTAGTCGAGCGTGTGCCTTTCAGAAGAATACCTCTTCCAGATTTATTGTCTGGTAGGGGTATTCTTTTTTTGTATATAGTCAAGATTAAAAATTTATATTGATTGAGGAGGTTTTGGTATGAATAAGATTTATAAAGTTATATGGAGTAATGCTAAAAATTGCTATGTGGTAGTATCAGAACTAGCCAAATCGAGAGTCAAGGC
Organism: uncultured Phascolarctobacterium sp.; assembly: GCA_900551745.1. Classification (GTDB taxonomy): domain Bacteria; phylum Bacillota; class Negativicutes; order Acidaminococcales; family Acidaminococcaceae; genus Phascolarctobacterium. The sequence continues at coordinate 12,227 of URXA01000001.1, forward strand.
AGTAAGCTTGTGCAAGATATTAGTTGCAGCAAGTATTTTTGCTTCAGTTATGTCTGATAATAATATTTTAGCCAGGGCTTATGCCGAAGAAAAAGAAGCTGTATCTGTTGAAGAAGGAATTATCAATAATGGTGAAACAGCTGTCGAAGACGGTAACACGGATGAAGAAGAAAAAGATCTTGAACAAATCAATAAAACGATGTCTTCAAAAGCAGCAGGCGATAAAAAAACAGGAACTACAGTAAAGTATGACAAGATAATAACAGGTGAAGTCCATGAGAGACATGAGTCTGGAGAATATGGAGATATAGCTATTGGCGAAAATAGCAGTGTTAATCGTGTTATGCAGGATGTTACTGGTAACGGCGACTGGCGTGAAGATACGTCTGCTGGTGGTGTAGCCGTTGGTGCCAATGCTAGCGTAATGGGTGGCGGTGGCACCGCAGTTGGACAAAGTAGTAAGACTATAGGAACACATTCATTGGCAGTTGGTAGCCATGCTGAAACTTTTGGCGTTAATAGTATTTCTATAGGAGCTAGTGCTAGTGTAGGTAGTGAAGATTTCTATACAACTGGGGGTATAAGTGTTGGTACAAATGCTAGTGTTACGGGCCAGCATGGGATAGCAATAGGATCGTCCAGCGATACACGTGGTCCCGCAGCCATTTCTATAGGTGAAATGAGTAAAGCGTTTGGCAGTAATGCCATTGCTATAGGTACTTTAAGTAAGGTAGAAGCTGATGCACCGGACCCTGATGATGGAAAAACTTATGTAACAGAAGGAATCGCTATAGGTAGTAATGCATATACCAGCGGCTTTCATGGTATCGCGTTAGGTCCTTCAGCAAGATCTACTGGAAAATATTCTGTAGCTTCAGGACAGAGCAGTCAAGCAAGCGGAGACTATTCAACAGCTTTGGGGTCTTATAGCGTGGCGAGCGGAATGTATTCAATAGCTAGTGGATATAAAAGCGAAGCGAATGCTTATGAGTCAATAGCTATAGGTCATATAAGTAATTCGAGTGGTTCTGGATCAATAGCTGTAGGAGCTGAAAGTAAAGCTACTGCAAATAACTCATCGGCTTTTGGTGTATCTAGTGAAGCTTCTGGATTGCAGTCAATGGCTTTTGGCTATTATAGTAATGCATCTGGACAAGGAGCCATAGCTACAGGAGGTTGGAGTGCGGCCTCAGGAACAAACTCAATAGCGACTGGATACTCTAGCACGGCGCTTAAAACGGATTCGATTGCTATAGGTAGAAAAAGTAATTCGGATGGTTATGGATCCATTACTTTAGGAGCAGAGAGTAGTACAACTGCAGACTATAGTACAGTTTTAGGCAGTAAGAGTAAAGTTAGTGGTAAATATAGTACATCCTTAGGATCTTATAGTGAAACAAGTGGTATGCAAAGTACAGCTTTAGGTTCTTATAGTAAAGCAATTGGTGACTATAGTGCAGCTTTGGGTGGGTATAAAATTGTTGTAGACGGGATACAAAGCGTAGCTGTAGGGGGATGGGGTGCTAATGTAAGTGGTGATTATGCTACAGCTTTAGGGAGTAGTAGTATAGTTGATGCTGATTATGCTACAGCATTAGGATATGGAAGCAAAGCGTCTCATGACAATAGCGTAGCACTTGGTAGTAATTCTGAGACTGCTGAAGCTATAGGGACTAGCGAATTCAAATTAACACAAATTATAAATAAAGATGGTAAAGAGGAAGAAGTAGATCTTATTATCGGTGGATTTGCTGGATCTAATCCTTTGGCTACTGTCAGTGTAGGAAAAGAAGGCCAATATCGAACCATTACCAATGTAGCGGCTGGTAGAGTTACTAAAGATAGCACCGATGCTATCAATGGCAGTCAGCTTTTTGCTGTAGCGGATGGTTTACAAAATCAGATTAACGATATAAATAAGAAAATAGATAATTCTGGTGACAATAGTTACGGTGACGATCATTACCATACTGTGAATGGTAATGATAAAAAAGAAGAGAATACCGATGTTTCTAACAATACTGATGTAACAGAGAAGCTGGATGATATAAATACGCCTGAAAATAATAATTCTAGCGGTACAAATACTGACCCTGTTGGCGATAAACCTGCATTGGGTGGTGATTATGTTGGTGGCGACGGTAATCTGCTTATAAAACATGATACTGACAGTGAGGGAAAAGAATATTATGATATCAGCTTGAATCAGGATTTGAATATTAATAGTATGAATGTCAACAACGTACAGGTAAACGAGGAAATCAAAGTTGGCGATGATATTACTATTAATAAAGATGATGGTATTAAAGTCGGTGATGTTAATATCAATAAAAATGAGATCAAAGTTGGTGATAAAGTTACTATCAATGATAACAGCGTAAACGTAGGCGACGTTACCATTAATGAAGATAATATCAATATGGGTGGTAACAAAATAATCAATGTAGCAGAAGGCACAGAAGATACAGATGCCGTTAATGTAAACCAACTTAACAAGCTGGAACAAAACGTTAATAATAAGATAAACAGGCTTGATGGTAAAATTGATAAAGTAGGTGCAGGTGCAGCGGCATTGGCAGCATTGCATCCTTTGGACTTTGATCCTGATGATAAACTGAACTTCAGTGCCGGTGTGGGTAATTATCATGGGTCAACAGCAGCAGCTATCGGTGCGTTCTATCAGCCGAACGATGATACGCTTTTCAGCATCGGCGGCACTGTTGGTAACGGCGACGAAATGGTAAATGTAGGTGTAAGTTTCCGTTTTGGTCAACACAGCAATCAGTCCCGTTCCAAAAAAGCCATGGCTAAAGAGATTATTGAATTACGTACAGAAATAGCCGAACTCAAAGCAATGATGTATAGCCTTACAGGTCAGGGCTTCGATCCTTATAAATCCAAAATATTCCCCGATACTCCTGAAAATCATTGGGCTTATGACTATGTTGCTGTAGTTGCTGGTAACGGTATCTTGGAAGGCTATCCAAGTGGAAGATTTGACGGCAGCCGTGAAATGACACGTTACGAAATGGCAGCAGTAATTTATCGTCTGATGACAAAAGGAATACAAGTAGATGATAGAATGCTTAAAGAATTCGCTCCTGAGTTAGCCAGGGTAAAAGTAGATACTCTGACGCATCATGAAGATGGAACACCGTCAATTCAAAGAGTAAGAATAATTGAAGGGCGTGGCTAAGAGGAAGGGAGAAGTTGAATCATGAAAAAAACTAACAAGCAAATAGGTACTGCAATAATGCTCTGCATTTTGCTGATGAACTGCAATGTTTCTGCAAAAGAAGCAGAAGAGAAAGAAAAAAGTGAACAGGAAATAAAAGTGCAGGTATCTATTACTGGACACGAAAGTGGAAATATCTATAAAGTAACGGATGCAGAAGGAAAAGTTTTGAGAGTAGACCTTGGTAAGCATGGAGGGAGGATGTTAAATAGACACCCATTTATGATTATTGGGGAAATCAAACAGGATGAAAAAGGTGAGCTTATAGAGATGAAGCGTGTAGAATATGAAGATCCTGTTGTGCAGATTGAAAAAGCTGCCGCAAAAGCTGCAGAAGAGGAAGAAAATGTATTAGAGGTAGTCAACGACAGAGATATTGCGTATAGCCATGAATTAAGTAAAAGTCATAATAAACATTACTATACTTATAATATGGCTAACGTAGAAGATTTATCAGCCTATAAAGAAGTTAGTATAACGGAAATAGAAAAAGAAGAAGCTGGTACAAAGATAGCATTTGTAGGCAGTGCGGTGGCTACGGTAAAGAAGGATGAAGTAATGAAATTCTGGGGCGGGCCAAAAATTGGTGGACATATAAATGTTGTGATGAATGGAGCATATGTTCCGCTGGGGCAGCGCAGCACTGTATATGGAACAATAAATGATGATGGGACGATTTCTTTGGATAGGCTGGATAGTATTGAGTAAATTTTTCCACCAGATTGAAAAGTAACCCCATAACTTCTTCAGAAGTTATGGGGTTTTGTTTATTGCTGTATTGCTGCCGAAGTTGCGGATATGCGGAAGCATAAAAGTCAAAAGCACCTGCGTGAAAACGCAGGTGCTTTGTGCTCCAGGCGGAGCAAAAGATATCGGCTCATCAATATCAAGTGAGATTATAACACAGATAGTCATTGCTGGCAATGTTTTATTATTTTTCAAATGATAGGTGCCGGGCTGTTTAAATTTAGCTGACTGTTAACTTTTAATCTGGATAGTGACTTTGCCGGTAATATATGCTATATTGTTAAACAAAACTATGGATGAGGTGTTTTGATGAATGCAAACAGTACCGGACTGCGGGGGCTGCTTGATGTGGTGAAGCCGAACAGGCTGATGTCGACAGGGGTGATAGGATTTCTTCTGCTGATGGCGGTTATGGCGGTCATTGACGGTGGAATAAGTATGATGCCGCTGATTTTAGCAACTTGCGCAGTGGGGACGGCTGCTGTATTTTTTTGGCAGGCCGGCAGCTACAGAGTCGATATTTATGAAAACGGGCTGGAAATTTTTGGCGGGATATCAACAAGAGCCGGAGTATATTTGTATAAGGATATTGAGAGTGTCGATATCGAAGATACGACTTACAGATTATTTGGTGTTTTCCCGGTGCTAAAATATACGACTGTTTCCATTCAGGGCAAAAATGACTTGTGGACGCAGCTCAGCAGTTTTAATTTTACTGATTTGAAAGTTAAGATGCAGCAGGTAAAAAAACGGTTGGCAAAGTAAAAATATACGCAAGATAGGGGATGAAATTTATGAGGATCAAAGTAAGCGGTGAACTGGGTACGGCAGTGATGAGCTTGGCGGTGATCGGGCTTTATTATGGCGCTGCCAGTTTTCTCGTCGAAAATGTTATTCTGCGCAATCTTACTGAAGAAGAACGGGACGAACATATTCTAAGTAAGCTGTTGTTCTGGAGCACGGTGATTTTGCTGATTGCCGATGTTCTGCTGGTTATTTTACCAGTCTTCGGGATGCAATTGTTGCCGGTAACGATTTTAGATTTTATGTAGCTGAGCCGACAAAATATTAAAGAACTGTACTTTAGACAGTCTGTAGCTTATGATAACTGCTGCAGGCTGTTTTTTATTTGAAGTTCATAATTATTTCGCTGGTAACTTGACGTTGAAATAGGTTAAAATATAGATACAGGCCGCATGAGAAGATCGGGCGGCAATTATAAAGGAGTGAGAGCGAATGGCAGCAGGCTATCCTTTTAAAAAATATAATTTTAATGTTTTGATAGATGGTAAAGCAGTGGGGTATTTTTCAGAAGTTTCAGCACCTGATCTGGCTGACGAGCCTATAGAATACCGGGCAGGAAATTGTCAGTCCGGTACACCTGGGAAAATGCCGGGCTTAAGAAAGTATGGCAACGCAACGCTGAAATGGGGGATGTCTGTTTCGCGGGATCTGACAGATTGGTTTGAAAGTGTTGAGCGGGGAGAGTTTGAGCGGAAAAATGTGACGATCGAGCTTTTGGACGATTGCCAAAAAGTCGTGGCATGCTGGCAGCTTATTAACGCCTGGCCTGTTAAACATTGTGTTCCTGGTTTTAACGCCGAAAGTAATGAAAATGCGATAGAGAGTATGGAGCTGGCGCATGAAGGGATGGAACGCGAGTTTTAAAAACAGCTGTGAGAATGAATTTTAAATATTGAATGAGGTAATTGTTATGCGTAAGATTTTGACAGACAGGGTCTATCGGCATTTTAAAGGGAAGGATTATAAGGTGTTAGTTGTGGCGCAGCATACGGAAACAGGTGAGCAGTGCGTTGTTTATCAGGCTTTGTATGGTGATTTTGCTTATTATGTGCGTCCTTACGCTATGTTTGCTTCCGAGGTGGATCGTGAAAAGTATCCCGAGGTGGAGCAGCAGTATCGTTTTGAGCTGACCGAGGAAAAATATGAATGATTATATTTTAAACGGCGTTTTGGGATTGGCGGTGGGCGATGCGTTGGGGCAGCCGGCGCAGGGAAAAACACGCGAAAGTCTGAAATTCAGTCCGGTACTTGAGATGAAGCAGGGGCTGTGGTCGGACGATACCAGTCTGACCTTGTGTACTTTAGCAAGCCTGCGTGAAAATGACTGGCGGCTTGATTACCATGATTTGCTGCGGCGTTTTGCCAAGTGGCTGGAGTATGGTTATCTGACGCCTGAAGGCGCGGCCTTTGATATTGGCGCGACAACGAAGCAGGCGCTGCTGAATTATTTGAACGGAGTGCCGCTGGAGCGTTGTGCGCCGCGTAACGAATGGAACTGCGGTAATGGTTCGCTGATGCGGATCTTGCCGGTAGAGTTTTATTTGCAGGCACATCCGGAAGCAGGACGGTATGAAATTATTCGTAATGTTTCGGCGCTGACCCATGCGCATATTTGCTGCACTTTGGGATGTTTTTTGTATTGTGCGGTTGCCGGTGAGATCATTCAGCACCGGGAGCGTTTTAAGCTGGCGACTTTACTTGTGCGTGGCGTTGTCAGGGCGGTAGATGATCTGCGGCAGGTGGCTGATGCCGATGATAACCGTGAGCTGCATTATTACAGCCGTATCATTGACCGCAGTGTGTATGAATTGACGGCAGCTGAGATCGAGAGCAGCGGTTATGTTGTAGATACGCTGGAAGCGGCGTTGTGGTGTCTGGCTAATACTAATTCGTACCGCGAGTGTCTGTTGTGGGCTGTAAATCTGGGTGATGATGCCGATACAGTTGCTGCCGTTGCCGGAAGTCTGGCAGGTTTGTATTATGGTTATGACAGTATTCCGCACGAATGGCTGGCGGGGTTGAAAAATAAGGAAATGATCGTGCGTGTGTGCGGTTAGGCAGAATTGTAAAAACAGCAGAAAGATATGGAGACAGGAATGACAGTAGCTTATGAGCTGATCCGAAGTAAACGCAGGACGATTGCTATTGTGATCGACAGTGAGGGCAAGTGCAGGGTGCGGGCACCGCTGCAGGCCCGTTTGAGCGATATAGAACATTTTGTGCAGGCAAAGACCGGGTGGATAGTGCAGAAACAGCAGTATTATGCTGCTGTGCAGAAGAAGCGGCAGCTGATATTGACCGATGGGATGAAGTTGCCTGTATTGGATAACAGATATACTCTGCGTCTGGCAGAGGTTGGGCAGGTGCAGTTAAACGGTACAGTGCTGTTGTGTCCCCGGCTGAAACCGCAGCAGGCGCTGGAGAAATGGCTGCGGCAGCAGGCTTTAGCAGTTTTGCGGGAACGGACAGCATATTATGCGGAGCTGATGGGGGCTGCTTATCAAAATGTAAAGCTGTCTTCAGCGGCGAAACGCTGGGGTTCGTGCAGTATAAAGGGGAATTTGAATTTTTCGTGGCGGCTGGTATTTTATCCGCTGGCAGTTTTAGATTATGTTGTGGTGCATGAGCTGAGCCATATTGGCAATATGAATCACAGCCGCCGTTTCTGGCAGCGTGTAGCCAGTGTTTTGCCTGATTATCAGGTGCGGCAGCGTTGTTTAAAGCAGCAGGCGTATATTTTGCAGTGGCTAAGATAAAAACCCGCTTCTATATTTTATATAGAAGCGGGTTTTATTTATGCTGCAAGTTTTTATTTTATTGTTGTTTGGGAGGTATCTGCGCCAGCAGAATCGCGGCAAAGACCAGTCCGCAGCCGCCTATTTCACGCAGGGAAAGCTGTTCGCCCAGCAGCAGCCAGCCTGCTAAAACCGAAAATACGGACTCCATACTCAGAATGATGGAAGCTAAAATAACATTGACGTATTTTTGACCAAGGATCTGCAGGGTATAGGCGATGCCGCAGGACATGATGCCGGCGTATAAGATCGGCAGCCAGGCCTGGTCAAGCGCTTCCCAGGACGGAGTTTCATAAAAGAAGATGGCAGGCAGGCTTAAAATACCGCAGACGGCAAATTGCAGCAGCGACATCCGCACACCGTCTACCAATACTGAAAAACGTTCGATGGTGATGATATGCAGTGCGAAAAAGCAGGCGCAGGCTAAAATTATCATGTCGCCGTAATTGACGCTGAAATTTTCGGTAATACAGATAAAATACATACCGACAGCGGCAATAAAGACGCTGAGCCATTGCAGTTTGGTAACGGTTTTGTGTACGATAAGCCCGAACAGGGGCACGATAACGATGTAGAGCGTAGTAATAAAACCGGCTTTGCCGACAGTGGTATGACCGATACCGATCTGCTGCAGAGTGCTGGCGACAGTAAGCACGATACCGCAGACGATGCCGCCGGTGATAAGGTCCTGCCGTTCTGTTTTGTTATCAGTACCCCAAATGGAAAAAGGTCTGCCTGCAAGCCGGTCAAAAAAGGCGACGCAGGGGATCAGAAAAACCGCGCCGATCAATGAGCGAAGGCCATTGAAGGTAAAAGCGCCTACGTGGTCGGCGCCGACGCTTTGCGCGACAAAGGCCAGACCCCAGATCAGGGCGCAGAAAAACAGCATCAGGCTGCCTTTTAATTGATGTTGCTGCATATATGACACTCCTATTGTTTATAAAAGTATGAACTTTTATATTTTAGCATTATTTTAGGGAAAGTTTAAGTAATTAGGCAAAATTTTATAATTCGGAAAATTCAGCAGATAGTGCATTAATGACAGATGGTGTTATAATTAATGTAAATATTTAGAAAAGCTGGGGGCAGATTGATGAGCAGGGATTTTTTTGTGGCAGATTTTGAGTTTACTCAATACACCAAAAGAATGGGACGTCCACGAGGATTTTTTTCAGAAATAATTGAGATCGGCGCGGTGAAAATCGACGGGACTTCACTTGCGGTCACAGGTAAGATCCAAAATTTTGTCCATCCGCATTTTTATCCGAAGCAGGCTAAAGAGGGAATGGATTTTTGTATGATCACTGAAAAGGATATGGAATCGGCAATCGAATTTGGAGAGATGCTTGAGCAGATCAAAGTTTTATATGTACCGGGGCAGACTTATTTTGTGGCATGGGGTGATGAGGATTATAAGGTGGTGGCGGAAGGCTGCAGGCGGCATAAATTGGAAAATCCTGTTTTACCTGAAGATTATCTTGATCTGGCGGCAGCCTATAAGCTGCTGAAAGGCGATACGTATACGACCGGGCTGAAGAAGGCAACAGAAGAACAAAACGTTGACACCGGCGGTTTGTGGCATACCGCTTATGATGACGCTGCCAATACCGGCAAGCTGCTGGTAAAATTGCTTGCTGACGGCTGGACGCCGGAGGCTTACTGGGCTGCGGCAGCAGAGCTGCATAAATAAAATACAAAAAATAAAGCTTCGCAGCTGGTTATTTTCTGCTGCGAAGCTTTTTATATGCTGTTTTTAATCGCGATACTTTTCAGGGAAGAAAATACGCAGAATATGTTCGTCGTGTTCTTTGCCAAGGGCGTTGCCGATAAGGAAGAAAATCAAAGAAGCGCCGATACCGATAACTATCTGGTGCAGGTCAAAGAATTTGATTTGCAGCGCCATAGTGGTGCAGTAGGCGAGTACGCCGCCAGCCATAGCGAAAACGGCGCCGGTGCGGTTGGCTTTTTTCCAGAACAGGCCAAAGAGCAGGACCCAGAAGAAAGCTGTTTCCAGGCCGCCGAAAGCGAACATATTTATTTTCCAGATAACACTGGGCGGGGCAATGGCGATAAAGTAAACGCCAAGGCCAAGGATAACGGTAGCGCCCATACTGAACAGACGTATCGTATTATTGGAAACTGTTTTATGACGTTTGGAGCATTCGTGCATGTATACGTCTTTGATGATAGCGGAAGAGGAGGCCAGCAGCAGGGAAGACACGGTAGAAATAGTTGCTGCGATAGGGCCGATGATGGTGATGCCGGCCCAAAATGGGTCCATGGTGCCGATGATAGTAAGCGGGGTGATGTTATCGACGCTGCCGCCGTAAGCCTGCAGGGTATCTGTAAGCACGCCTTTGGAAAGGACGCCGATCCAGGTTGCGATCAGGGTCATGGCGCCGATAACTACGGTGCCGATGATCATAGCGTTATGCAGGGCTTTGGTGTTTTTGTAGCTGATGCCGCGGACTACTGATTGCGGCAGTGCCAGCGTGCAGACGCCAACCAGCAGCCACTGGCTGATATAGAGCGAGATCGGCATTTTGCCGCGGGACAGCGGTTCCAGCATATCAGGATGATTTGCCTGGATATGGGTCATGATTTTTTCATAACCGCCCCCTGTTTCCAGCATCGAGAAGAACAGGATAAAAAGACCGATGATCATAGCGACAGCACAGATAGCGTCAGTAATTGCAACGCCTTTGAAGCCGCCGACAGTAGTATAAAAGACAACGATCAGGCCAAATAATGTGAGTCCCGTGACATAAGAGAAGCCCGTAACAGCTTCAAAGAGCTTGGCCGCTCCCACGAACTGGGCGACCATCGTCGCACAGAAGAAAGCAACGATCACCAGTGCGGAAATATTGGCGAGCAAATCGGATTGATAGCGGCTGCGGATGACATCGACGACTGTAACAGCGTCAATTTTGCGTGAAACCATAGCGATCTTTTTGCCGAAAATACCTAAAACGAGGAAGATAACAACGACTTGTACGATCGCCATATAAAGCCAGCCATAGCCGATGACCCAGGCCATGCCGGGACCGCCGACGAAGGTGCTGACTGAGCTGTAGGTTGCAACGGTAGTCATAGCCAGGACAAAACCGCCCAAACTGCGGCCGCCGATAAAATAATCTTTAGCAAAGTTCTGCTGGCGGTCGCTGCGGGAAGCACGCTGCACCCAGAAGCTGATGCCCAGCATAAAGGCAAGGAATAAAAGAACAGGCCAGAGGTGGAAGAAATTACCCATTGATTTCATCCTCCTTGTCGTCCAAGTCCATATCTTTAAAGATGTAATTGGCAAGAACTACAGAAACGGCGATAGCAAACAGCCAGGTGCCGATGCAGCCTGCCCAGACCCACAGGGGCGTCTGGAAAAATTCTACCTTAACGTCAGCAAGGCCAAAGCCGGCGACGCACCAAAAGATGATGACAATAAGAAGGGCTAACCAGGTGGCGTTTGCTTCCCGATTAGCCTGTTTGAATTTTTCTTTACGATTCATTTTTTGCTCCTTCTGCAGTATCGGCCAGGATGAAAAGCATGAGCGGTCCGGTCTGCGGGATTTATCGCTATTATTGTACCACATTTTTGTTATTTGCCAAGCTATTTATCAGAAAAGCGGATATTTTTGCGAACCGGACGATTATCAAAACGTTGGAGCAAAAATGCTGCGTCAGGCGACGATAAAAAGTTCTTGTATGTCTTGTGGGGGGGTACTCCTGTGCTATAATGAGGACAGAGGGGAACGGAGGGAGAAAATGTTTTATAAAAAAGTAACTTCCCGCGATCATAAATGGTTCTTTCTGCTGCGTTATGGCGATTTAAAAGAGGGCTTGGAAATGTGGAGCAGCCGCAGTTTGAAATGGCAGTATTTTGATTATCAGCAGAGCAGAAGCCTGCAGGCGATTTTAAATGATGCTGACTTATGCAATGATATTACGCCGGAAGAAGCCGCGGAGATCATAAAAAATTATCTTGAGCAGGAGCAAGGATAAATTCCCTGCTCTTTTTTATTTGGCAATTTATAAAAGTAGCTGCCGGAACCGGTCAGTGCTATAATAAATAATATCCTGTAGATTGTGAGGTAATAGTTATGATTAATGAAACACGTATTTTAAATGAATTTATAGAACTGGTCAGTGTGCCCTGTCCGAGTAAGGACGAAAAGGCTGAAGCTGATCTGCTGGTGCAGAAGCTGCAGGCAATGGGACTGGAAGTAAAGGTGGACGATGCCGGCAGGAAGATCGGCGGGACAACAGGTAATGTGTGGGCTTTTTTACCGGGCAATGTGGTGGGGGCAGCCAGACTGTTTTTTGAAGCACATATGGATTCAGTGCCGCCGACAACGGGAACGAAGGTCGTGCGCAGGGACGGCGTCCTTTATTCTGACGGAACCACTACTTTGGGCGGTGATGATAAAGTAGGTATAGCGGCTGCACTGGAAGCAGTGCGGACGGTGCAGGAACAGAATATCCCGCATGGCGATATCCAGCTGTGTTTTACGATTGCCGAAGAGATCGGTTGTCTGGGAGTGGTCAATCTTGATCCGAAGGATATCAGGGCTGATCTCGGTTATTGTCTGGATATCGGCGGTGCGCCCGGTATCGTTACGAATTCTGCGCCGCGGCTGTTCGATATTTATTTTACAGTCAAAGGTAAGTCGGCTCATGCAGGAATCGAGCCTGAAAAAGGTATCAATGCCATTATGCTGGCGGCCAAAGCTTTGACGGCGCTGCCTGCTTACGGACGTCTTGACGAAGAAACTACATTAAATATAGGGCAGATCGAAGGCGGTGCTGCAACCAACATCGTTGCGGAGCAGGCTAAATTCGTGATCGATATGCGCTGTATGGACCCTGACAAGCTGGAGCGGCTGAAGGATGAAACGATCAGGATCATCAGAGAAGTGGTCGAAGCAGGCGGCGGTATTTTAGAGGTCGATCCGGTGGAAGGCAGCCCTGCGGTACATGTAGAGGAAGACCATGCTGCGGTATTGCTGGCTAAGCAGGCAGCCGATAATCTGCAGCTGCCTTTTGAACTGACGAAAACAGGTGGCTGCAGTGACGGAAATTTCCTCTGCGGCTACGGCTTGCCCTGTGTACTTCTGGCTACAGGGATGGACAGGGTACATACTACAGAAGAGTGCCTGCGCGAGTGTGATCTGTATGACTGCGCCCGCTGGGTAACGGAGATCATCCGAATTACCGGACAAAAATGATCGGATTGACTGCTGCTGTGCTGATTAAAAAACAGAAAATTACAATAAAAAGAAAAAACGTAAAAGAATATTGACTTTCTGTAAAACTACATCTATAATTGAGAGTGCCGAAAGTTTTGGGTGTCCTCCTGAAATACTTGGCGTGGAGCCGTAAGTTTTTGCTTACGGCTTTTTTATATTAAGAAAAGTTTAGTGTCAGGAAAATAGTGTATACTTTGCCAGTTTAATTGACTTTAGCCGTTAATTTTTATATAATTTTTTATTATGATGTTTCGACTTTAAAGGAGCGATAAAACGATTATGAAGTACATGACTGGTAATGAAATTCGTGAGAAATTTTTAAAATTCTTCGAAGATAGAGGACATTTGATCCTGCCCAGCGCGTCACTCATTCCTCAGGATGACCCGACGCTGCTTTTGATTGGCGCCGGTATGGCTCCTTTCAAACCTTTTTTTACAGGTAAAATGAAACCGCCTTCTCCTCGTATTGCGACCTGCCAAAAATGCGTGCGTACAGGCGATATTGAGAATGTCGGCCGTACTGCCCGCCACCATACTTATTTTGAGATGCTTGGTAATTTCTCTTTCGGCGATTATTTCAAAAAAGAGATCATTCCCTGGAGCTGGGAATTTGTTACCAAAGAGTTGGGGATTCCTGCTGATAAGCTGTGGATCACTATCCATACCGAAGATGATGAGGCTTTTGATATCTGGCATAATGTTGTTGGATTGCCTGAAGAACGCATCGTACGGTTGGAGGAGAACTTCTGGGAGATCGGCAGCGGTCCCTGCGGTCCCTGTTCCGAGATCCATGTCGATCTGGGTGAAGAACGCGGTTGCGGCAAACCGACTTGTGCGGTAGGCTGCGATTGTGACCGTTTCCTGGAAATCTGGAATCTGGTCTTCACTCAATATAATCAAAATGAAGACGGTACTTATACGCCTCTGGCTAACAAAAATATTGATACCGGTGCCGGCCTCGAACGTTTGGCTTCCGTGCTGCAGGGCAAACCGTCTAATTTTGAAACGGATCTGATTTTCCCGATCATTGAATATGCATCTGAGGTAGCGGCTGTAGAATATGGCAAAGAAAGAAAAACCGATATTTCTTTGAAGGTAATTGCCGACCATGCCCGCAGTATGACTTTTATGATCGCCGACGGTATCCTGCCTTCCAATGAAGGCCGCGGTTATGTTTTACGCCGCATTCTGCGCCGTGCCGTACGTCACGGACGGTTGATCGGCATCGATAAAATGTTTTTGGCCGGCGCTGTTGACGTGGTTATTGAAATGTACGGTCATGTTTATCCAAACCTGGTCGAAAAACGCGAATATATCCAAAAGGTCATCGAAATGGAAGAAACAAGCTTCCTGCGTACTCTGCGCCAGGGCAGTGAACTGCTGAGCGACGAGATAGCTAAATTAGAGGCTGCAGGCGCTGCAGTGCTGGACGGAGCTACAGCTTTCAAACTGAACGATACTTTTGGCTTTCCGTGGGAACTGACTGCTGAAATATTGGAAGAAAACGGAATGACGATGGATAAAGCCGGTTTTGACGCCGCGCTGGAGGTTCAGCGTAAAATGGCGCGTGAAGCCCGTGATGATAAGGCAGGCCGTCCGGTTATTTATAATACCCGTGGCATTGATATTGCTTCTTTAAAGGTTGATGAAGCTGCTGGTACAGGTAAAATCGTTATGCTGTACCCTGCGCATGATGCACAGCCGATCGAAAATGCAGAAGACGGTAAAGACGTTGCTGTTATTCTTGACGTTACTGCCTTTCATGCTGAAGGCGGCGGACAGTTAGGTGATTTGGGGCGTATCACTGCTCCTACCGGTGTGATTGAAGTTGAAAATACCAAAAAGCTGCCGGACGGCGCTACGATCCAGATCGGACGTGTAGTTGAAGGCACGGTCAATGTGGGCGATGAGGTAACTTACGAAGTGAACAGCTGCCGCAAAAGCGATATTGCCCGTAACCATACGGCAACGCATTTGCTGCATGCAGCTTTGAAATCTGTTTTAGGCGGTCATGTCAATCAGGCAGGCAGTTATGTAGGTCCGGACCGTCTGCGTTTCGACTTTTCGCATTTCTCGCCGGTAACGGAAGAAGAACTGAGCCGCGTCGAAGCTATTGTTAATGAAGAGATTTTGGCAGCCAAGGGTGTGACTATTGAAGAACTGCCGATTGAAGAAGCAAAAAAACGTGGTGCGATGGCGCTGTTTGGCGAAAAATATGGCGATATCGTGCGTGTCGTCACTGTACCGGGTTTCTCGATGGAATTCTGCGGCGGCGTTCATGTGACCAATACCGCGCAGATCGGTATGTTTAAAATAATTTCCGAGTCCAGCACCGGTGCCGGCGTTCGCCGTATCGAAGCTGTGACAGGACATGGCGCTGTGGCCCATGTCAACGAAATGGAAGCTATGGTAAAAGGCCTGGCTGCAAGCTTGAAATGCCGTGTAACTGATGTTCCTGTACGTCTGACAGCTCTGCAGGGCGAACTGAAAGCTGTTGAACAAAAAGCTGCCGAGCTGGCTGATAAGATCGCTAAAGCTCAGGTCAGCGACGTTGACAGTCAGATACGCGACATCAAAGGTGTCAAAGCTTTAGTACAGCAGGTCAGTGTCGATGATATCGAAGCGATGCGTAATCTGGGCGACCAGATGCGTGATAAGGTCGGCGGCGTCGTTGTGCTGGCTTCAGTATTTGCCGACGGCAAGATCAGCATTCTGACTATGGCTACGAAAGAGGCTGTTGCTAAAGGCATCCATGCCGGCAACATCGTCAAAGAGGTTGCCAGGATCTGCGGCGGCGGCGGCGGCGGACGTCCCGATATGGCGCAGGCAGGCGGTAAAGACGCTTCTAAATTGGGTGAAGCATTGGAAGCAGCCTGGAGCGTTATCGAAACACAGGTAAAATAATAACTTTTGTAAAAAAATTTAAAGGCCGAGAGTATTCTCGGCCTTTATTTATACAAGTTCACAGTTATTTTATATTTTTTTGTCTCAAGGTATGCTACAATAGTAATGTATCTATATCAAACGGTTGTTCAACAAGGGAATTTTGTATTAAGGAGGGATCAACGATGACTCAGGTATCACAGGAAACAATGATGTTTAAACGCAACAATGAAAATAAAGACGTCTCGCAAACAATCAGCGAGGTCTGCAAAGCGCTGGAAGAAAAAGGCTATAATCCTATTGACCAGCTCGTAGGTTATCTGCTCAGCGGCGATCCTACATATATTACCAGTCATGATGACGCACGTACGAAGCTGCGCCGTTTTGAACGTTATGAGCTTATTGAAGAACTGGTAGTAAAATATTTGGAAAAAAACACAAAATAAAATGGGGAGAGCTGCTTACATGAGAAGTATGTCTCTGGATGTCGGCACGCGGACTATCGGCGTGGCCGCCAGTGATCTGATGGGGATGATCGCCAACGGGGTGGAAACAATCCGTCGTACCAGTGAAGAACGTGATCTGCAGCGTATCGGCGAGCTTATCGCTGAATATGAAGTTGATACGATGGTGGTAGGTTATCCTAAGAATATGAACGGCAGTGTGGGCGAACGTGCACAGAGCTGCGAGGATTTTGCCGGAGTGATCGGTGAAAGGTTCCCGCAGCTTAAAATCGTCTTATGGGACGAGCGTCTTTCGACAGTTGCCGCTGAAAAAGTTTTGATAGATGCCGACCTGCGCCGCAGCAAACGCAAAAAAGTTATCGACATGATGGCGGCTGTGGTGATTCTGCAAAATTATCTGGATAGTCCACAAAGTAAAAGGACGGAATGAAAGTATGGCGAAAAAAATATTTATCGGCTTTGTTGCGCTGGTTCTGGTTGCTTTCGTGCTGCTGTTCCAGTTCGGAGGCCGTGCTGCCGAAGAACTCACTAAAAAGCTTCTGGCAGAGCAGACTGCGCTGCAGGGGACTTTAAAAGCCGAAGAGATCCAGGCTAACTGGTCGGGTGATGTTATTTTCAAAAATGTCGTCTGGGTAGGGCCGGATGGCAAAACGATTGCCGAAATACCTCTGGCTACGGTATCTGTCAATTTATTTGACGCTTTGCTGAAAGGCGGTACAGGAGCTTCTGTTGGTGATGTGGTGATCGATAAGCCCAGCTTTTTTGTGGCTTATAATAAAAAAGACGGCTTGAATATTGTCAATTATATCAATTTTCAGGTTGAAGAAGAGCAGAAGAACAACGAGCTGCTGACTGTAAAAAAGGCGGCTGCAGCAACACAGTTCCGCGGTTTGATGGAAATCAAGGACGCGAAGGTGAACCTGCTGCTGGAGAGTAAGCCGCTGGATTTTGATAAGGTGCAGTTCCAGGGAAATTTTAAACAATATCCCAAAATCAAATACGGTCTGCGTGTTAAAGACGGTAAAAGCGATATTATCGCCGATATCCAAAATGATTCAGGCACGACGGCAGTTGTGGCAGAGGTAAAGAAAATGCCGCTGCAGAATATCCTGAATGTTTTGCCGCAGGCTGCTGATGTGGTGATCACTGAAGGCAATCTGCCTGACGTGAAGATCAGGGCTGATAAAGCTGATGATAAATGGACTTTGAATATCGACGGTACGATCGACGGTTTGAAAGGTTCTCTGATCAATTATCCTGTAACGAAAGGCAGCGGCAAGTTTTCGGCTGATACCGAGGCTTTGAAGTTTGCCGGACTGAATCTGGAGGTAGCCGGACAGACGGTGATCATAGACGGCAATGTTTATTATGCCGAAAAGCCGGAGGCAAAACAGACATATGCTTTGACTGTCAGCGCGCCAAGCTTTGTGATAGAAGCTTTGAGCCCGGGACTGGGCTTGAAGGACGCTGTTACTGCTTTGGGCAAGGTCAAAGGCACTATCGACAAACCTGAGGCTGAAGGTACCTTTGGACTTGATAAGCTGGCTTACGATCCGCTTTATATTACCGCGCTCAGCGGCAAGTTTCTGTATAAAGACGGAAAGCTTAATATCGGTGACGCTATCGGTAATGTTTATGCCGGTCAGGTCAATGTCAATGGTCAGATTGATACTAAAACCAAAGATTTTAAACTGGAAGTGCAGGGTATAGACCTCGACAGCTCCGTAGTTACGGAAACGCAGGTCGACGGTCCGCTGTCATTTAAAATGCTGGCGATAGGAACTGCTGATGCAGGCAGTGCTACAGGTGCGGGCAGCTTCCGCATCGAGGAAGGCAAGTATATGATGCTGCCGTTTCGTTCCATCAAAGGTTCGATCACCAGACAGCAGGGAAAATTTGCTTTTTCTAATATCAAGATCGCTACCGCTGTCGGCAGCTTTGATACTAATATCATAGTCAAAGATAACGGTAAGCTGGGATTTGATCTGGATAAAGGTTTTTTAGCTGCGCAGCTTGGTGAAAAATGATAAATTGACAGCATTACTGTAAATGATATAAAATGTATATAATTTAGAAACGAGGTGTCGTAATGGACCAAACAGAAAATAAAGAAAATATGGAAGCTATGGAAGAAGAACAAATCGTCGTTATCACTGACGATGAAGGCAACGAATTGTATTTCCGCGAAGAAATGGTAGTGCCTGTAGGCAAGAAAAACTTCGCTATTTTAGCGCAGATCGATTTAGAAGACTGCGAATGTGAAGATGAAGACTGTCACTGCCACGAACATGAGGAAGACGAAGAAGAAAATGTGATCATCGCCCGCATTGAGTTTGATGAAAACGGCGAAGAGGTTTATTTAGCTCCTACAGACGAAGAGTTTGATGAAGTAAAAGCTGCTTACGAAAAACTTATGGAAGACTGGGACGAAGAATAACAACTGTTAGTGCCGGACATACTGTCCGGCACTTTTTGAGCTTTATTATCTCTGGTGTGAAGGGAATGGAAAAATGAGGAAGGTACTGCCCTTTATTTTAGGCATCTTTCTGGTAGTTGTAGTAGGTGCTTACTGGGTATTGAACTACACTGGCAGCAATAAAGATCTGGCTACTGGAAGCCCGTATCTGATTACGGTTGAGCCGGGAATGACTACTGCGGATATTGCCAATCTGCTGCATAAGCAGAAATTGGTAAAAACTCCGGAAGCGTTTCGGTTAGAAGCAAAATTCCGTGGGTTGGAACGCGATCTGCAGGCCGGGCGTTATGAAATAACAGCCGGGATGTCTAACAGTGAGATCGTTGAAGTTCTGTCCAAGGGACAGGTGCAGCGGGTAAGGTTTACGGTGCCGGAAGGCTTTACCGTAGTTAAAACTGCGAAGAAGATTGAGGCAGAAGGTCTTGGTTCAGCAGAAAAGTTTATCGAAGCCGCGCGTAATTATACGCCGTATCCCTATATGGAAACCAGCGATCCTAATGTTATTTATAAGTCGGAAGGGTTTATTTTTCCTTCTACCTATATGTTTGACATCGGTATGAATGAAAAAGATATGCTGGCCATGATGGTCAAGGAATTCAATACGCAGATGAATAAAGAAAATATTCCGGAAGAAGCCGAAAAACAGAAGATGTCGATCAGAGATCTTGTTAATATGGCTGCCCTGGTAGAGATGGAAGCTGTTTTTGAAGAAGAACAGCCGCGCATTGCCGGAGTTTTTCTGCGCCGCTTAGAGATTTATATGCCGATTCAGTCGGATACTACTATTCAGTATATTTTAGGGACACAAAAAGAAGAAATTACAATCGCGGATACCAGGATACAAAACCCTTATAACACTTATCAAAATCCCGGTTTGCCGCCGGGACCGATTTCCAGTCCTGGGATGAGTGCGATCAAGGCTGTTTTAAATCCTGAAAAAACGGAGTATTTATACTTTGTTGCCGAAAAAGACGGACATCACCGTTTTACGAAAACTTATGCCGAGCATTTGAAGGCAATCGAAGATATTCATGGACCACAATAAGGAAGTAATATGACAAGAATGAAAAACAAGCCGGAGCTTTTGGCGCCGGCAGGAAATATGGAAAAATGTAAAATAGCTTTGCGTTATGGCGCTGATGCCGTTTATTTGGGCGGTAAGATGTTTGGGCTGCGGGCTTTTGCCAATAATTTCAGTATTGAAGAAATTGCAGAAGCGGCTGCTTACGCGCACGGACTTGGAAAAAAGGTCTATGTGACTGTTAATATTTTTGCCCATAACGAAGATTTGGCCAGGCTGCCGGACTATCTGCTGGAACTGCAGCAGGCCGGAGTTAACGCTTTGCTAATTTCTGATCTGGGTGTTTGGAATGTGGCACGTCAGACTATACCGGAAATGCCGCTGCATGTCAGTACGCAGGCTAATACAAGTAACTGGGCAGCAGTGCAGGCATGGCAGGCACTGGGAGCCGAACGTGTCGTACTGGCACGCGAGCTGTCACTGGAGGAAATCCGGGAAATCGGTGCAAAGACTGATGTTGAGCTGGAAGCCTTTGTGCATGGGGCAATGTGCATCTCATATTCCGGCCGCTGCCTGCTCAGCAGCTATCTGACTGGACGCGACGGCAACCGTGGCGCCTGTGCGCAGGCCTGCCGCTGGGAATACAGCCTGATTGAAAAGAACCGTCCTGATGAAGGCTTTGATATTGAAGAGGATGAACGCGGTACTTATGTAATGAATTCCAAAGACCTGTGTCTGATCGATCATATTCCTGATTTGATCGAGGCTGGTATTTGCAGCCTGAAAATCGAAGGACGTATGAAAAGCATCCATTATGTAGCGACTGTGGTCAGCGTATACCGTAAAGCGATCGACTCTTACTGGAACGATCCCCAAAATTATCAGGTCACGGATGAATGGCGTCAGGAACTGGAAAAAGTTTCTCACCGGCCGTATACGAAAGGGTTTGCTTTTGGCAAACCAGGCAGTGACGGACAGGTCTATACGACTTCCAGTTATGAACAGACACATGATTTTGTCGGGATCGTGCTTGCATATGATGCTGCCGCTAAACGCGCTTATATCGAACAGCGCAACAATGTGAAAAACGGCGAGGTATTGGAACTGCTGATGCCGGACGGGGAACTGTTCCCGCTAACTTTATCGGATATGCGTAATGCAGACGGAGAAAGTATCGACTGCGCCCCGCATGCCCAGCAAAAATTTTCTATCGTCAGCGACAGGGAGTTGATGCCTGATTCGCTGCTGCGGAGGAAGGTAATATGTTAGAAGACCGAAGTACCATCTACGCGAAGGTGGCGCCTGAGCGTATAGCAGACGTAAACTGGATCATGGAGGGCTATGAGCATCTTGCCTTAGTCAGCACGATTGATCATCAGGAAGGCATCATTCTTTTGCGTGGTACGCCTGATACCTATAATGATGTTTTGGAAATTATTGAAAATATGCCGTTTTCAGTAGAAATTCTTGAAAGTTTTAATGAAGCTTTGTAGGCAAATTGTCAAAAGTGTGATAAAATATTTGGGTATCGTATTATTTTATAAAAAAGTGAGGTAAGGATTTATGCCGCGTATCGGTAAAATCTTTGATTTTCTGGAAAAAGAACATTTGGATTGCGTCGTTATTAAAGACGTTAATACAATTCGCTATTTGACCGGCTTCAGAGGTGATTCGAGCATTCTTTATGCCGATGACCGTCGGGCTGTCCTTGTCACTGATGGCAGATACTTGTATCAAGCAAGGGCAGAAGCAAAATGCTGCCACATCGTCGAATATGCGGAAAATATCTGGCATACAGCCGCCGAATTGGCGCAGGATGCCAAAACAGTTGGTTTTGACGGCGATTATTTCACTTATAATGACTTCAATACCTTGCAGGAGCTTCTAGGCGGCAAAGAACTGAAGGTCATTGACCTGAAATATATCCGTATGGTCAAAGATAAACGCGAGCTGGAATTGATGTGGCGCGCTGTAAAAATTGCCGACGAGGCTTATTTGCGGTTGCTGGATGAATTACAGCCCGGTATGACTGAAAAAACTCTGGCTGGCCGCCTGGAATACTATATGCGCAGCCTGGGAGCAGAAAAACTCGCTTTTGAAACTATCGTAGCTTCGGGTGAACGTTCTGCGCTGCCGCATGGTATCGCTTCCGATAAAGAAGTTGAGATCGGCGACTTTATTACTTTTGATTTCGGTGCCGTTTATGACGGCTATCATTCTGATATGACCCGTACCGTTGTCTTGGGGATGGCCAACTCATGGCATAAAGAGATTTATACCATTGTTGAAGAAGCCCAGTGGCGCGGTTTGAAAAATGCTAAACCCGGTATTACCGGTGCAGAGCTGGACGCTGTCGTCAGGGATTATATAACTTCCCGGGGGTATGGCGAAAACTATGTGCACGGGCTGGGACATGGTATCGGTCTTGAGATCCATGAAATGCCGAATATCAATAAACGCGGTCAGAATGTAATTTTGCAGCCCGGTATGACATTTACTGTTGAACCTGGTATTTACATCCCCGGCAAGGGCGGTGTACGTATAGAAGACACGGTTGTGTTGACCGACGAAGGTGCAAAAGTGCTGACCGGGGTTAAAAAACAGCTGATGGAAATTGTTTAATTTTTTATATAGGAGGACTATTTATGATTTCTACTAACGAATTTAAAACTAATGTGACTGTTACTATTGACGGCGATGCCTGGCAAGTCGTTGAGTTCCAGCATGTAAAGCCTGGTAAGGGTGCAGCTTTTGTCCGCGCTAAAATGCGCAACATGTGTACCGGTTCTGTTGTTGAACGTACCTTCAATGCAGGCGAACGTCTGCCTAAAGCACGTGTTGACCGTCGTGAAATGCAATATTTATATGAATCTGACGGACAGTATGTTTTTATGGATAACGAAAACTATGAGCAGACCGAATTGACAAAAGAACAGTTAGGCGATGCTTTGAACTTCCTGAAAGAAAATATGGATGTTAAAATCATGGTTTACGAAGGCCGTATTCTTGGTGTTGACCTGCCGAATACTGTTGAACTGACCGTAGTTGAAACAGACCCCGGCATCCGCGGCGATACCGCTACCGGCGGCAGCAAACCGGCTAAAATGGATACCGGTTATGTTGTAAAAGTTCCTCTGTTCATCAATGAAGGCGATGTTCTTCGCATCGATACCAGAACCGGTGAATATATCGAACGTGCATAATTAAAAACTACTGTTTAAACAGCGGTGAATTTACTTTCACCGCTGTTTTTTTATGCATTTATACATAGTATTCACGCAGTAGTTATGGTATAATTAAAAGCAAAATAGGGTAAGTATATTCTGTTGCCGCACAGACAGGAGGTGGCATGGTAGTTGAAATCAGATGCTGAAGATAAAGAATTGGAAACTGGTGCAGGGCAGTTTGTGAATGCAGACGATGCAGCTGAAGCAAAAGAAGAAGAGCTGCCGGACGAAATCGGTGATGTGAAAGTTGCCGACGAAGTAATCAGTATCGTTGCAGGACTGGCTGCGCAGGAAGTCAACGGTGTTATTGGTATGAGCGGCAGTTTTGCCGAAGGCCTGAATGAATTTTTAGGTAAGAAAAGTTTTGCCAAGGGCGTACGGATCACCGTCGATGGACATGTTGTGACAGCCGCAGTTTATGTCAATGTGGAATATGGCTCATGTATCCCTGAAATAGCTTTGGAAATACAGGAAAAGGTTAAAGAAGCAATCGAGAACATGACCGGTTATGAAGTCAAATTCGTCGATGTGCATATACAGGGCGTGGCGCGCCGACCCAAGAGCGAATTGGAAGAGAGCCTGGAAAAAATGGACGCCGCCCATGAAAATTTCTTCAGTGAGGAGTGAGTTATTTTGGGAATACCTGATAGAATAATTTTAACTTTATACACTTTTTTGATGGCAGTAGTGGCCGTTTTGGTAGTGCTTTGCAGCTTGGGCGTTATCGGCCAGACTGCTATCACTGCTTTCTTTGCGACTATTCCCGGCAACTGGGAGTATGCGGTGGGCGGGATCATCATCCTGCTGGTAAGTATCCGCCTGCTTATTGCAGGTATCGGCGCGACTGGCATGACTTCGCTGACGATCAGCAGTGCTGATTCCGGTAAAGTATCTGTCGGTAAAAGCGCTATTGAAGATTATGTAGCGGAGATCGCTAAAGAGGTTTATGGTGTTTATGGTGTTAAGGTCGAGGCAAAAATGGGCGAAGAACATATCAGTATTCGCATCAATGCGTCGATAGAACCTGGTATAAATATTCCTGAAACTACAGATGAAATTAAATATAATGTACGTGATACGATCAAAAAGGTCTTGGGTATGGAGATCAAGGACATAGACCTGTTCTTCAAGCAGATCAAAGCGAAAGGCTGAGGAGGTAGACGGCATGCTTAACGAAATTTTCAGTGATCTGTGGAAGAATTACCGTGGCCGGCTGCTGGGGTCTATATTTGGTTTGTTTATCGGCGTAATGTTTTTGATCTTAGGCTTTCTGCAGACGATTTTTCTGCTCATATGTATTACTGCCGGGTTCTTCCTCGGCAATAAGCTGGACAAAAAAGAAGACTTGATGGAATGGCTGGACAGACTGCTGCCGCCAGGCTATCATAAATAAATTTCAGACAAGAGAGGGCTAATATGATTCGCAGGATTGCAAGGGAATTGGTTTTACAAAGTTTGTTTCAGATAGATTTTGCGCAGGTCGACTGTGAGGCAGCGTTGAACGCTGCTGTTGAAGAACGGTCTGATAAAAGTGCTGAAAAAGCCAAAGAATATGCACAGGATGTTTTAAATGGTGTTTTGGCTAATAGTGAAGCGATAGATGCCAAGATCAGTGAGTATGCTATTGACTGGACCTTGGAGCGTATGCCGGCTGTCGACCGTAATATTTTGCGTGTCGCCGTTTATGAGATGTTTTTTGCAGCAGAAAAGCTGGTGCCTAATGTGGCGATCAACGAAGCTGTGGAAATAGCGAAAATTTATGGAACAGATGATACTCCGCGGTTTATCAACGGAGTTCTAGGTAAAATGGTTCGCAGTGATGTCTAAAAATGAGGTCTATCTGGGCATTGATACCAGCTGCTATACAACGTCGGTCGCACTGATCGGCAGAGAAGGCAGACTGGTAGGTGAGGCCCGCAGGATTTTACAAGTGAAACCGGGCTGCAGAGGTCTGCAGCAGTCGGAGATGGTGTTTCAGCATACGCGTAACCTGCCGGTTTTGCTGGAAGAGGTTTTAAAAAAGCCGCTGAAAATCATCGGGATCGGTGTTTCTGCCCGTCCGCGGCCCTTGGAAGATTCGTATATGCCCGCATTTTTGGTTGGGTTGGGTCTGGCGCGCTCTTTAGCGGCTGTAAACGAAATTCCGTTGTGGCAGATCAGCCATCAGGAAAATCATTTGGAAGCCGGATTGTGGTCAGCGCAGGGGCCTGATACTGACCGTTTTCTGCTTTTACATGCTTCCGGCGGCACTACTGACTTATTATTAGCGGAAAAACGCGCTGACAGCACTTATGCACTGACACAGGCAGGCGGCAGCAGAGATCTGCATGCCGGTCAGTTTGTTGACAGAGTAGGTGTTGCGTTGGGATTGCAGTTTCCGGCAGGCACCGCTTTAGAACAACTGGCGGCAACTGCGGCCGATTGCATCGAATTGCCGGTAGCAGTACGTCAGGGTGACGTCAGTTTATCCGGGCCTGCTACTGCTGCTTTGCGTAAAATCGAGGCTGGCGCTGATCCTGCAGCTTTGGCGGCAGGTGTGCAATATGCCCTGGCAGAAACATTTGTCAGGATGATCCGTAACGTGGCGGCGCAGAAAGAAATTTTTGATGTTTTGCTGGTAGGCGGTGTGGCTTCTAATGCTTATATCCGCCGTCATATGATAGAAAAGCTTGCTAAACGCAGGATCAGGGTCTGGATACCCGAAAGCCGGTTTAGCCCCGATAATGCTGCCGGCTGCGCTGCTTATGCGTTCAGGCAGGGAGAAAGCAGTTATGAATGAAGTAATTTATTCCGTAAGTGAATTGAATTTGATGATCAAAAGCCTGCTGGAGGGCGATCGTACTTTCACTAATATCCAGATCCAGGGTGAAATCTCTAATTTTAAACGTTATTCTTCAGGGCATTGTTATTTTACCTTGAAAGATGCCGGCGGCGTACTGAAAGCAGTTATGTTTCGCAATCAGGCGCACAGTCTGCGGTTTGAACCGCAAAACGGTGATACTGTTGTTGCTATCGGGCGTGTCGGAGTGTACGAGCGTGATGGTGTTTATCAGCTTTATACAGACCTGCTGCTGCCGTTAGGTGCCGGAGATTTGATGCTGGCTTATGAAGAATTAAAGAAAAAACTGACTGAGGAGGGGTTGTTTGACAGTGAACGTAAACGTGAACTGCCGCTGAACCCTAAAACAGTTGGAATGATAACATCGCCTTCCGGTGCTGCTGTACGTGATATGATTACTGTCGCGCGGCGCCGCAATCGCGGCATCAAGCTGTTGCTGTTTCCTGTCAAGGTACAGGGAGATGGTTCTGCTGCTGAAATTGTCAGGGCGATCCGGTTTATGAATAAACACCGTTTGGCTGACGTCCTGATCGTGGGACGCGGCGGCGGTTCCATAGAAGAATTGTGGGCTTTTAATGAAGAGCCTGTTGTGCGTGCTATTGCTGCGTCTGAAATACCAGTAGTTTCAGCAGTAGGGCACGAAACTGATTTTACATTGTCAGATTTTGCTGCTGACCGCAGGGCAGCTACGCCTTCACAGGCTGCAGAGCTGGTTGTTGCAGATGCTGATTCGTATCTGCGCTATGTTGAGGAACTGACAGCACGCGGCGAGAGGGTGCTTGTGCATAAGCTGGAACAGGCGCAGCATAAGCTGCAGCGTCTGCAGGGATCATGGGCTTTAGCCAAGCCGGAACGCTGGCTGGAGCCATTGCAGCAGCGTACAGATATGGCGATGCGGCAGCTGCAGGGCAGGATGGAAAGTATTCTGCAGAAACGGCAGCACAAGTTTGGCCTGCTGGCGGCGCGGCTTGATGCTTTATCACCGCTGACGGTACTTGCCAGAGGCTATTCGATAACCAAGACGGACTCAGGCAGAGCTTTGCGCAGTATCGAAGATGTACGCTGGGGAGAAGAGCTCAGGACTCAGGTTGCTGACGGTGATGTGATATCGGTTGTGCAGCAGGTAGAAAGGCGTGAAAAACAATGACGATGAAAAAAATCGCCAAAAACATAAAGTTTGAAGATGCGTTGACCGAGCTGGAACAGCAGGTTCAGCTGCTGGAAAGTGGAGAACTGCCGTTGGAAGAAGCGCTGGCAGCGTTTCAGCAGGGCATTGCTTTGAGTAAGGTATGCATGACTAAACTCAATACTGTGCAGCAGGAAGTAGAAAAAATCGTCGTTGCTGCTGATGACGATAACGAATATGAACTGGAAACATTCGCAGAGCTGGAGGATTGACATGGATTTTAACAAGTATTACGAAGACAGGCAGAAGCTGGTCAATACTTTTCTGGAAAAACGGTTGGAAAAAAAGGGTATCTCGCGTGTCGATGAAGCAATGGCTTATAGTCTGCTGGCAGGCGGCAAGCGTATCCGTCCCATAATTTTAATGGCAACAGCCGACGCTTTGGGCGTCAGCGGTTATAATTTTCTGCCGGTGGCCTGTGGTTTAGAAATGATTCACACCTATTCACTGATCCATGATGATCTGCCTTGTATGGATGATGATGAATATCGCCGCGGCCGTTTGACCAACCACAAGGTTTTTGGAGAAGCGATGGCGCTTTTGGCTGGTGACGCTTTACTGACCCTTGCTTTTGAAGTGATGCTGGAACAGAAAAACGTATCGGCGGAAGCTTTGGTCGAAACTGTGCGCGAAGTGGCAATGTGTGCCGGAAACTTCGGTATGGTCGGCGGACAGGTCATCGATCTTGATTCCGAAGGCAGGCAGATCAGTGAAGAAGAGCTGCGTAAGCTGCATGCAGGCAAGACAGGAGCACTTTTCATTGCGGCAGTCCGCAGTGGTGCGCGTTTGTCCGGTGCTGCCAGTGATGAAATGCTGGCTTTGACAAAATTTGCCGATCTTTTGGGGCTTGCTTTCCAGATCACAGACGATATCCTTGATGTCGAGGGTGATGCTGCTCAGATGGGCAAGGCTGCGCATAGTGATGAGAAAAAGCATAAGTCCACTTATGTGACCTTATATACTCTGGAAGGCGCCAAAGCGCTGGCTCAGAAAACTGTTGACGAGGCGCTGGGCTGTCTGGAAATGTTTGGAGAAAATGCCGAAGCTCTGCGTGAGATTACAAAAATGATGTGCGGGCGTAAAAGTTAAGTTACTTGTTATTGAGAAGAAAGGCGGATTGCTGAATGCAAAATGAGCAATTATTGCAAAAAATAAATTCTCCCGCAGATCTGAAAATGCTGACTCTGGATGAAATGAAGCTTTTAGCAGGCGAGATCAGGCAGCTGATCATTGATGTCGTTTCTAAAAACGGCGGCCATTTAGCGCCTAATTTAGGTGTGGTAGAACTGACTTTGGCTTTGCATAAAGTATTTACGACACCGAAGGATAAAATTATCTGGGACGTAGGCCATCAGTCATACATCCATAAAATACTGACGGGGCGTAAGGACCAGTTCCCGACGCTGCGGCAATATAAAGGATTGTCAGGATTCCCGAAGCGTAAAGAAAGCGAGCACGATGCTTTTGGTACAGGACATTCCAGCACATCCATCTCGGCTGCTTTGGGGATGGCTGTAGCACGTGATCTTAAAGGTGAAGATAATAATGTTATTGCCGTTATCGGCGATGGTTCGATGACTGGCGGCATGTCGTTTGAAGCTTTGAATAATGCCGGCGATCTGCATAAAAAAATGATCGTTATTTTAAACGATAACGAAATGTCTATTTCTAAAAATGTCGGCGCGATGTCACAGTATTTGTGCGATCTGCGCACAGGTGAAACCTATAACAAAATCAAACACGATGTTGAAGGCTGGCTGAAAAGCCTGGACTTCGGCACTGATGTTTTAAATGCTATCGAACGTGTTAAAGGCAGTGTAAAGTACCTGATGGTACCAAGCTCTGTTTTTGAAGAGTTGGGCTTTAAATATCTTGGTCCGATTGACGGCCATGATCTGAATAAGCTGCTGGAGGTTTTGGAAGCAGCAAAGCATGTCGATGGTCCTGTTTTAGTGCATGTGATCACTAAAAAAGGTAAAGGCTATGAACCTGCAGAAAAAAGTCCGAATAAATTTCATGGCACGGGTCCGTTTGAGATTGCGACAGGTAAAAAAATCACCGATCCGCAGGCTCCGATCGCTTACACGGAAATGTTTGGTAAAACTTTGGTCGAATTAGCTGAACAAGATGCGGATATTGTTGCTATCACAGCGGCTATGCCTGACGGCACCGGTCTTAACAAATTTGCCGAATGCTATCCGCAGCGCTTTTTGGACGTAGGTATCGCTGAGCAGCATGCTGTTACTGCGGCTGCCGGTATGGCTGCTGCTGGAATGAAGCCTGTTGTTGCGGTGTATTCTACATTTTTACAAAGAGCGTATGATTCGGTGCTGCACGATATCTGCATGCAGGATCTGCATGTAACTCTGTGCCTTGACCGTGCCGGTATCGTCGGTGACGACGGTTTTACACATCATGGTGTTTTTGATTATGCTTATCTGCGTTCGATGCCCAGGATGACGATTATGGCACCTAAGGACGAAAACGAACTGCGCCGGATGCTGAACACGGCATTAAAATTCAACGGACCGATCGCGATCCGTTATCCGCGCGGCAGCGGTATTGGCGTTACCTGTGAAGACGAACTGAAAGAACTTCCTATTGGTAAAGGTGAGCTTTTGCGGGAAGGTACCGATGTTTGCCTGCTGGCGATCGGCAGCATGGTGCAAACAGCTTTGCAGACTGCTGATGCTTTGGCGGCAAACGGTATTCAGGCTGGTGTGATCAATCTGCGTTTTGCTAAGCCTCTTGATGAAGAATTGATCGTTCAGGCGGCCGAAAAATATGGAAAACTGGTCACCCTGGAAGAAGGCGTGCTGGCTGGCGGTGTTGGCTCTGCAGTTTTAGAGCTGCTTAATAAAGCAGGTCTGATGCAAAAGGTGCAGGTCTTAAATTTGGGACTCCCTGACGAATTTGTACCGCATGGTGACAAAAAATATTTGTTCCGGGATCTTGGTTTAGATGCAGAAAGTATAAAAGAAAAAATTACTGCTTTGGTGAAAGGTACCGGAGAAGCAAAGTGAAAAAAGAACGATTAGACGCACTGCTGACCGCCAGAGGACTTTTTGAAAGCCGGGCAAGGGCTCAGGCTGCCATTATGGCAGGCCAGGTGCTGGTCAATGAACAGAAAATAGATAAACCGGGGACGCAGGTTCCCGAAGAGGCCGCGATACGCCTGCTGGGCGAAAAACTTAAATATGTGAGCCGCGGTGGGCTGAAATTGGAAAAGGCACTGCAGATATTCCCCATCAGCGTAGAAGGTAAAACAGTTGCGGATATCGGCGCTTCCACAGGCGGATTTTCCGACTGTGCCCTGCAGAATGGCGCTGTTAAAGTGTACGCCGTTGATGTAGGCTATGGTCAGCTGGCCTGGAAGCTGCGCAGTGATGAGCGTGTCGTAAATATGGAACGCACTAACGTGCGCTATCTTGAAGCTGACAGTTTGGGAGAACTGGTAGACGCAGCAACTATCGACGTGGCATTTATTTCTTTGGATAAGGTGCTGCCGGCGGTACATAAACTGCTTAAGCCGACTGGCTTTGTTATTGCGCTTGTTAAGCCGCAGTTTGAGGCCGGCAAAGAAAACGTCGGAAAAAAAGGTGTCGTACGCGACCCCAAGGTACATGCCGACGTTATCAAAAAAGTAGTAGCTTTTGCTAAAGAAGAAGGTTTTGGTATTGCCGGACTGGATTTTTCGCCTATCAAAGGGCCGGAAGGCAATATTGAGTACTTACTGCATCTGACACTGGGTGATGACAATGCGGTAAGTGAAGCTATGATTGACGAGCTTGTATCCAAATCACATGGCGATTTGGATACACCACAGACCCGGGAGTAGAAACAGCGAGGCCTTTATGAATAAATTACGATTGGGTATATTCCCCAATATGAAAAAAGAAAATGTCAAAAACAGTTTGCCGAAAGTGCTGGAGTTGTGCGATAAGGCTGGGATCGAGGCGGTGCTGCCGCAGCGTCTGTATTATCAGGACAGGCCCGGCTACGACGTTTGCGACAGGGCAAGCCTGAAGCAGATGCATATGGCGGTATCTTTAGGCGGCGATGGTACGCTGCTGCAGATGACGAGATTTTTGGCGCCGCTGAAAATCCCTGTATTTGGTGTCAATTTTGGGAAATTGGGCTTTTTAGCGGAAATAGAACTCAAAGAACTGCCGGAAGCCTTAGCCAAGTTGACGGCCGGAGAATATGTGCTGGAAGAGCGCAGCCAGCTGCAAGCCTGTGTCTGGCGTGACGGTAAGGTTTTGATTGACGCTCACGCCTTAAACGATATGGTAGTGGCCAAGGGACATTTTTCCAAGCTGGCGCATCTCAGTCTGAAGGTCAATGGCAAACGTTCGGGCAATTATGCCGCTGACGGTATCATCATGGCAACGGCTACAGGCTCTACTGCGTATTCGTTATCGGCAGGGGGGCCGCTTGTACATCCCAGCCTCGATGTTACTATTATTACGCCTATCTGCGCTCATGCGCTTTATACAAGACCGCTTTTGATTCCGATGGACAGGGTCATAGAACTGAATGCTGTTCCGCCCTATGAAGAACTGCTGCTTTCGGCGGATGGAGAAATAGTAGCATCGATAGCGGAAAATGATACGGTAAGAATTGCCAAAAGCCCTGACAAAGTAACTTTTATCAGGCTCAATGGCCGCAGTTATTATGAAACCTGGCAGGAAAAGCTGATCCGTAATACGGAAATGCTTTAAAATACCCAACCGCTTACAAATAAAGATATGAGGTGAGAGACGTGAAAGGTATCAGACACGGCAAGATCAAAGAAATCATCGAACACAGCAAAATCGAAACTCAGGAAGATTTGGCGGCTGCTTTACGCAACGACGGTATCGAGGTAACTCAGGCTACTGTTTCCCGCGACATCAAAGAGCTGATGCTCATTAAAGTCCCGGATGCCGAAGGCAATTATCATTATGCTTTTCCAAAAGAACATAATATGCTGCTGACTCCCGGACGTCTGGAACGTACTTTCCAGGATTCTATCATAGGCATGCGTGCCTCTGAAAATCTGGTAGTTGTCCGCAGTCTTCCCGGTACTGCACAATCGGTAGCTTATGCTATTGATTATATGAAATGGCCGGAGGTTTTGGGGACTGTCGCCGGTGATGATACTATTTTTGTTGCTGTCGATTCAAAAGACAACACTGTAACCTTTATGGAACGTTTTAATAATCGCTGATAGGACGAGGTCGTTTAACGATGCTGCAATCTTTGCATGTGCATAATTTTGCTTTAATTGAAGATGCGAAAATAGATTTTGCCCCCGGTTTCAATATTTTTACAGGTGAGACCGGTGCAGGGAAGTCTATTCTGATCGATGCTTT
This sequence comes from uncultured Phascolarctobacterium sp., assembly GCA_900551745.1. Taxonomy (GTDB): domain Bacteria; phylum Bacillota; class Negativicutes; order Acidaminococcales; family Acidaminococcaceae; genus Phascolarctobacterium. The sequence goes on from URXA01000001.1 coordinate 44,498, forward strand.
TGGCGTCGTGCTGGGTAATCGGGCTTCGGCGGACTATATCCGCAGCGGAGCTGATTCCTTTTGGGTGCAAGCGGTATTCGATATCAGCGGGATCGAAGCAGTTAAGTCTTTGCTGGCAGAGCAGGGGATCGACGAAGAGGACGAGCTGTTTTTGAGGCGGCGTATTTTAGCCAACGGCAAAAGCCAGGCTACAGTTAACGGCGTGCAGGTACCATTGGCAGTACTCAAAAGCTTCAGCGAACTTTTGGTCGATATTCATGGCCAGCATGAAAACCAGGCGCTTTTAAAGTCTGATGCACCGTTGGCATTGGTCGATTTGTATGGACGGGAAGAGATTGCTCCTGTGCGTAAAACGTATCGGGAGCTGTATACAGCTTATCTGGCTACGCAGGCGAAGCTGACACAGCTGGAGCAAACCGGCAGTGAGCGGGAACGTATTTTAGACCGTCTGGAATGGGAAATCAAAGAAATTACTGAGGCCGCATTGGAAGCAGGCGAAATTGAAGCCTTACAGGAAGAGGTAAAACGTCTGCAGAACAGCGGCAAGATCATGACAGCAGTCAACAGTGCTCATGAATATCTTGACAGCGAAAGAGGCATTCTTGATAATTTGGCGGCAGCTAAAGATCAGCTGGCGGCAGTTATGCGTTATGATGAACGGCTGCATAATGCGTGTGAAAGCCTGGAAAGCAGCTGGATCGCATTGGATGAATGCCGGCGTGAGCTGAGCGATTATCTAAGCAGTGAGGAATATGATGCTGCAAGAGCAGCTTATGTAGAGGAACGCTTGGATCTGTGGTATCGTCTGCAGAAAAAATATGGCGACAGCTATGAAGCTATTACTGCATACTTAGAGCAGGCACAGCAGCAGGCCGATGAATTGGCGCAGCTTGAAAGCAACATTGCTAAAACCAAACAGCTGCTGGCACAGCAAAAAGGCGAATTAGAACAGCAGGCGCAAAGCTTATCGCAGCTGCGCGGTAAATATGCCGGGCAGCTGGCGTCTAAAGTTACGGCACATATCCATGATCTGGCGATGCCGGAAGGCAGGTTTGAGATCGAGGTAACTGCTAAAGACACCCTGACTAAAACAGGTAAGGATGAATTGACCTTCCTGTTTACAGCTAACCTGGGAGAACAGATCAGACCCTTGTTAAAAGTCGCTTCCGGCGGCGAGCTGTCACGTGTGGCGCTGGCTATTAAAACGGTGCTTCTAAATGCCAGCGGTGTACCGACAATGGTGTTTGATGAGATCGATACAGGTGTCGGCGGCGTAACCGCACAGAAAATGGCCGAAAAGATCGCCGTTATTGCCAAGGTAGGACAGGTACTGTGCATCACGCATTTGCCGCAGATAGCTTCTTTTGCTGACAGGCATCTTCTGATCCGCAAGGAAAGCACAGGCGGACGAACTTCAACAGGATTGACTGTACTGGATGAAGAAGGCCGTATCCAGGAACTGATGCGGATGACAGTCGGTGATAATGTCAGCGAAGTGGCTTACGCTAATGCTAAAGAGCTTTTAGCAGCGGCTGCTAAAAATAAACAGGCAAGGTGAGAGCTATGAAAAAATTTCATCAGGCAAATTTAGATGAAACCTTTATCTGCAGTAAAGTGGGATTTTCGGGACGCCTGCTGCAGGTGAATATTGATTCGGTAATCTTGCCGAACGGCAGAGAAACGACACGTGAACTGATCCATCATCCGGGGGCTGTAGCTATTGTTCCTATTTTAGACGATGGCAGTATTATTTTTGTAAAACAATACCGTTATCCTGTGGGAACAGTAATGTATGAGATCCCGGCAGGAAAACTTGACCCGGGTGAAGAACCCGACGTATGTGCTGAGCGGGAACTGTCGGAAGAAACCGGTTATAGTGCTAAGGAATGGCAAAGGCTGACTTCTATCGTTACTACCCCTGGCTTCACTGATGAAGTTATTCACCTGTATGCTGCGCGCGGTTTGGAAAAACACGATCAGCATACTGATGAAGATGAGTTTATCGATGTCGTAAAATTAACGCCGCAGCAGGTCAGGGAAATGGTGATTGAAGGAGATATCTTCGATTCTAAAACTCTAAGCGCTTTATGTGTATTGGAAATGCTGAAATAAAACTTAATAAGTGATTTGAACGCAGACTGTTTCTGACAGTCTGCGTTTTTTTGTTGTTTTTACCGCCTGTTTAAAATGCAGGCGGTTTTGTTTATTGAAAGCGGTCTTAATAAATAAGCTGCACCGTAATGGCAGTTGCAGGCTGATAATAATTTAAAACTTTGGCGGCTATCAAACCGTATGGGCAATAACGGCAACAAACTGCGTCGCAAAAAAGTTCTTGTATGTCTTGTGGGGGGGTACAGAAGTGCTATAATGGTAAAAATAAAACTATTACAAATAAAATATTATTTTAAATCAAAAATATGATGCAAATAAAGAGCAGTTAGCTAAAAGCTGTATTATTTTATGAGGTACATATCAGACTGCTGGTTTTGCGGGTTATCTTTAAACCCTGAGTATATAATACAAGGAGAGTTGCATGTGAGAAAAAATGGGAGAATTTTAAACAAAAAAATTTTGAATGCATTGCTGGCAGGGGCAATGCTCAGCAGCTGTAACTATAATACAGCTTGGGCTAACAGCGGAGGTACGCTTGTTGAATGGAAAGATTGTTATATCGGCAACAGCAGCAGCGGATCTGATGTAGTCATTGATGAAAACAACAGCAGTACAAGTATTTATGGCGGCACAGATGCTACAAATGCCGTGACTGATAATACAGTTACTGTAGTAGCTGGCGCAGTGGCAAAGGATATTACCGGTGGGATAATAGAAACTTCAGCGAACGATAATGATGTAAAAAACAACAGCATTAGTATTGAACAAGGTGCTGAAGTGCGTTATATAAAAGGTGGTCTTACTACGGGCAGCGGTGTAGTAGAGGCTAATACTGTTACTATTGCCGGTATTGCAGCAGGCATCACCGGCGGTGATGGCGGCAGCAGCGTCAGAAAAAATAAAGTCGTGATAGAAAGAGGCAGTGATATCAGCGGACCTGTTTATGGTGGAAAAGGTGCAGCCGGGAGTAAGGTCGTTGAAGAAAATGAGATAGTGTGCAATGGCGGCAAGATAGTATCAGATCTTTGCGGCGGGAATAGTGATCATGATGCGCTTGTTCAGAAAAATATCGTTACAGCTACCGGAGATACCAAGGTAAATTATATTTACGGCGGCAGCGGGGCAAACGGCTCTGTCACAGCCAACCAGGTAATTGTCGGCGGTAATGCTGTTTTAGCTCAAATGGGGCGTGTTATTGGCGGCTATATCGAGGCTGGCAGTGGTGACGTTACAGAAAATACGGTAACGATCACGGAGAACGCTTCTGTTCAGATGGTTATTGGTGGCTTTATTGATAACGGCGCCGGTGCGGTCCGCAGGAATGTACTTACCTTTAACAGCGGTACTGCCAATGCAAACATTTATGGCGGCTATAGTAAGGGCAGTGGTGTTGTAGAGGAGAACCGTGTAATCATAAATTCAGGAACATTAGAATCTGTTTATGGCGGCTACGGCAAAAGTAACGTTAATAATAATTATGTAGAAATAAACGGCGGCAGTTTTACATCAGGGGAATATGGCAGTATTTATGGCGGTTACAGTACAAGTAACGGTGATGCCACAGGTAATACGCTGGTGATCAATGGCGGTAATTTTATTGACGGAGATTGGGGAAAGGTTTGGGGAGGTTTTTATGGCGGCTACAGTAAGAATGGTTCAGCTACTGGAAATAGTGTTACGATAGCCAGCCGTGATGGCGTAGATCCACTTTTTGATACTGTGATTTACGGCGGTTTTTCAGGAAATGCAGATAAAGACGTTTTTTCGGGCAATACACTGAATATCCATACCAAGAATTTGACAACAGTAAATGTTAAAAATTTTGAATACTATAATTTCTATTTACCGGAAGATATAAGTGCGGGTGAAACGGTTCTGACGCTGACAGATAAGAGTGGCACTGATCTGTCAGGAAGCAAGATAAATGTCGGTGTGGTTGGCTCTGCACCGGCACTGCAGGCAGGGGACAAGATTTATTTGTTTGCAAATAAAAATGGCATCAAGGCTGACGCTGGTCTCACTTATGGTAAAATCCAGCAGGGTGTAAGTGTCATTTATGATTTTGGCGCGTTACTTGAAGATGACGGGAAGAAATTATCTGCAACAGTCAATAGTATAGGCAGTACTGATGGGACTGGAGAGCCTGACGGGACTGGAGGGACTGGCGGAACAGGCGGTAAAGTGACAGGGCAAAGTAAATCACCCGTAGAGACCAGAGCGGCGGCAGCGGCTGTTGTGAATAGTGGTGCGGACAATGTCAGCGGTACAGGCATTGCCAATGCAGTTCAGGCAGCGGGCGGCAATGGGCAGGCCGAAATGTTTGGCGCTTCAAGTGGCGGCAATATGCGTTATAAAAGTGGGTCGTATACTGATGTTCACGGCTATAACCTGGCATTAGGGGCAGCAAAAGCCGTTAAAAATAACGCTGGTAAGCTAACCTACGGTCCCTTTGCAGAATATGGCTGGGGCAATTACACTAGTCATCTTGACAGTGGGGTCCGCAGTGACGGTAATACCAAATACTATGGTGTAGGAGCGTTTGTACGTCAGGATAATAATAATGGTTTTTACTACGATGGCAGTTTAAGATATGGCCGCCTTGAATCTGATTATAGAAGCGGTGATATGATCGGCGCGGACGGGAATAAGGTTTACAGCAGCTATGACAGCAGCAGCAGTTATTATGGGGCGCATTTAGGCGTCGGTAAAGTCAGCAGTCTGGATGAAAAGGTACGATCCGACATATATTTAAAAGTGCTTTATAACCATCAGGGAAGCGACAGTGTAGCTTTGGGTGGGAAAGGCAATGGAGAGGTGTATGAATTTGATGCTGTGGACAGTACCAGAGCACGTGTTGGCGGCAGGTTGAGCAAGGACTGCGGCAAGCATGGCACGGGTTATGTTGGTATGGCATACGAATATGAATTTGACGGAACAGCACGTGCAACAGTCAAGGGGTTAAGTACGCCTTCACCAAGCATTAAAGGCAGCAGTGGAATGTTTGAAATTGGCTATGTTTTGAAAGCTGATGGAGAAAACGGGACTGATATAGAATTGGGGCTGCAGAATTGGTTAGGCAAAAAACAGGGTGTGACAGCAAGTGTGAACGTTGTCTTTAAATTCTGAACTGTATAAGCTCAAAGTAAAGCTTGAAAGATATAAGCCTAAAACTTAATAAGTGATTTGAACGCAGACTGCTTCTGACAGTCTGCGCTTTTTGATGTTTTTACCGCCTGTTTAAAATGCAGGCGGTTTTTGTTTATTGAAAGCGGTTTTAATAAATAAGCTGCACCGTAATGGCAGTTGCAGGCTGATAATAATTTAAAACTTTGGCGGCTATCAAACCGTATGGGCAATAACGGCAACAAACTGCGTCGTAAAAAAGTTCTTGTATGTCTTGTGGGGGGGTACACGAGTGCTATAATGATAATGTGTATTGCTAAATCAAATGTTTTAAACATTTTAGCTATAAAAAACAGTTGATAATTAAAGAACATAAAATAAAATCTAAACGTAAATATAATAAGACAGCGAAGGAGAGAAGACATTGTTAAAATTAGCAGGAAAAAGTATGGCAGTAGCTTTAACTTTAGGCATGACATCAACCGTCTGGGCGGCGGCAGCTTTACCAGGCAGCGATCCGCAGGTGCGGGCATTGGAGCAGAACCGCAGCCAGGCAGAGCAGCAGGCAGAAGTATATAGTACTGTTGCCGATAGTAAGGTGCAGGGCGAGCAGACATTTATGCTCAGCTGCTTTAAGTTTACCGGGCAGGATAAAATCGACACGGCGGTTTTTGCAGAACTTACTAAAGACTATATGGGCAGAGATATAACTGTCAGTGAATTGCAGCAGGCGGCTGACTTAGTTACAGACTATTGCCGTAATCAGGGATATACAGTTGCTACAGCTTTTTTACCTCAGCAGGATATCCAAAATGGCGTGGTAGAGATCCGTATTTTGCTTGGAACGATGGGAGAAATAAAAATAAATAATCGATCCCGGCTCAGTGAAGGGCAGGCAGAAAGATTTTTGAGCGGTCTTAAAGCGGGCAGCATTATCAAAAATGGACCTTTGGAAACAGTGCTGAATAATCTGAATGACTTGCCGGGAATCGCTGCGGCCGGTATTCTCAGTGCTGGGACAGAAGTAGGCAGCAGCGATTTAACAGTGACGCTGGCCGATAAAAAGCAGGCAGATACTATTTTATACACAGATAATCATGGCGGTAAGTATAGCGGCCGCTACCGTTATGGTTTTCAGACAACGTTCAACGATCCTGGACATATCGGTGATAAATTGTTTTTGGGCGGGATGCTGACTAACAGCGATCTGCATAACTACAACCTGGGGTATGAAATGCCTTTGGGCAGCAGCGGCAGCCGGTTAGGAATAAGCTACAGTCTGATGGATTATAGTCTGAGCGGTTTTTATAATATTCTGGACGCTGTCGGCAGGGCCAAGACCTTCAGTATCTACGGCAGTACGCCTTTTATCAATACCAGCCGTAACTATTTGGCAGCGGCTTATGGTTACGATAACCGGCAGCTGCAAGATGAATTGCGGACGTTTGGCAGCAGTACTGAAAAACACAGTAACGCCCTGCACTTGGGCATTGTTGGCAATAGCAGAGGTATGGGCAGCTATACCGGTTACAGCGCGCTGTATTATACCGGCAGATTGACTTACGACGATATCAATGTTGGCAACGAAGGTATTTACCATAAATTCAATACAGATATTAATCATATCCAAAGTTTGGGACATACAGTGAACCTGCATATCAATTTGCACAGTCAGTTAGCCAGCAAAGATCTGGACGGCAGTGAACAGTTCAGTTTAGGCGGCGCTGACGGCATACGTGCCTATCCGCAGGGCGAAGCCAGCGGCAGCAGCGGTTATCAGGCAACTGCAGAGCTGCGCTACGCTACGCCTATAGCTAATCTCAGTCTGGCAACTTTTATCGACTGGGGCGAGGTAGAGTTAAATAAAAATATAGGCGATCATCGGAACTTGGCAGGCTGGGGAGTTGGCGTGCAATATGCCAGACCAAATGATTATTATTTGAGAGTTGATTATGCCCGCAAGCTTAATGGCAAAGTTTATCAAAGCGAAGAAAACGATAAAAACGGTCGGGTATGGTTTTTAGCTTATAAACTGTTCTAAAAAACAGCAGAAGGAGATAGGGAAGCATGAAGAAAAATAAATTATTATTACATAAACAGATATTGGCAGCGGTGTTGAGCGGTGGAATGCTGCTGCTGCCTAATTGGGGTTATGCTTTACCGCAGGGTGGGCAGGTCGTGGCCGGAACTGGCAGTATAGGCACGCCTGGCGGTGATCAGATGAATATCACTGGCAGTGGTAATGTGGCGATCGACTGGAACAGTTTTAACGTGGCTCAGGGCGAATCGGTTAAATTTAGTGGGATGCAGGCCGTGTTGAATTACGTTACAGGCAATACTAAAAGCGAGATTTTTGGTAACATCAGCGGCAGCGGCGTACATGTATTTTTAGTTAACCCCAACGGTATCCTGTTTGGTGCAACAGCCAGTGTCAATGTAGGCGAGCTGACGGCATCGACCCGGACGATAGACAACAGAAAAAGCTTTGACGGGGCTGCTTTTAGCACATTGAGTCCTGAAGATGCGCAAAAAGTTCGTGGCGATATTATTAATCTGGGTGAGCTGACTGCTGATAAAATCCTGCTTGAAGGCGATAATATCTCGCTGCTCAATGCCGATACGCTGAAATCAAGCGGTAATGGCAATATTACTCTGCGCGCTGATAATAAAGTGACAGTAGGCTATGAAGTTACGGATAAGACTACAATAAATGTTGGTGACGATGCGCCTGGCGGACATACGGTCAGCGATTATACGACTGGCGCCGGTACTAAAGGCAGTACTGTTTTGGCTGGAGCTGCTGTGCAGGATCTGCGCGGTAACAGTAAAAATATAACCGATGCTATGCTGGTACATGATATTTATGAACTGCAGGCGATCGATAAGAATACTGTCGTTGGCAGTGACGGTCATAAATATGTGCAGGGCGATTATATGCTGGCTAATGATATTGACGCCAGTGGCACAGTAAATTGGCATAATGGTAAGGGCTTTGCAAGTATCGGTGATATAAGTGACTGGCCTAATAGCCCCAAAGGTGGATTTACAGGCAGTCTTGATGGACTGGATTGTAAGATTATGGGCTTGAATATCAAAAGAACTGATACATCTAATTACTATGGATGTTATATTGGCTTATTTACCATTCTGCGCGAAGAGGCTTCTGTAAAGAATATACGATTGACTGACTATGAAACAAAAGCTATAAATGGTGCTGCAACTATCATTAAAAGCTATATTGAAGGGTCACAAGAGGTAGGTGGCATCGCTGGTGTAAATTATGGTGTTATCAGCAATGTTACTAATGAAACTGATATTGCTGCTGGTTCGCTGGGAGAAGTTGGCGGGATTGTTGGTGTTAATTACGGAAATTTGGAAAATATTATTAATAAAGGTACTATTACTTCTACAGGAGGTAGTCTTGGCGGCATTGCCGGCAGTAATATTGGCGGAATGATAAACAATGCGAGGAATGAAGCTGATATTGAAGCCAAAAACAGTTTTGTAGGCGGTATTGCAGGTCAGAATAGTGCAATGGGAACAATCAGTAATTCTATCAATTCCGGTGAGATCACAGGCAGTGGTGTAAATGAAATAGGCGGTATCTGTGGTTATAATGGTGGCGGTATTAACAGGGGCGGCATTATAGATTCTTGCACTAATACTGAAGATGCTGCTATAGTTATTACAGGTGGCAGTAATATTGGCGGTATAGTTGGCAGAAATGATTTTGGCGTCGATATTTTAGATAAAACGCATTCTATTACTAATTCAAATAATTATGCTGCTGTGAGCGGTAAAGATCACGTAGGCGGGATAGTGGGGCATAATAAGGATTGGATAGAAAAAAATCAAAATTTTGGCGCAATAACAGGTACAGGTGATTACGTGGGTGGGATAGCAGGCGCTAATAATGAGAATGCTGCTATTATCGCAAATTGTACTAATAGTGGTGCTGTAACGGGAACAGGTAAGTATGTGGGTGGGATTACCGGTTATAACGGTTATACTGGAGATTATGGAACAGCAAAAATAATTAACAGCCATAATACTGAGAGCGGATCTGTTAGTGGTAATTCTTTTGTCGGAGGTGTCGTTGGTTATAATAGCTATACCGATGCTAATGGCGGAGCTATTATAGAGAAAAGTACCAATAACGGCGATGTTACGGCTACAGGATATTATACAAACAATGGGAAAAAATATTCATATGTCGGTGGAATAGTTGGTTATAATTACAAAGGGGATATTACTGACGTAATGAATAACGGTAAAATAACAGGATCTAATTATGCTGTTGGTGGTATAGTCGGTTATAATTACGGTGATATTACCAACGCTTATAATAAAGGGACAATAACTTCTAGTTCGCAATATGTAAGCGGTATTACTGGTTATAACTATGGCAACATCAATAATGTTTATAATAGTGGTGATGTAACAGGTACATTTTACACAGGTGGTATTGCGGGTTATTATGCAAAAGGAAGTATTACCAATGTGTATAATATTGGTAATATTACAGGTAAAACTAGTTATGTAGGTGGTATAGTAGGAACGGCAGCTGCTTCCAGCGGTGCCATTACCAATGCTTATTATGCTCTGTTTGATGGCGCAACTATCAAAGGTTATTTAAAACATCAAGGCGATGGTACGTTGCTTACTCTGGCAGAATTTGGTAAAGCCTTTGAAAAAGGGTTAGATACAGCTTCCAAAGATTCCTGGAAATTCTATAACGGTTACACAGACCCGCTTTTAAAAGGGTTTTTGAAAAAAATCACTATTGACGGAGACTCTATTACAGGTGGCGATACTGTTTACAATGGTTCTGAACAAAATGCCGGTTTGAGTGGGTTGGCAGACGGTATTTTGGTGGGCTCTAAAAAGAACGCCGGTGATTATGATTTGAATGATTTACTGTATTCCGGGCAGGACGGCTATGATATAGAAATCGTCAATGATGGTGCTAAATTTATTATCAATAAAGCGCAGCTGACTGTAACAGCCGATGGAGTTGAAATAGATGCGAATTCAGTATTGCCTGATTTTACAGGTTCTATCAGCGGTTTAGTTGGCGGTGAACGTTGGGAAGATTTGGGTGTAGAACTTGATAGTGATCTGCATTTTACTACTGACGCAGATGGTAAAACTGCGGGAAAATTTGCTATTAACGGCAGTTTGGATAAGACGCTGGCTAATTATGAAATCAAACAGGCAGACAGCAATGCTGTCGCGCTGGTAGTAAATAAAAATGATGAACCGCCGCAGCCGCCTGATCTTCCTGACTTGCCGCAGATAGAAGTGCCGCAGGAAGGTATCTATCAGAATGCGCTGGTCAATATTGCTGTTGCCGAGCGGGAAAACAGGCCGGAACAGCAAAGTATCAAGCGGCGTGTTACGGACAGCCGCATCAGTGACAAAGAAGATCAGGTCAAAGTAACGATCGAAGGTGACGGTATAAAAACAGAGTGAAGATAGTTTTTTGAGCGCAGAGATTGCTTCTGCGCTTTTTTTACGGGTAAATTGTAAATTTGGTCAGAGCTTTTGCGAATGCAGATACATTTTTTATTATTGTTACTTGCGTTACACTTTGTTGTTTTAAAAACGGTAAATTCTTAAATTTCAGCTAAAATGCAGGAAAAGCCCTTGTAATCAGCGAATTGTAATAACATCAAATTTTGTAGGACAAGGGGGAGTAATCATGAAAGAGTATACTGGAGATAGGATCAGAAACGTGGCCATTGTGGGTCACGGTGGGGCTGGAACGACGTCTGTTACCGAAGCCTTACTGTATCGTTCGGGAGCAATTTCCAGAATGTGCAAGGTAGAAGACGGGGCTACCACCACTGACTATGAGCCGGAAGAAATCAAACGCGGCGTATCTGTCAATGCAACTTTGGCGCCTGTTGAATGGCGTGATACCAAAATTAATTTTATTGATACACCAGGCTTTGCCGACTTTGTAGCCGAGGTCAAAGGCGCTTTCCGTGCCGTTGACAGCGCTTTGATCGTCGTATGCGCTACTTCGGGCGTGCAGGTTGGCACTGAGCAGTGCTGGAAGCTGGCAGAAGAAGCACATTTGCCGCGTATCATTTTCGTTAATAAGATGGATCGTGAAAATGCTGATTTTGATAGTATTCTTGACAATCTGCGTGCTAAGATCGGTAAACGTGTATTGCCGCTGCAATTACCTCTCGGTAAGGAAGCCGATTTCTGCGGCGTTATCGACCTCTACAAAATGAAGGCTTATAAAGCTAACGGCAACGATTCCATCGAAATGGACATTCCTGAAGATATGCTGGAGTATGCCAAAGAAGCGCATGAAAAAATGGTCGAAGCTGCTGTTGAGGCTGATGATGACTGCATGATGCGTTATCTGGAAGGCGAAACTATCAGTGATGAGGAAATTATGGATTGCCTGATCAAAGGCATTCGTCAAGCGATTATTTTCCCTGTCCTTTGCGGAAGCGCATATAAAGATATTGGCTTGGGACGCGTTATGAACGCGATTATCGATTTTACCTATCCGGCTATTCTGAACGACTTTGTTGTTACGAATCCGGAAACTGAAGAAGAAGAGATCCGCGATGCCAACGCACCTATGGCAGCTTTGGTTTTCAAAACTACGTCTGATCCTTTTGTTGGCCGTTTGAGCTTCTTTAGAGTATTCTCGGGTACGATCAAGAGTGACAGTATGGTTTATAATGCCAGCCGCGAAAAAGAAGAACGTCTTGGCGGCATTTTTACGATGCGTGGTAAAACTCAGATCCCGATGAAGGAAGTTGTTGCCGGTGATATTGGCGTTACTACTAAACTGCAGTTTACGTCTACTGGCGATACGCTCAGCGACAAGAACTCACCTGTTTTGTTTGCGCCGATCGCATTCCCGCTGCCGATGTATACTCGTGCCATTTACGCTAAAAAGAAAGGCGAGGAAGAGAAGATCGCCACTGCTTTGAACCGTTTGATGGACGAGGACCCGACTATCATTGTTACTAAGAACAGTGTGACGAAGGAAACGCTGGTCAGTGGCATGGGCGATCAGCATATCGAGATCATTATGGAGCGTATGAAACGTAAATTCGGTGTGGAAGCCGATTTGCGTGCGCCTATCATTGAATACAGAGAAACTATCCGCGGCACTGCGGAGGTTGAAGGCAAGCATAAGAAACAATCCGGTGGACATGGTCAGTATGGTCACGTTGTGATCAAAATGGAGCCACTGCTGCCAGGAGAAGGCTTTGAGTTTGTTGATAAGATTTTCGGCGGTGCTGTACCGCGTCAATATATTCCGGCAGTTGAAAAAGGTATGCGTGAGTCTATGGAACACGGCATTTTGGCAGGGTATCCGGTAGTCGATGTTCGCATTACGCTGCTTGACGGTTCTTATCATACTGTCGATTCTTCAGAAATGGCGTTTAAGATCGCTTCCAATATGGCGTTCAAAAAAGCTATGGAACAGGCGAAACCTGTTTTAATGGAGCCTGTTTATAATTTGGATGTTTATTGCGCCGAATCAATGATGGGCGATGTTATTGGCGATTTGAACTCTAAACGCGGACGTATTTTGGGTATGCAGAGTTTGGAAGACGGTATGGGCTGCGTAAAAGCGCAGGTTCCTTATGCCGAGATTTCCGAATATGCGGTTGACCTGCGTGCTCTGACTCAGGGTTTGGGTACTTTTGAAATGAAGTTTGACCATTATGAGGACGTACCGATGAAAATGGCCGAAAAGATCATTGCCGAAGCTAAGGAAGCTCAATAATTGATGTAGTTTCTGTAAAACTAAGCTGAAAGCGGTTTGCTAAAATGGCAAACCGCTTTTTTATGCTTGTGCGTTGCTGTTGGTGTGAGTAAATAAAAAGAGTTTATCTCAATTATTGAGATAAACTCTTTTGTTGTTACAGATTGGGTCAAAAGCTTATTAGATCAGTATACCATATGTACGAGCATATACCCGGCAAAGCAGGCACTGCCTACGCCAATAAGCCCCGGCACCAGGAAGCTGTGATTGATGATAAATTTACCGATATGTGTTGTTCCCGAACGGTCAAAGCCGATGCAGGCCAGATCGGAAGGATAAGTCGGCAGAACAAAATAACCGTAAGCTGCCGGCATAAAACCTACTATTACTAAGGGATCGACGCCAACGCTTAATGCCATCGGTACGATGACGGTCACGGCCGCTGCCTGTGAATTGATCAGCTTGGAAACCAAAAACAGAACGATCGCATACATCCAGGGATAAGTAAGTACGATGTCACTTAAGGATTTTTTCATTACGGGCAGATAGGCACCGAAATAGGTATCGGCCATCCAGGCTACGCCGTAAACTGAAACAATGGCGGTCATACCTGATTTAAAAACAGAACCGGAAGCGACTTCCGAAGTTTTAACATTGCACAGGATCATAATGACAGCGGCAATAGAAAGCATCATCAGCTGGATTGTCGGTGTCATGGAAAACGGCTTCAAAACGCCTTTGGCGTTGGGAAAGTGCGGCAATAATTGTGGGAAGCTGCCAAAGATAGCAATCACAACGATACCCAGAAGAAAAACTAATGCTGCCTGATAGGCACTTTTAGGCAGGATAATATTTAAAAGGCTTTGTTCCTGCAGGCCGCCGTAAATAAACTCTTTTTGTTCAGGATCAGCGATTTTTTCCTGGAATTCACTGTCTTTATCAAGATCTTTGCCGCGGTTGATGCTCCAAAGGCCGGCGATCACAACACCGATGAAGGTAGCAGGAATGGAAATAGAAAGAATCTGCATAACTCCGAAAGGGTGATCTGTAGCGCCGAGGATGGCAACTACCGAAACAACAGCTACCGAAGCAGGCGAAGCGCAGACACCCATTTGTGAAGCAATGGAAGCAACAGACATCGGCCGTTCCGGGCGGATATTTTGTTTGATAGCGATATCGTAAATAATAGGGAACATAGCGTAAACTACATGTCCGGTGCCGCATAAAACGGCAAGCAGCCAGGTTGTGAGCGGAGCAAGGATAGTAATATATTTGGGGTTGCTGCGCAAGAATTTTTCAGCATATTTCAGCATTACATCAAGCCCTTTGGAAGCCTGTAAAAATGCTGAACAGGTAACCACCGCCATAATTGTCAGCATAACGTCTACCGGCGGTTTACCGGGTTTCAGGCCCATAACAAAAATAAAGAAAACAAGGCCGATACCAGAAATAGTGGCCAGACCGATACCGCCGCGGCGAACGCCGATCACCAGGCAGGCTATCAAAACGATAAAACCTAAAAACATTAACATCAAGACACCTCCGAGAAATAAAATAATAATTAAAAATATATCTAACGACGTCAAGGTATACAGATTGAAGTGATATACCGCAGTCGGAGATGTCCTGCTACAGGGAAACTGTAATTAAACTGCAAAGGTACAAAGCAATAGTGACACTATATAAATAAAGCGTACGATAATAGCGGGTGTAATACGGGTATTAGTATACACTATTATGCTGCTTATTACTAGCCCTAAAAAAATTTTATTTCAGCTGAAAATCACACTTATAAAGACAAAGTAGGTTTTATAATTATGATGAAACGGCAGAATAAAATAAGGAATAAGTTTATAAAAGCCGGTAAAGATAAAAAACACAGGAAAATACACGATGTTTATTTCTTCAACTTATGCTATAATTAATATATTACTATGAGTTATTGGGAGGGTTCAGTAAATGCAGGCTATTGATCATGCATCTGTTAATACTTTACGCTTTTTGGCGGCTGACCAGGTAGAAAAGGCTAAATCGGGACACCCTGGTTTTCCTTTGGGCACGGCACCGTTGATGTATACTTTGTGGGACCGTTTTATGCGCTACAATCCGAAAGATCCTAACTGGTTCAATCGTGACCGTTTTGTTTTGTCGCCAGGGCATGGCAGCGCTTTGTTGTATGCGATGCTGCATCTGGCCGGCTACGATGTTTCGATGGAGGAATTAAAAAACTTCCGTCAATGGGGCAGCAAAACTCCGGGGCATCCTGAATATGGTCATACAGCAGGTGTTGATGCTTCTACAGGCCCGTTGGGACATGGTTTTGCAATGGGCGTAGGTTTTGCTGTTGCCGAGGCTATGCTGGCAGCAAAATATAATAAGCCTGAATTTACTGTTATCGATCACTATACCTATGGACTCACTTCCGACGGCGACCTGATGGAAGGCGTTGCCAGCGAAGCTGCTTCTTTGGCAGGAACTTTGGGCCTGGGGAAATTGATCTACCTTTATGACGATAATAAAATTACTATCGAAGGTTCTACCGATATCGCTTTCACTGAAGATGTGGAAACCCGCTTTAAGGCTTATGGCTGGCAGGTGCTGCGTGTAGCTGATTCAGAAGATATTGAAGCTATGGAAGCTGCCGTTAAAGAAGCGCAGGCAGATACCGGGCATCCCAGTCTGATCATTGTGCGTACTCATATCGGTTATGGCAGCCCGAAACAGGACAGTGCTTCCTGCCACGGTGAGCCTTTGGGTGCTGAAGCTTTGGCACTGACTAAAGAAAAAGCCGGCTGGCCTGTTGGTCAACCGTTCTATGTGCCTTTGACTGTCAGCCAGTACTTCAAAAATAAAATCGAAGATTGTGAAGGCGATCAAAAAGCATGGGAAGCATTGATGGCTGATTATAAGGTCGTTTATCCTGAATTGGGAACGGAACTTGAAGAACGTATCAGCGGCAATGCGCTGGTAAATCTGCATGATTTGGAAGCGATCTTTAAAGATGTTGCTAAAACTGCTACCCGCGAAGCTTCCGGCGATATCCTGCAGAAACTTGTCATGCAGCTGCCGAATCTGGTTGGCGGCAGTGCCGATCTGGGTCCTTCTAATAAAACTGTGATGAAAAATGTCGGTTATTTCTCAAAAACAGACCGCAGCGGCCGTAATATTCATTTCGGCGTGCGCGAACATGCTATGGGAACAGTTCTTAATGGCATTGCTTTGCATGGCGGTTTTATTCCGTTCGGCGGTACGTTCCTTGTTTTTGCCGACTTTATGCGTCCGGCGATCCGTATGGCTGCTTTGATGGGATTACGTTCCATTTTTGTTCTGACGCACGATAGTATTGCTTTGGGTGAAGATGGCCCGACTCATCAGCCGATCGAACAAACTATGAGCCTGCGGATGATTCCGGGGCTGTCTGTATTCCGTCCGGCAGATGCTTTGGAAACGGCTGCTGCCTGGCAAATGGCTTGTATGAATATGCATAAACCGACGGCATTGCTTTTGAGCCGTCAAAAATTGCCTGTATTACACGAGTATGCGGCAATCGTCCACGAAAATGCTTATAAAGGCGCTTATGTGCTGAACCCGGGACAGGGAGAAACAAAAGCGGTGCTTATTGCTACCGGCAGCGAGGTGCATTTGGCTTTGGAGGCGCAGGCTGTTTTGGCTAAGGAAGGAACTGCTGTCAGTGTAGTTTCGATGCCCAGCTGGGATGCTTTCGAAATGCAGAGCACAGATTATAAAGCTTCTGTTTTGCCTGAAGGCTTGCCGAAGATCGCTGTTGAAGCCGGCGTTACTTTAGGCTGGAGCCGTTATACCGGCAGTGAAAAAAATGTTTTGGGCATCAACCGTTTCGGAGCTTCGGCACCTGGCGATGTAATGATGGAAAAATATGGTTTCACTGTTGAGAACCTGGTTGCTAAAGTAAAAAGCGTTCTTTAATTTTATAATTTAAACGGGCATGGTGCTTACTCTTAGGCCCGTGCCCGTTTTGCTTGCGGTACTGAATCTGAAGAGTTCAGTAAGACAGTCTGCAGATAGGAGAAAAAATGAAACATTTATTAACGATAGCAGGCAGCGATTCCAGCGGTGGTGCCGGAATACAGGCTGATTTGAAAACTTTTGCCGCACATGGCACCTTTGGTATGAGTGTTATTACTGCTGTAACGGCGCAAAATACGCAGGGTGTGACTATGGTGCAGGATATTGACGCTGAGGTGATCGAGGCGCAGATAAACGCGGTGTTTGACGATATTCGCGTCGATGCGGTAAAAATAGGCATGGTATCAAGGCCGGAAATCATCAAAACGATTGCCGATAGATTGCGTTATTATAAACCGCAGATCGTGGTGCTGGACCCGGTAATGATTTCTAAAAGCGGTTATCCGCTGCTGGCACCGGAAGCCTGTGCTACTCTGGTCCAAGAGCTGCTGCCCCTGGCAACACTTGTAACACCTAATTTGCCGGAAGCAGAAGTTATCAGCGGTATGAAGGTGACGATGAAGGAAGAAATGCGACCTGTCGCCGAACGTATTTTAGAGTTGGGTGCCAAAGCTGTTTTGGTCAAAGGCGGTCATTTGAACGGCAGCGCTGATGATCTGCTGTTTGATGGCAGTACAGAACGCTGGTTTATGGGCGAGCGGATCGACACCAAAAATACGCATGGTACCGGCTGCACATTATCCAGCTCGCTGGCGGCAAACCTTGCCCAGGGTCTGAGCCTGGTGGATGCCGTTGCGGCTTCGAAGGCTTATGTAACAGAAGCGATAGAATACAGTTTGCCGATCGGCGGCGGCTGTGGCCCGACACATCATTTTGTTGATTTGTACAGAAAGGCAGGCTGGTTAAAATGAGTTTGGTCATCAAAGGGCAATTTGGGTTGATCGTTGATGCTGTACGTGAAAAAAGGCCTGTTATCCATCATTTGACTAATTATGTGACGGCGGGAGACTGCGCCAATATAACTTTGTGTGCAGGTGCTTCGCCGGTAATGGCCGATGAAGCGGACGAAGTGGCTGAAATAACTGCTAATGCTGATGCATTGGTACTGAATCTGGGAACTATTGCCAAAGCAAAGATGCAGGCGATGGAAACAGCGGCTGCAGCGGCTAAAAATAAAGGAATCACAGTTGTTTTAGATCCGGTAGGTGTGATGGCCTCCAAGCTGCGTTTAGTTTTTGCGCTGAAGCTTTTGAACGAAGGTCTGGTAACGATAGTGCGCGGCAATTACGCTGAATGCCTGGCGCTGCTGGAAGAAAAAGCTGAAGGCAGAGGCGTAGATTCGAATGGCAACGTGACTGACGGATTACGGGTCGCGAAGGAAGCTGCGGAAAAATATAATTGTGTGTTTGCTGTTACAGGCGTTACTGACTATATCAGCAACGGGAAACAGGCTTTAGTTCTGACTGGCGGACATGAGCTGCTGACGCAGATCACAGGAGCTGGCTGTATGACAACGACGTTATGTGCCTGCTGCGCTGCAGTAACAAAAGACCCATTGCTGGCAGCCGCTTTAGGCGTAGTGATAATGGGGCAGGCGGCAGAACTTGCCGCAGGCTTTATGGAAACCAAAGACGGGCCGGGAATGTTTAAAACAAGGCTGTTTGACGGTGTTTATCACGTTACTACAAAATGGAACGTACTGCATTTAGACCCGGAACGGAAGCAGTGAGATGGAGAAAATGAAGCGGAAAATAGATTACAGTGTCTATCTGGTAACAGATACAGGTTTTTTGCAGGGGCGTGATTTCGCTTCCTGCATCGAAGCCGCACTTAAAGGCGGCGTGACCCTGCTGCAATATCGCGATAAAAATGCTGACAGCCGGCTGTTGTTTGAACGGGCGCTGCTGCTGAAAAAAATGTGCGCTGTCTATCAGGTGCCGCTGCTGATCAACGACAGGCTTGATATCGCGTTAGCTGTGCAGGCAGACGGTGTGCACGTGGGGCAAAGCGATTTGCCGGTTACTGTAGTGCGCAGACTGTTAGGCGAGCAGGCAGTTATCGGCGCATCGGCCCATAACCCTGAAGAAGCCCGGCAGGCGCTTGCTGATGGTGCTGACTATTTAGGCTGCGGTGCGGTGTTTGGCACTACTACCAAAAATGATGCCGGTTATTTAGGACTTGACGGACTGCAAAGTATCAGACAGGCTGTTACGGCACCTCTTGTCGGTATCGGAGGCGTCAACAGCACCAATTTTGAACAGGTGCTGCAAACCGGTGCCAATGGTGCAGCGATTGTCAGCGGGATTTTGGCAGCAGATGACATCGAAGCAGAGGTACGCAAATTCAAAACAATCGCTGCCATGTATAAAAATATATAAAAAGACAGACAAAAAGAGCTATCGCTTTTACTGCGATAGCTCTTACTTTTTATTTATCTTCGTTTAAGATTTGGTTGACGCGGTCACGCATCGAACCTGACTGAGGCCCCTTGCCCTTATCGTCGCCAAACTCTTTCTGCAGTTCCTTCATTTCCTTTGCCAGTTCTTTCTGCTGAGCTTTGATTTTAGCTTCAGCCTGAGAACGCTCGGACTTTTTGATATCCTTCAGGAATTTGTTATCATCGAAATCCTTGAATTCATTTTCCAGAGACTGGGTATCATAAATAGCCGGTGACGCGCCTGCTTCTGTGATGTGCGGCGTCAGGATCATCATGACCTCAGTTTTATTTTTAGTCGTGCTGCGGTTTTTGAACAGTTCGCCTAAAATAGGAATATTGGAGAGGAAAGGGATCTTCTGAATATTTTTCTGTTCTTCTTCATTGATCAGGCCGCCGATGATCAGTGTTTCACCGTTACGCATTCTTACATAAGTATCGGCAGTACGGCTGGTGATCTTGTAATTTTTGATTTCAGACACCAATGTCGGCGTGCTGACTTCAGTATGTACGGCTGAGGTGATCATATCGTCTTCGCTGACCAGCGGAGTATAGGTGAGTTTGATACCGGCATCTACATATTCGGTAGTGTTGACAGTAATACCGTTTTCAATTTTTTCAGTTAAAACAGGAATATGGTCACCGATAAAGATGCTTGCTTCTTTACCGGGAACAGTGATGATTCGCGGAGTAGCTAAAATTTTGGCCTTGCCATTGGCAAACAGTGCGTTGAGTGTCGCATTGAAACGGAATTCATAGCTGGCGCCAAAATGGACTACGCCGCCGAAATCTTCATCATCGTCATTGCTGCTGCTGCTGTTATTGCTGTCCTCACTGTTCTGTGGTATCTTATCCCAATTCCAGTTGATGCCCAGGTTTTTACTGTCTTCTTTGTTGATAGAAATGATCTTGGCTTCCAAAGTGATCTGTTTGGTAGCAACGTCCATCGCTTTGATTGCCGAGCGTACACGCTCTTCATCTGTGCTGCTGCCGCTGAACAGAATAGAATTGGTGATAGGGTCGATACTGATTTTCTTTTCACTTTCCAGAATATCATTCAAAGCATTTTTAACATCTTCTGCTTTGGCATAATTCAGCTTAAAAACATTGACGCTGCCGTTGAACTTGTTCAGATTTTCCTGGGTGGAAACCAAAATAACGCCGTCGACCATGCGATATGCCAGTCCTTTGGCACTGGTGATAAGCTTGATAGCAGTGTTGAACGGCACATTATCTAAGGCAATAGTAATTTTACCTTTAACAGATTCGTCAGTAACGATACTGGCATCCGAAAGAGCGGAAATAGCAGTCAAAACGTCGCGAACTTCGCCGTCGTGCACATTTAGGGTAACGTTAGGTGCGGCCAAAGCAACAGTAGTGCTGCTGAAGGCCAAAAGTGCGGCGAGAGTAGTGCTTCGCAGCGATTTTTTCCAAGAATGCATCAGTTATTCCTCCCTAGGGTCAAATGGAGCGGATTTTGCGGATGGCTCAGGTCGACAGAATCGGTGCCGATAGCGGCAACAGTATAGTCGCCGAAGCTCTGGCCGTCTTTATAGTAATTGCTGGTATTGTTGAATTCGATAATAGCCAGCTGCTTGACGCCGTTATTGATGATGCCGCGCAAAACCGGCTGGGCCGCGTAAACAGGAGCGCCGCCGATAGCGGCACCTGGATGTACGGCAGGTTTATTGAGCAGTGCTGCCGGAGCCATAAAAGGATTGCGGGCGATAGTTTGTGTTTTAGCTGCCGGGGTTAAAGCATCTGCGGCAGGCATTACTGCTGCTGCCGGCTGGACCTGGTCAGCTGCCTGGACTTGTCCGGCCCATGCTTTTTCAAACAGGCCTTCTATATAACCGCTTGCATCAAAGCGGCACATGAAATGCGAGGTGCTCAAAACCAGGAAGGCTGCCAGAATGATAAGTGACAAACGATCAGTTTTCTTTTGCTGTTTTCGCATAATAATTCCTCCAATATAAATTACACTGATAATTATAAAATCTTAATATACTTATTATACCACAAGATGAAAAAAAGCAAATAAATATTCCTATTCTTTTTATTAAAATAAGTTTGTTTTAGAATACATAGCGTAGTATAATTAAATATAAAATAATATAGGCGTATTATTTGTTTTAAAAGCAATAAAAAACTAAGATAACCGTGTTATTGGCAATATTTAAAATGGAGGAGAACAACGTGGCGACTCAGAAAAGACGCTTGGGCGAGATTCTTGTTACCTCGGGAGAAATAACGCAGTCCCAGCTGGATAAAGCCCTGGCAGAACAAAAAACAAACGGCAAAAGACTGGGCGAGACCCTGATCAGTCTGAACTTTTTGACTGAGCGTAAAATGCTTAAAACTTTAGAGAAACAGCTTTCCATACCATATATGTTTTTGAGCGATATAGAAATTATGCCGGAAGCTATTGCAGCAGTGCCTATCTTTTTAGCAGAACGCTATACTTTAGTACCGCTGAAGAAAGACGGCAACCGTCTGACGATAGCAATGAATGACCCGACAAATTTTTACGCTATTGATGATGTGCGTATGGTCAGCGGCTGTGATATTTCCATCGTGCTGTCTGAACAGCAGGATATCATCAACGCTATTAACAATTTTTATGGTGTTAGCGGCCGTGTAGGCGGCAGTTTGAACAAATTGAAGGAAGATTCTTTTGCACCTGTCATTCGCAGGGTCGAAGACAGCAGTGAGGACGCGCCGATAATAAAAATCGTCAACTCCGTCATTGAGCAGGCTGTCCGCGACAAAGCAAGCGATATCCATATCGAGCCGCAGGAGGATGATACGAGGGTGCGTTTTCGTGTCGACGGCGTTTTACGCAACGCTGTAACACTGCCGAAAAATAGCCACAGCGCTATTATTTCACGTATCAAGATCATGGCGGAGATGGATATTGCCGAAAAGCGGCTGCCGCAGGATGGCCGCATCAATATTGAGCAGGGCGGACGTGATATTGACCTGCGTATTTCTACCTTGCCGACTATTTTAGGTGAAAAAGTCGTTATGCGTATCCTTGATAAAACAGCGGCTTCTATCGACATTCATGACCTGACTTTTACAGCGAAGAATATGGAGCTGTATGGCAGTCTGTTCAATTCTTCTTACGGTATCGTACTGGTCACAGGCCCTACCGGCAGCGGCAAGTCGACAACGCTGTACTCTACGCTCACCAATATCAACAATCCCAATAAAAACATCATTACGGTTGAAGATCCGGTCGAATACCGTATCGAAGGCGTCAATCAGGTTGCGGTCAACAATAAAGCAGGGCTTACCTTTGCCAATGGCCTGCGCAGTATTTTGCGTCAGGACCCTAATATCATCATGGTCGGAGAGATCCGTGACGTTGAAACAGCCCGGATCAGTATCCATGCCGCGTTGACAGGGCATCTGGTTTTCAGTACCCTGCATACCAACGATGCGGCAGGTGCGATCACACGTCTGATCGATATGGGCGTAGAACCGTTCCTGGTCGCTTCCGCTTTACGCGGTGTCGTGGCCCAGCGTCTGGTGCGCCGTATTTGCCCGCATTGTAAAGAAAGTTATGCTCCTGATGCGGCAGAAAGAGCCTACATGGGGATCGCACTTGATGAAGATGTGAAACTAAAAAAAGGCGCCGGCTGCGGTAAATGTAACTTTACCGGCTATATCGGGCGTATGGCGATCCATGAAGTTCTGCCCATTATTCCTGAAATGAAGGAACTGATTTTGCAAAACGCTCCTGATACGGACATTTTTGCCGCCGGACGTCCTTATGGTGTCACTTCCATGAAGGAAGACGGTATCCGCAAGGTACTGGATGGCGAAACGACTGCTTCAGAATTGCTGCGCGTAGCGTACGCGTAAGGAGATGACAAAGTGATCAAAGAGTTAATGCGTGACGCTTTTGATGTCAACGCTTCCGATATCCATCTGACAGTAGGCTTGCCGCCAATGTTCCGTGTCAACGGCGTGCTGCGGCAGGCGGGCGAAGAACCTCTGCGCCGCGAGGATACCTATAATATGGCAATGGAGCTGATGGACGACAGGCGCCGCACGCAGTTCCTTGATAACGGCGAAGCTGACTTTTCTTATGAAATTGAAAATGTATGCCGTTTCCGTGTCAATGTTTTTAAACAGAGTAACTGTGTGGCAGCGGCGCTGCGTTTGATTTCCAATAATATCCCCAGCTTTGAGGATCTGCGCCTGCCTGACGTTATCAGCGACCTTGCCATGCTGCCGCGTGGTTTGGTGCTGGTGACAGGGCCGACAGGCAGCGGTAAATCAACGACACTGGCTGCTGTTATCAATAAAATCAATAAACACCGCAAAGATCATGTCATCACTCTGGAAGACCCGATCGAATACAAGCATAACCATATCAACAGCATCATCAACCAGCGCGAAGTCGGCAGTGATACCAAAAGCTTTGCTAATGGCCTGCGGGCAGCGCTGCGTGAAGACCCTGACGTTATTCTGGTAGGCGAGATGCGTGATACGGAAACTATTGCCACAGCTATCACAGCTGCCGAGACCGGACATCTGGTTTTGGCAACGCTGCATACTCAGGATGCGGCATCGACAGTCAATCGTATCATCGACGTTTTTCCCGAACACCAGCAGCAGCAGATCCGCATTCAGCTGGCAGGTAACCTGCAGGGCATCGTTGCCCAGCAGCTGCTGATGAATCGCGAACAAACCGGACGTTTGGCTGCTTTTGAAATATTAGTTGCCACACCGGCGCTGCGGAACTTGATCCGTGAAGGCAAAACGCATCAAATACCGTCATATATCCAGACCGGTTCCAAATTCGGTATGATTTGTATGGATGCCTATCTGGCGCAGCTGGTACGTCAAAACAAGATCGACCGCAGCGTAGCGGAAGAACGCTGTTATGATCCGTTATCATTAGAACGCTATATGCATGGACTATAAAGCTAAAGGAGGAACCGCAGTTTGGAGCAATTTAAATATAAAGCACGTAAACGCGATGGCGCAGTTGTTTATGGCACCGTCAACGCCCCTAATGAAGCTGCCGTAGCCGCCTTTATTCGTAAACAGGACATGTATGTGGCTAATATCGAAGCGTCCAAAAAGAAAGGTTTGTTTTCAGGTGTGCTTTTTGAAGAAAGCATCAATCTTTACGACATCTCGATTTTTGCCCGTCAGTTTGCAACATTGCTGGGAGCCGGTGTGCCACTGTTAACAGGACTGGAGATACTCACGCAGCAGTCAGCTAAAGAACGTCTGCGTACTGTTTTAGGACAGATAACAACCAGTGTCCGCGAAGGTAAAGCATTGTCGGCAGCTATGGCCGAGTTCCCTAAAGTCTTTCCCGAGCTGATGACCAATATGGTAGCGGCGGGCGAGGCCGGCGGTATTTTAGAGATCGTTATGGACCGGTTGGCAGCGCAATTTGAAAAAGATTATCGGATGAATGCCAAATTCAAGTCAGCGATGATTTATCCTGCGATCGTTTTATCAGTAGCGGCTATCGTGGTTGCCATTATTATGATGTTCGTTATGCCTGTTTTTGTCGGCCTGTTTGAACAGCTTAAAATCGAACTTCCATTTGTTACCCGTGTCGTTATCGGTATCAGCAATTTCCTCGGTCATTACTGGTATCTGGTTGGCGCCGCTCTGATCGGCTTGTTCCTGCTTTATAAATGGGCGGGCACGAAAGAAAGTTTCCGCCTGTGGCGTGATGGTATTTATTTGAAAGTACCTATTTTCGGGGATCTGTATAACAAAATCATCATTACCCGTTTTGCACGTACTTTTGCCAGCTTGTCACGCAGCGGCGTGCCGATTTTAAACGCTATGACCATTGTCAGCAAGGCGACGGGCAGCCTGCAGGCTGAAAGGGTGCTTAATCAGGCGCGCGGCAGCTTAAGGCGAGGCCGTACTTTGGCAGACCCGATGGAAGCCAGCGGTATGTTTCCGCCGATCGTTATCAGCTTAGTCAATATCGGCGAAGAAACCGGTGCCCTGGATACGATGCTTGATAAAGTTGCCGACTTCTACGGCGCTGAGGTAGATGATATGATCGGCAGACTGCAGACTATCATGGACCCGATCCTGATCGTTATTTTAGGTATCGTTATCGGAACTCTGGCAGTGGCTCTGTTACTGCCGATGTTTGAAATAGTCACAAAAGTAGGTAGTCTATAAATAAAATATTGCTTTTACAGCAAAAATGCTTGATAAAAATTTAAAAAAGAGCTATTATTAAAATATAAATAAAATAGTGATTATATTATTATCCAAATAATAGTATTAACGCTATATGAAGAAGGGATGAAATCCAATGAAAAATTTTATTAAAAACAGAAAAGGTTTCACTTTGGTGGAATTGGTAGTAGTAATTGCCATTATCGGTATCCTTGCCGGCATGGCAATTCCGCGTTTTCTTGACGCTACCGCATCTGCCCGCGGCGCAAAAATCGTAGCTGATATGCGTACTATCCAATCGGCAGAAATGATTTATTATGCTAAAAATGCTAAATATCCGACTAAACAAGATGATTTAAACACTTTAGTACAAGGTGGTTGGCCTGGCGTTCCGACTGGCAAATTTATTATCGCCCAAGTATTAAAACAGGGTGGCGGTACTACAGAAGGAGTTGCAGGCGATAAGGCTGCATATACTTATACTAAAGGAGCAGATGGTGCTTCGGGAACAATTACATTAACTGGTGCTACTGGTCTTACAGGTGTTGATGAAGGTTCAAGTTACACCTTAACAGTTCTTTTAGGTGGAAATCAGCAAACAGAAGATAAGCCAGCAGGAGAATAATAATTTTCATTAATAAAAAACGACTGACAAAAGTCAGTCGTTTTTTCTAGAATATTTATTTAGGAGAATCGTAAATGTTAAAATCAGTTAAAGGTTTCACTTTGATCGAATTAGTTGTAGTTGTTGCGATCATTGGTATTTTAGCTGGCTTCGCTATTCCTTATTATACAGATGCAGAAGCAACTGCCAGAGGCGCTGTAATAATTGCTGATATGCGTACTATACAGTCTGCACAGATAATGTATCTTGCCAAGACCGGACAGCAAATAGTTGCTTCCGGCACCAGCGAAGGCTATAACACGCAAATCAAAGTTGAAGACCTGGCTCAGGCAGGTTATCTGGACTATATTCCTGTTCCGCCAAGTGGTAAAGCAATTTTTCCTAATTCAATAGTGGGGCAATTAAATATACCCAGCAACGGTAATATCGGTTACATATTTTATAACCATCCGCAAATAGATGCAGGAATGCCAAGTGTTTGCTTATCTTTTGGAACGGATATACCTTTAGAATGGTTATTACCTCAAGATAGTACAAATTAATAAAACTGCTGCCTAACAAGCTTAATGTTAGACAGCAGTTTTATCTTTATATATTTACATTTCTGTGAAAGATATATAATCTAGTACGTTCCTGAAATAAATTGCTCGATAAACATTGAATATGGAACACCTTTAGTGCCATCTCCGAACCCATTAATAAAAGATACTGTTATTTTTCTCTTATTTTCACTGCTGCCTACACCATCGCTTGCTTCCTCTATGCCGTATGAACAGTTGCTTAATGTTATTCTATCACCGCTAACTGCATAGTAGTAATCTCCTTGAGGAGGTGTTGGCACTGCATATAAAAAACCTTTATCAACAATATCTTGAAAAACTTTTGCACCGTTAGCTTTTTGATTATCAGTAAGACCGGTAATAGTATTACCTGCTGCCATATATTCTTCAACAGCGCTTTGCAAAGTACGCATATCGGCCGCCGCTCTGGCGGTTCTGGTTTTGCCCTGCGAATCAAGGAAATGAGGAATAGCAAGGCCTGCCAATATCCCAATAACAGCAATGACTATCACAAGTTCAACTAAAGTGAAACCTTTATTATATTTGCACATAACTTCTCCTTCCATATTAAAATAAATAGGCAGATAGGCTGTAATTTCCTATCTGCCTATTTGAAATTAGCTATTTTTTCTAGTCATTAAAGTTTTTAAATCTATGTTTTCGCCAGCGTTGATGGTAACAGTTTTAGGGGTAGCACCATTATTTGGTGTTACGGTATAAGCTGTTACAGCAGCTTTGATATCGCCACCTTGATTAGTTTCAGCCACTTTAAAAGCACCAATCGGCGGAATCGGTTCAACTGCTAAATATCCGTTATCCACTAATTCTTTCATATTAGCAAATTGACCTTTTTCTGCATAATACATAGATTCTGCACTTTCAATAGTGCGCAAATCAGCAACTAATCTTGAACCACGGGCATTCGTTGTAGCGTCCATAAAACGCGGAATTGCAAGCCCGGCGAGAATACCGAGTATGGCGATTACTACTACCAGTTCCACCAAAGTGAAACCTTTTTGGTTTTTAATAAAATCCAATATGCTTAATAATTGCTTTTAAGTTAAGATTAACAATCTTATAGATTATTAAATATGATATTAGTTTATCTTTTTTATGGTGTTTTGTAAGACTCTGGTAAGACACAAATCAGTATTTTAGTTTATTGATTGCAGTTAAAAGCTGACGGATGTTTTTATGAGTGTAGCTTTCAGTAATATCGGCATTGGCATGACCGACTATGCGTTTTAAAATAACGCTGCCGGCGCTGATCCCGCAGGCATCCATACCGCTGATAAAGGTATGACGGCAGTCATGGGGCTTATGCTGCATTTTTAATGTTGACATTAACAGGTTAAAAAAACGTTTTTTGTAGGTATCGTAGATTATTGGCTGTCCATTTTCTGTTTCGATCAGATATTTACCGTGCATACGGGCTGCGACGAGCGGTACGATATCTTTATGCAGTGGCAGGAGGCGGTGGGCTGCTTTGGTTTTTGTGCCGTGCAGGTCAATGACCTGTTTTTTGAGGTCGATATGTGCCGTTTGTATTTCCAGCAGTTCGCCGATGCGTATACCGCTGTAAATCATGATCAGCACCGTATCGACCAGCCGGATATCGTTGTAATGATGGCGGCTGCCGTCGGCAAGCGGCAGTGATCGGTCAAGGTTGTTCCATAAACATTTGATTTCGCGGTGAGTAAAAACGCTGCGGGACGTTTGTTTGGCAGTGGCGTTTTTTTCCAGATAGTGCGAATAGTCTACGCTGATGAGGTCGTTTTCAAGTGCGAGGCGAAAAATACCGCTGAAAATGGTTTTCAGGCGTGTTTGCACACTGGGGGACAGGTGCTGGTTGTTGTCCAGTACAGCCTGCATTTGTGCTTTTTTAATTTTTTTAATAGGCTGGTCGGCAATATCAGCGCATTTTTTCCAGGCGGCTGTAAAACTGCAGCGTGAGGAACGTGAAAGGCGGGCAGTATGTTTAATGTACCACTGGCTGTAAAGTTCACCGAAGGTAAGATGCTGCAGATTCAAGTCGTAAGGGCGTTTGTTGTAGTCGGCAAGTGCGATTAGGGCGGCGCGCCTGCTGGTATAGTAACCAAGTGTGTGATATTTTTGCAGCGGTTTGCCGTCTGTTTGACACTGCCAGCCTGATGTCAGTCGTACACGATAGGGTTTACGGCGGTTGCCCGGCAGTTTAGTGACGCCGCCATAACCGTTAGGGTTTTTCATAGTATACCTCCTTTTTCTTTATCTTAACAGATTATTTTAGCTTTAAAACCGTAAGACACAAGTAAACCACAGAAAAAATAATTTTGTAGATAATGAAAGTAGTATTGTAGTTTTCAAAATGTTCACAGAAGTGAATAATTTTGTATAATGGAAACAGTAAAGGACGGTGATACAGTATGACATACGCTAAATTGAGTGATCGTTGTCTCAAGGTATTCGTAGTTCTGCTGATCGCGGGCGTTTTGGGCGGGTTCTGTCTGCCCCATTTTGTGGAAGCAGTCGCCGGAGGCTACAATACCCGTGCTGTCGGTATATCGCTTGGTGCAGAGGGCTTGGCGGCACCTGTTTTATCAGCTGATTTTAAACCGCAGGGCGGCGAGCTGGCTTTGGCTAAGCTGATAGAAGCAGGCTATTTCGATACTTTGGTCAATTGAATACATGTATACAATACAAAAGTACTTGCTTTTTTTAAACTATCTGCTATAATAACTAACATCACAAGTGAATAATGCGTGGATGAAACATATGGGAGAAGACGATGCGTCTACCGAAGGAGCTAAACTCTCAGGTGCCTGGAAATCAGGCGGAACCGTATGCGGACACAACTCTGGAGAGTCCCTTGAATGGGCGCCGAAGGTGCACGAATATCGTTGATGTTCTTATCTCTCAGGCCAATGGACAGAGCAATAGCAGTAGTTCCGCTGCCTTTTAGGCAGGGGAGTACTTATATCGTTTTTTTGCCCACCGGAGTTGTCATTATTCCGGTGGGCTTTTAGTTTTTCATTTCACATAAGGGGAAGAGGGAGAATTTTATGTTGGAGCTTTTAAATGAGATCGACAGTTTTGTGTGGGGACCGCCGTTATTGGTATTGTTGGTTGGTACCGGTATCTGGTTGACCCTGCGTTTGAATTTATTGCAGGTGCTTAAACTGCCAATGGCTTTGAAATTGATTTTTTCGGCTAAAAATGATGGCGACGGCGATGTCAACAGCTTTAAAGCTTTATGTACAGCTTTAGCAGCTACTGTAGGTACGGGTAATATAGTCGGTGTTGCTACTGCTATCAAAGCAGGCGGCCCCGGCGCTTTGTTCTGGATGTGGCTGGCTGCATTTTTTGGTATGGCTACCAAATATGCCGAAGGTCTTTTAGCTGTAAAATACCGTACTGTTGATGCCAATGGCAATATTGCCGGCGGACCGATGTATTATATTGAAAACGGTTTAGGTAAATCTTATAAACCGCTGGCTGTTTTCTTTGCCGTATCCGGTGTGTTGTGCGCTTATTTCGGTATCGGTACTTTTGCTCAGGTCAACGCTATCGTTGAGATCACGCAGCTGTCTGTTGGCATTCCTGTTGTTTATACCGCAATTGCGCTGACTGTGCTGGTTGCTGTCGTTACTATTGGCGGCCTTAAATCTATCGCCAGCGTAGCAGGTAAAATCGTTCCTTTTATGGCCTTGTTATATGTCGTTACTACAGTAGGTATTTTGTTCGTATTTGCCGATCAGGTACCTGCTGCTATTTCTACAGTGCTTACCAATGCTTTTAGTCCTACGGCTGCTGCCGGCGGCTTTTTGGGCGCAACTGTTATGATGGCGATGCGCAATGGTATTGCCCGCGGTGTTTTCTCTAACGAGTCCGGCCTTGGCAGTGCTCCGATCGTTGCTGCTGCTGCTAAAACCAAATGGCCTGCCGAACAGGGCCTGATTTCTATGACCGGTACTTTTATCGATACGATCATCATTTGTACTCTTACCGGTTTAACTCTGGTTGTTACTAATGTCTGGACCGGGGATTTGAATGGTGCTGCTTTGACTCAGGCTGCCTTTACGATGGGCTTTCCGGTGTGGGGCAAATATCTGCTGATGGTTGGCCTGGTATTATTTGCCTTTACTACGATCTTAGGCTGGAATTACTATGGTGAACGCTGCATCGAATATTTGCTGGGTGTTAAAGCAATTTTGCCGTATCGCATTATTTTTATTGCTCTGATTGCCTGCGGTGCGTTCTTGAAACTGGAAGCAATCTGGGTTTTAGCAGACATAGTTAACGGTTTGATGGCTATTCCTAATCTGATCGCGCTTCTGGGACTGACTGGCGTTATCGTAGCCGAGACAAAACGTTATACAGCACATTTGGCGAAGCAAAAAGAAAAGGCTGATATTAGTGAAGAAGTGGCTGAAGAAGCTTAAGTTTTATTAAATTGTTGGACTCAAAAAGGCAGTTTTTACAGCTGCCTTTTTGATTGCATAAAAATTTATCTGAAGAATCTGTCAGGTAAAATACGAAAAGACTTGACTTTAGGATCAAAAATCTATATAATATCCTTTGTATTCGGGGCGTGGCTCAGCTTGGTAGAGCACCTGCCTTGGGAGCAGGGGGTCGCAGGTTCGAATCCTGCCGCTCCGACCAAATACATAGAGCATTGCTTAGTAAATTGCGGGTGTAGTTTAGTGGTAAAACCTCAGCCTTCCAAGCTGATGTTGTGGGTTCGATTCCCATCGCCCGCTCCAATTTTTTTGGTCTGGTAGCTCAGTAGGATAGAGCAACGGCCTTCTAAGCCGTGGGTCGGGGGTTCGAATCCCTCCCAGATCACCAACAGCGAAATTCAGCTGCAGACTTGTTCTGCAGCTTTTTTATTTGTATAAAAGACGAGTGGGCGTATATTAAGATATAAATAACAGCAAGTGTTTTTGTTGGCATAGACACTTGCTGTTATAGAAAGTTTACTTTGATTTATAATGCCTGTAATAAACACTGCTGATAAAAAGAAAAAACCGTTCGCTGGGGATGGTAGCGAACGGTTTACATAGGAAAGCTGTTTATGATGAATTTGATGGGAAGGGTTTAGTAAGTTCATCACTTACTATATTTTTATTATACAGCAGAGATTTGACAGAAAAAGGGCAAAGCTTAAAAAAGTTTGTGAAATATATCAAAAAATAGAGTGCGGTCTGTAAAAATATCGGATGGGTTTAGTATAGAGGCATATTTATTGACTAAAAATAGTGCATTATGCTAAAATTTACTATAAAGTATTTTTAGTTATTTGGTTTAAAAGTTAATTGGCAAAAGATCGTACCATATAAAAGGGGATGATGAAAAATGAGGACAAAAAGTAACTTGAGCGCAGTACTGATAGTTAGTACTATCATGGCAGGTACAGTATTATTGAACTGCAGCTTACCAGTATATGCACAAACTTTTGAAAATGATAAAACCACGGCTGCAGTACAGTTGCCGCCAGTAAATTCGGCATCTAAAGTAAAAACTTCAAGTATGACTGTAGATAAGGCTATTTACAGACTCAGTGATAAGTATGGATTTAGTGAAACAGAGCTGGCGGAATATGTGCAGACTGCCGCTGATTATAAGAAAATGAAGGAGCTTTGTTTGTATGCCAGATTGTCAAAAAGGCCGTTGGCGGAGGTTGTAAGCTTCAGTGAGGTTTATCCTAAGGGGCGTTTAAGGATGGTTTTGGGCCTTACACCTCAGAAACTGTTTGATAAAACTATTGAGCTGCGTGCCGACAGGCTTTGGGAGAAAATGCAGATCGAACGTAAGCTGACTGTTAAATATATGAAGCAGGGCTTTGCCGGGCATCATGTTATGATGGCGCATGAACTTGCTAAAAGATGCGGTAAAAGTATGGATGATATCATAAGGATGAAAACTCCGAAAAATAAATGGAAGGATATCGGAGCGCAGCTTGGAATAAGTTCCTCGGAGATGCAGGAAATAAAAACAAACAGTAAAAAAGCTTTTGAAGGACCGTATTATCGCCTCTGAGCCGGATATTGCTGCAGCAGTAAAAATATTTATGTCTGATTGTTTGTGCAGGTATGCAGAAATGTATACCTGTTTTTATTTCATTGAAAATTTGGTGTGTGAAAGGAAAATATTATGTTTAGTTCGATTATGATTTTTATTTTGGCAGGTCTGGCTGAGATCGGCGGCGGTTATCTTGTCTGGCAGTGGATTAAAGCTGGCGGCAGCCTTGCTTATGGAATCACAGGTTTCGTGCTGCTGAGCCTGTATGGCATTATCCCTACGCTGCAGGATGCGAACTTTGGCCGCGTTTATGCTGCTTATGGTGGTATTTTTGTTGTGATGAGCGTTTTGTGGGGGTACGGTATAGATGGTGTTAAACCGGATATTTGGGATCTCAGCGGTGCGATGATCGTGCTGGGTGGTGTGGGTCTGATGATGTGGGCGCCGCGGTAGTAAAAAAGGTTGGAGTACTATTTTCAGTGCTTTTATTTAAGAAAATAATAATGTTTTGAGAGAAAAAGTGAAAAACAGTTGAGGAATTGATTAGTATATGCTATTTTAATATATAGTAAAATATATTATCCAAGAAAAGAGTGACGTTAATGAAAAACATACTGGGAAGTTTGCCTGCCCGCCTTTTGCTGGGCGTTATAGCAGGTATTTTGGTAGGCTTATATGCCAATGAAGCTTTGATGCAGGTGATCTTGACTCTCAAAAATTTACTCGGTTCACTGATTATCTTCTGTGTACCGCTGATTATCATCGGGTTTATAGCTCCGTCTATCACACGTTTGGGGCAGCACGCATCGACAATGCTGCGGGTTGCTATCACGTTGGCCTATGTTTCTTCCATCGGTGCGGCCTTTTTTGCAATGCTGTCGGGCTACGGCATTATTCCGCATTTGAATATCGTTTCTTCTGTAGACGGTTTGAAAGAGCTGCCCAAGCTGCTGTTTGATCTAAAGATCGACCCGATCATGAGCGTAATGAGCGCCTTGGTCTTTTCTGTTTTGATTGGTGTGGCAGCCGCCTGGACTAAGGCTGCTGTGATTACTAAATTTTTAGAAGAATTTCAGAAAATTGTTTTGGCTATCGTTACTAATATTGTTATTCCGCTGCTGCCGATTTTTATCGCCTGCACTTTTTGCGCGTTGTCGTACGAAGGGACGATTACCAAGCAGCTGCCTGTGTTCCTGATCGTAGTGCTGATAGTAATGGTGGGGCATTATATCTGGCTGGCTTTATTGTATGGCCTGGCAGGTATTTATGCCGGCGCTAACCCGATGGAAGTACTTAAGCATTACTGGCCGGCTTATATTACTGCTGTAGGTACAATGTCATCGGCTGCTACTTTAGCGGTGGCGCTGGAATGTGCCCGCAAATCTAAGGTGCTGCGTAAAGATCTGGTCAATTTTGGTATTCCTTTGTTTGCCAACATTCATTTATGCGGCAGTGTTCTGACAGAAGTCTTTTTTGTTATGACGGTTTCTCAGATTTTGTACGGTACCTTGCCGGAATTAGGTACGATGATTTTATTCTGTTTGCTGCTGGGTATTTTTGCTATTGGTGCCCCTGGTGTTCCCGGTGGTACAGTTATGGCTTCTTTGGGTCTTATCATCAGTGTTCTGGGGTTTGATGCTACCGGTACAGCTCTGATGCTGACGATTTTTGCGCTGCAGGACAGCTTTGGCACTGCCTGCAATGTAACAGGTGACGGTGCTTTGACGCTGGCTCTTACAGGCTATGCTGAAAAAAATGATATTGAAGAAGTAAACGAAGCTTCTATTTTATAAATCAATTTGTTTTTAAAATAATCCCGTTCCCTTTTAGGGAACGGGATTATTTTTTTAAGTTGATAAAAAACAAACAAAGTGATAAAATATTTAAAATAAAACTTAAATATATATTTATAAAAATTATATTTAAAAACTAAAGAAAAAGTTTTAAAGATATTAAAATTTATTTGGCGAATAAGCTGCTTGCAGCAATGTCATAATAAAAAAGCGGCGTACAAATATATTTATATTTCTGACGAAGATGGATGGGCGCAGTCATGAATTTTGAGAAAATTTTACAAAAACCTTTTTTGATATCTGTTTTTGTTTTTAATATCATTTTATTTGGCGTTATCGTCTTTTTATTGGGTTATGTGCAAAATTTACTTGATAACGATTCCAGGAACAATCTGGAAGAGATAGTTTCACAAAACAAGAATGTCATTACCAGTAAACTGCTTTTAGACCTCAACCGTCTGGATATTATCAGCAGTAAGATTTCGGATGGACTGAAGAATAAAAATATTACTCAGGAAGCAGAACTCAATAAATTTTTAGAAGATTATTCTAAAAACAGTATCGACGACAGTTTGTTTCTGGCCAATAAAGATGGGATAGCCTATGTGGAAAAGCGGATACCTATCGATATTTCCGGGCGTCGTTATTTTAAACTGGCTATTGATGGGATTTCCAATATTTCGGAACGTACTATTTCAAGGATCAACGGCGAATACATTTTTGTTGGCAGCGTGCCATTGTATTATGATAATAAAATCATCGGTACGATACAGAAAATCTATACAGAAAAACAGATGAATGAGCTGTTCGCGGCTTCGTTGTTTTCATCTAAAGGTTATATGTATGTTATCAACAGTGAAGGTTATATTATTCTGCATACCAAGCATATCAACTGTGCTTTAAAATCTGATAATTATTTTCGTGACGTTTACGAATATGGAAATGCTGAAGCTGTTCGTAAAATGAAAGAAGATATCAAAGCCAATAAAAGCGGTTTTATGGAAAACGTGGTCAATGGTGAAAAAACTTTCTCGGCTTATACTCCTATTGAACAGGTGCATGACTGGTATCTTGTAACAAGCGTGCCTACTGATGTCATTGCTGAAAATGGCAATGTGGTTATGAAGATTTTTTATATGGTTATGGTTGCTCTGGTACTTATCTTTTTGGTAAGCATCTGTTATTTTGCCTGGAATAAGCGGCGGCAGAAACGGACTTTGGAAAAAATCGCTTTTGTGGATAATGTCACAGGCGGTAATACCTATAATAAATTTCTGGTTGATGTGCAGGAGCTGTTGAATAAGGGCACGGATAAACAATTTTATGTTCTTAATTTTGACGTAGACAATTTTAAGTATATCAATAATTTTTACGGATTTGCCTGCGGTGATAAGATTTTGCGGCAGATTTACAATTCAGTCAATTCCTGGATGCAGCACGGTGAAACAGCGGCTCGTATTTCCGGAGACCAGTTTGTCTGTCTGTTGCTGGATGCCGATGAAAAGCGTATCGAAAGTTTGTTTTCTTCGATCAGAGGTATCACGGAAGAAAACCTGATGCTGCATTTTTCGGCTGGTGTGTATATTATTAACGATCACAGCGAAAACCTTAATCTGATGGTCGATAAAGCCAGCGTAGCGGCACAGACGATCAAAGGCGTGCTGAATCAGCATGTAGTTTATTATTCAAAACAGTTTGATGACCAGACGGCCCGCAATGAAGAGCTGAAACGGGATCTGAAGCTGGCGATCAAAAATGATGAGTTTGTAGCTTTCTATCAGCCGAAGGTTGATATCAACAGCGGCAAGCTGGTAGGTGCGGAAGCTTTGATCCGCTGGCAGACAAAAGACAACAGACTTATTCCACCTGGTGATTTTATACCCTTAAGCGAAAAAACGGGCCTGGTTACGGATCTTGATATGATTGTTTTTGAAAAAGTATTAGCTTTTTTGAGAAGATCATTGGATGAAGGGATAGAATGTGTGCCGATTTCTGTAAACTTCTCACGTTTACATTTTGCTAATGAAAGTTTTCTGCCGACACTTTTACAGACAATGGAAAGATATCAGGTGCCGGCACATTTGATTGAGTTAGAGCTGACCGAAAGCGCAATTTTCGATAATTTCAGCATTATTTATGATTTTACGGAGAAGGTGCGTGAATATGGAGTTGCTGTAGCGATGGATGATTTTGGTTCAGGATATTCTTCTTTAAATATGTTGAAGGATCTGGCTATCGATACTTTAAAAATAGACAGAGCATTTTTAGAAGAAGCTGCAGATAATGAAAAACGTAACATCATTTTCGTTTCAGTCGTAGAAATGGCACGTAAGCTGAATATCAGTCTGGTAGTAGAAGGCGTGGAAACGGGAGAGAATGTTAGCCTGATGCGCGAATGCGGCTGTAATATAGCACAGGGATACTATTTTGCCAGACCGATGGAAGAAAGTAAATTTGCCGAACTTTTCAGGGAGGGAAAGTTATGCTGAGAAAAATCGTATGCCTTATAAGTGCTGTGATAATCCTGATACTCGCTGTGGGATGTGGCAGTGAGCCGCATAAACCGAAGCTGGGTGTCTCTTTTGGAGTTGGCGGCGCTACCAGATGGGTGAAAGAAAAACAGTTTATGGAAGAACGGGCTAAGGAGCTTGGTGCAGATTTCATGATTCGTTTTAACACTAACGATACACCGAAGAGCTGGCGGGAAGATTGTTTTGAGCTGATTGACAGCGGTATTGACGTCCTGATTATGATCCCCCGAGATTTACGTCAGGTTGATGATATCGTAGATTATGCTAAAAAGAAAAATGTTAAGGTTATTTCTTACGGTCGGGCTATTTTAAATCCCAAGACGGAATTGTTTATTGGTTATGACACCTATAAAATAGGGCAGAATCTGGGTAAGCATTTATCGGAGCGCGTTTATAAGGGGAACTTTATTGTTTTAAAGGGTGATAAAGGCGATTTTAATACTCACTTTTTATATGATGGTGCTAATAAATACATTGAGCCAATGCTTGGCGCCGGGGTCAATGTTATCTTAAATGATTATGTTCCCGGCTGGTCTGCTGAGACGGCTAAGGAAATGGTAAAAAAGGCTGTTATCGCTAATGATATGAAATTAGACGCTGTTTTATGCCCTAACGATGGTTTGGCCGGCGGTGCAGCAGCTGCTGTGCAGGAGCTGGGATTGAAAAATCACGTGATCATCGTCGGTATGGATGCTGAACTGGCAGCGGTCAAAAGACTTGTTGCAGGAACGCAGGATGCAACAGTGTATATGGACTTAAAAAATATGGCTTCAGCTGCAGTTGATCAGGCTTATGCCCTGGCGAAAGGTGAAAAAGTAACTGCTAATTCAGAAATAACTAATGATAAAGGCGAGAAAATTCAGGCTTATTTGATTACAGGTGAAATGGTAACAAAAGAAAATATCGATAAAGTTTTAATCGAAAGCGGTTACTATACGAAAGAGCAAATTTACGGTACTAATTAAATAATAGTGTACTATTGTTGAACACATTCCTGAATTCAAGGAATGTGTTCATTTTATGTATTCAGCGATGATGTGCATAAATCTTTTGCCGCAGGTATAAATGAGCATTTGGCAAAGCCTATAGATATCGAAAATCTTTATATATTTTTGCATCAGGTATGTTTTAAAAAATAATAAGTAATATTTTATTTGTATGATATAATAAATATTAGTTAATATAGCTGAATGCGGGAGATGTTCCCGATGGATTATAAAGAACTTTGTTGCAAAATCATTGATAGTCATGACGGCCTGTTTTATGTGACTGATATGGAGACTAATGAGGTGATTTTTGCGAATAAAAAGCTTTTGCAGGTCATTGGTAAAAATAAGGCTGAAGTATTTGGGAAACCGTGTTATCAAGCTTTGCAGAATAAGGAATGTCCCTGCGAATTTTGCACTAACAGCATACTTTCAGAAAATAAATATTATGACTGGGAGATTTTTCGTGAGGATATGCAGCGGTATTTTGTTTTGCACGATAAGCTGCTGATACTGGGCGACAGAAAATTCCGTGTAGAAGTTGGCACTGATATTACAGATCAGGTTTTAGAAAAACGTGAAATTAAAAATAAATTGAATATGGAAAAAACGCTGATCAAATGTATCGATACTTTAAATCATGAAAACGATGTCAATAAAGCTATCAATGAATTGCTTAAAATAGTCGGCGAAACATATGACGGCGACAGGGCGTATATTTTTGAAAGATGCGAATCTGATAATACGGTTTCTAATACTTATGAATGGTGTAAAAAGGAAATTGTGCAGCAGCTGGATTCATTACAGAAGGTGCCTTTCAGTTATTTTGATATGTGGATTGAAAGGTTCAGCAATCATAAATCCCGTATTATTTATTCTTTAAAAAAAGAATTGGACCACGATTCTGAAGAATATAAAATTTTAGGGCCGCAGAATATTGATTCGCTGGTAGCAGCACCATTGTTCAATAACGGCTCGCTTATTGGTTTTATAGGTGTGGATAATCCTTCGGTAGAATATTTGCACTATGGTTTACTGGAGCAGATAACTTCTTTTATCGTCAATGATTTGCAGAAAAGACTGCTGATTGAAAAGCTGCAGGTACTTAGTTATAGGGATTCATTGACCGGTGTTTGCAACAGGACCAGTTATATTAAATATTTAGATGAGCTGAAAGATAACAGTTACAGTACTCTCGGGGTTATTTTTATTGATATAAATGGATTGAAGAAAGCCAATGACAGTAAAGGTCATGCTTATGGTGATCAAATGATTGTTAGGATCAGCGGTTTACTGAAAAAAACTTTTGCGGAGAAGGTGTTTCGCATCGGCGGCGATGAATTTGTTGTAATCTGTACTGGAATGATGCGTGAAGAATTTATGTGCAGAGAACAAACTTTACGTGCTTTTGCGGAGCAGAATGCAGAAATAAACTTCTCTCTTGGAGCAGTCTGGACAGACGAGGAGATTTCTGTGGAAAAGCTTATTGCTGTTGCCGATAAGGCGATGTATGACGCTAAACGTGATTATTATCAAAAATATTTGCATTGTGATGAATCGTTGTAATTTATAGATGTAGAAGCATAAACTTGCAGTAGTGCCTGGTTTTGTCTTTTATGTAATATGTTTTGACAGTTCTTTTTGTGCTGTATTTGACTGAAAGTAATATAATTTACAGTATATTTTATGTTGGAGCGTGGTTTTGTGTATTTATTATTTGGTTTATATTTTCTTATCGGCATAGTTATCGGCAGTTTTTTGAATGTCTGTATTTACAGGCTGCCGCTGGATAAATCTGTTATCAGTCCTCCGTCTGCCTGCGGCAGCTGCGGACACAGGTTAGGGGCTCTGGATATGATACCTGTTCTAAGTTATTTTTTACTGCGCGGCAGGTGCCGCTATTGTAATGCTGCGTATAGCGCCCGTTATATGCTGGTAGAACTTTTGACAGGTATTTTATTTGCTTTGTGCGGCTTGTATTATTTGCCTGGCTTAAAAATAATGCTTGTTTTCTTTTTTGTAGCTTGTCTGATCGTACAGGCTTTTATTGATCTTGATCATCAGATACTGCTGGATGAAATTTTGATGCTGATGCTGCCGACAGGTATCATTTATGCCTATTATGCTTTACCGGATATGTGGGATTCTTTATATGGGGCTTTATTTGCCGGTGGGCTGATGCTGCTGATATTTTTGCTGAGCCGTGGTGGCATGGGGGCTGGCGATGTTAAGCTCAGTTTTGTTTTAGGCGTTTGGCTGGGTCTTAAGGCGAGTGTAGTTTGTCTGATGCTGGCTTTTGTTTTTGGGGGGATAATCGGGGTGCTGCTGCTGGCATCCGGAATCAAGCAGCGTAAAGATCCAATTCCGTTTGGACCGTTTTTATGTATCGGAGCTTATATTGCACTTTTGTTTTCACCATATTTAATTTATTTTTACTGGAATTTGTTTGTATGAGTTTATGAATTTATGATATAATTTATAAAATATAGTATTGAAACTGATTTTATTTATACAAATCAAGGAGGTCTGCGCAAGTGAATGTGCAAGCCATCGTAAAAAAAATGTTTC
This sequence comes from uncultured Phascolarctobacterium sp., assembly GCA_900551745.1. Classification (GTDB taxonomy): domain Bacteria; phylum Bacillota; class Negativicutes; order Acidaminococcales; family Acidaminococcaceae; genus Phascolarctobacterium. The sequence continues at coordinate 85,090 of URXA01000001.1, forward strand.
ACACGAAGCCGTCAAAAATAGTTGGCGTCGATATTGGCACCGGCAGTATAAAAATGGTGCAGATAGAAACCGGCAGTAAGCCTGCAGTGAGTTGTTTTGCTGTAGCAGAGCTGCCATTGGAACTTATCAATAATGGATTTGTCCGCAACAGTGATGCAATGATAAGCTTTATTAAAGGTTTGGTGGCAAAATATGATTTTAATGCCAGGCATGCGGTTTTTACTGTAGGCGGTCGTAATGCTTTCGTACGTGAGATCGATATGCCGGAAATGCCGGACGAAGAAATGAAGCAGTCTGTAGCCTGGGATTCCAGCCAGTATGTTCCTTATGAAGCCGATACTTATTATGTGGACTCGGCTAAATTTGGTTCTTACACCAGTGAAGGTCTGCAGCCTGTGCTTTTGGTTGCTTCACCTAAAGATGTTATTGATTCACTGCTGGAAATCAGTGATGCGATGGCCTGGCATACTATTGGGATTGATATCGAAGTCTTGTCTGCTTATAGAACTTTGCCCAGGCAGTTAGAAAACTTTGTTTTGCTTGATATAGGGCGTTCATATTCGATGCTGACTATTTTTCAGAACGGCGCTCCCGTTGCGCAGCGCAGTATTCCGCAGGGCGGGCAGATGTTTAATGCCGCTATTGCTAATGGCGCTGGTGTCGATCTGACGGCTGCTGAAAAGATCAAACTGGAAGATGAGCTGCTTTTGAGCAGTCTGGAAACAGATAAAACCAAATATGCAGAATTTTTCAACGAGGTTGAAAATCTGGGACGTGAAGTACGCAGAACCTGCGAATATTATTTGATCAATAAAAAGGATGCAAGATTTACGCATCTGGTTTTGTCAGGCGGCGGTGCAAATATGGCTGGATTGTCCGAATTTTTGAGCGAAGGTATGGAGATGAAGGTTGTCGTTAATGACCTGCGTCAGGCTGTGATTTTTGCTGATAAACTTGATCAAAGAGAACTGAAAAAATATCTGGGCGCGCTGACTGTTGCAATAGGCGCTGCTTTGTACGGAGGGGAAGCAGATGATTAGAATCAATCTTTTACCTGAGTACAGGCGCAAAAGCGAGTTCCCTGTCTGGAAACTTTATCGCATTATAGCTTATGTATTTTTAGGACTGAGCATTTTACTGTGGGGTTACCATTTGGCAATGTTCAAGTATACTGAAACTAAGCTCAGCGATGTGAATGAAGGGATCGCCTCGATGAAAGTCTGGCAGGAGCGTTTTGATAAAGCTCAGCAGCAGAATGCGGAAGTAAACAAACGCAATACTATCGTACGCAATCTTTCTAAAGACCGCATCGTCTGGAGCCGTTCGCTTGCGGAACTGGGCAATGTTACACCTTACGGTTGCTGGCTGACAAGTGTTAAACAGGGCAATAAGCCTGATCAGATGAGTATTGCCGGCAAAGCTATGAAAATGGACGATGTTGTTAAATTCATCAGTCTTTTACAGGCACGGCCTGATATTGCCAATGTGCAGTTGGTTTCTGCCGATGAAAGCAGCAGCAATAATAACAGCAGTACTGTTGGCGTTATTGATTTTACTTTGGAAGTTCAGAGAAGTGGGGTGAAGAAGTGAAATTAGAAATGCCTGACAGCAATATGTCAGAAAACAGTAAATATTCGTTGTTATTGTTAGGCTCGCTACTGCTGCTTGTTTTTGTAGTTCTGTATATCCTGCAGCCGCTGCGTGATGATATTCAAAAAAATGAGCAGGAGCTGACACAGGCCCAGCAGCGTTTAGCCAGTTATCAGACATTTGCTGAACAGAATAAAGATTATAATGCTTTTGCGGCAAAACAGGAAGCTTACCTTGCAGAAGCTAAAAAGCTGCTGCCTGATATGGTAACTGTACCAGAATTAGTACAGGAATATTCTAATCTTTCGAAGGAGTGCGGAATCCAGTTTAAAAGTGTAAAACCTCCCAGCGGTAATTTGAAGCAGGTAAATGGGGCTTATGAAGTACCTCTTAATATTTCTATCAGCGGTAACTATTATAAAATGGTCGAGTTTTTGCAGAAGGTGGAAAACGGTACGCGGTTTGCGAAATTGAACAAAGCCAGCGTGAATACCGTTAAAGAAAATGATGCTTCGGGCAATCTGGATATGACAGCTGAATTTACCGTTTATTCGCTGAAGGACGCCTTAGGGAAAATGAATACTGGCGCTGCCAGCGAGAAAACCGGTTTGGAGCGTGTGAAAGAACGTGATGCCGCTAATATGGCGGTAATCGACGAAGCAAAAAAATAGAGTAAACAATACAGTTAGGCCCTTGTTGTTTTTCAGCAGCAGGGGTCTTTTTATACGGTGCGGCATAACCATTGAAAAGACTGTGAAAACACTGCTTCGGCCTGTAATTTTCTTGCTATTCTATATGGAAAAGTTGTATAATTAAAATATCTGTTATTGTAACTAAAAATACCTTTATTCCGATAAATTGAGGAGAAAAAAATGATCTGGCAGAATAAAAAAGTTCGTATTGCAATTATCGCATCCCTGGTTCTTTTAGCAATTATCGCTTATCGTATTTATGGTAATATCCAGGCTAACAACGAGCGTGCAAGCCGTGTTTCACAAGGGCAGAATATTGCGGTGGCCACATCTTTTCCGCAGCGTCAGACTATTATTCCAGTTATGCGCTTTGCGGGCAGCCTTGATCCAGTTTGGCAGGCCGACGTGGCAGCTAAAATCGACGGCAGGGTAGAGAAGGTTTATGTTAATGAGGGCGACCGGGTTACAGCCGGTACTGTGCTGGCTCATTTAGAGCAGACGGAGCAGACGGCTAATTTGTTATCGGCGAAAGGTTCTTTGATGGATGCCCAAACTACTTTGGAAAGAGCTGAACGTGAACTGCAGCGTTATCAGGCATTATATGAAAAGGGCGCTGTTTCGGAGCAGACGGTAGACAATTACCGCTTTGCCAGAAATAATGCGCAGGGCAAGCTTTCGGAAGCGCAGGGCGTGTGGGACAATATGCAGGACAAGCTGAGCGGAGCCAGTGTAACTGCGCCTCAGGACGGTATTATTTCTAAACGTTATTATCAGGAAGGCTATTATGCTAAAGTTGGCACAGCGCTGTTTAATATTGCCGATATTTCTGAATTGACTGCTAAAATAAATATCCCGGAAGGTCAGATCAGCAATATTGCTGTTGGCGGATTGGCTGATATTACTGTGCCCGCATATCCTGAGGATAAATTCAGCGGTATGATCACACGTATCTCGCCGGTAGCAGATATGCCGGCAAGGACATTTGCTGCCGAGGTGACAGTGGATAACAGTGCCGGTAAGTTGCGCGGCGGTGTGTATGCCAATGTTGTCATTACAGCTGAGCCGAAAGAGAATGCATTAGTTATTCCTATGAGCGCCATTGTAATGCGTGAAGATCAGCGTACGGTTTTTGTTGATGATGATGATGGTGTCGTCAGCCGCAGAGTTTTAACAATAGGTTTTGTCAGTGATAATATGGTAGAAGTTTTAGATGGTTTGAGTGATGGTGACCGGATCGTTACCGGCGGTCAGAATAAATTGCGTGAAGGCAGTAAGATCAAATTAGAAGGACAGGGTGCTAAATAAAATGATAGGCACATTTATACGCAGACCTGTTTTTACGACGATGTTCGTACTGCTTTTAGTAGTATTCGGCATTAAGTCGTATCCTAATTTGGGTGTCGATTTGTATCCTGACGTCGAACTGCCTCTGGTAAGTGTTACTGTTACCTATACAGGCGCTTCGCCTGAGGAAATGGAAACTCTGATCACCAGACCTATTGAAGATCGCGTAAGTCAGGTGGCAGGTATAAAAACCTTGTCGTCAACTGTACGCGAAGGGTATTCGCAGACGACGCTGGAATTTGAGCTGGGTGTTGACCCTCGCGACATGGCCAGCGAGGTGCGTGAAAAGGTTGCATCGGTACGCCGGCGTTTGCCTGACGACATCGATGAACCTGTTGTACAGCGTTTTGATATTTCGTCACAGTCGATAGCGGCATTTACTTTTGCTTCTGATTCGCGCAGTCGTGAAGAAACCCGTAAGATAGTTGAAGATGTTGTTAAAGAAGAACTGCAGCGTGTCGAAGGCGTGTCCGAAGTATCTGTTGTCGGCGCCAGCCTGCGTGCGATCAAACTGATTGCCGATCCTGAGAAGCTGAACAGTTATAATATTTCCTTTCAGACGATCTTAGATAAGGTCAACAGTGAAAATATCAATACTCCCGGCGGTAAGGCCCGTTATAACGATATGGAAATAACAGTTCGTACGTTAGGCAAATATAAAAATATCGACGATATTAAAAACATTGTTATTGCCAATCAGGACGGTCGCCCGATTCAGCTTTCAGATGTTGTAAAGGTTGTTGACAGCTGGGAAGACGAGGATACCTATTCCCGTTCCAATAAAGTACCCAGCGTTATGGTCTTGGTAAGGAAGCAGTCTAAAACCAATACTGTCGATGTTGTTGACGGTGTCAACGCTTCTATGGAACAAATGATGGAAAATGATTTACCGAAGGATATCAAGGTCGACGTCGTACGCGATCAGTCGGCTTATATCCGCGAGAATGTTGCCGATGTCTGGAATGCGATTCTTTTCGGCGGCTTTTTGGCGCTTTTGATAACTTATATGTTCCTGCGCGATTTTCGGGCTACGATCATCGGCGGCCTTTCCATACCGACCTCCGTTATTGCTACGTTCTTTTTGATGAAGTCGATGGACTTTACGCTGAATAATATGTCGCTGATGGCTTTGAGCCTGGCAGTCGGCATCCTTATCGACGATGCTATCGTTTTGATTGAAAATATTTTCCGGCATATGGAAATGGGTAAGTCCCCGATTCAGGCGGCCCAGGATGCTACGGAAGAGTTATCTCTGGCGATTCTTGCCACTTCGCTTTCTTTGATGGCGGTTTTTGTACCGATCGGTTCCATGGGTGAGGTAGTTGGTCAGTATTTTAAACAGTTCGGCTTAACGGTCGCTTTTGCACTGGCGTTTTCGACGATGGCAGCTTACACGCTCACACCAATGATTTCGGCTTATTGGCTGAAGGATTATCGTGAAGAACATGCCAAACCCCATAAGCATCCGCGTCCAAAAGTTGTGCAGATTTGTCTGGATAAATTTGAGGCCGGGTTTCAGGTAATTTGCCGGATGTATGATGAATTAATGGTATTTGCGTTCCAGCATCCATGGAAAATAGTTTTGATTTCTGTTGCTTCACTTATTTTTAATCTTTTTCTGTTACCTTTTATTGGTACGGAATATCAGCCGACATACGATTCCGGTGAATTTTCCGTCAGTGTTAAAGCTCCTGCCGGTACAAGTATCGAGCGGATGAAGGAGCTGACGCTGCCGTTGGAAGAAGAAATCCTGCAAATGCCGGAGGTAAGGATCGCAGCGATGCGCTTAGGCGGTTCGCGCGTGCCTATCAACGAAGGCAATATTGATGTCAAGCTTATTTCTTCATCTGACAGAGATCGCAGTATGATCGATATTATGGATGAGCTGCGCCGTAAATTTGGTAATGTCGAAGAACTGAAAGTAGCAGTCGTCAGTGACCAGGGCGGCGGACGCGGTGACAGCAGACCGGTGCAGGTAGGTCTGCGCGGCAGTGATCTTGAGCTGCTGACAACTTATGCGCAGGATCTGGCGGAAAGGATCAGACAGGTTCCCGGTTCTACTGATGTTGATATTTCTTCATCGGAAGAAGAACCGGAGATCATCGTTAAGGTCGATCCGCTGCGTGCGAGCGCAATGGGGCTTGATTCAACTTCCGTCGGTAAAGTTGTGGAAATGGCCTTTTTAGGCAAAAGCACAAGCAATAGTTTTACTATCGGTGATAACGACTATGATATAATTGTACAGTTGGATGCTGCACATCGCCGTGATATCAATGACGTTGCCAATCTGCGCGTTTCCAATACGGAAGGGAAGTTTGTCCGGCTGGGTGACGTAGCTGACGTGTATTTCTCATCCGGTCCTACACGTATTGACCGTGAGGACAGACAGCGCCAGATCGTTGTTTATGCTAATACAGTCGGTATTACTCCGGGCGATTTGATCCAGAAGATCCAGACGGAGATGATTCCGGATATGAATATGCAGGTCGGTTACCGTTATAAAATGATCGGCCAGGCTGATACAATGGCAAAAGCCTTTAGTGAGATAGTGAAAGCTGTCATTTTGGCTATTATTATGATCTATATGGTTCTGGCAGCGGAGTTTGAAAGCTTTATGCAGCCTTTGGTAATTATGATGTCACTGCCGTTTGCGATTATCGGTGCTGTTTTAGGTTTGATGGTAGCAGGGCAGACTGCAAATATGATGTCGCTGATCGGTTTTACGATGCTGCTGGGTCTGGTTACAAAAAATGCGATCCTGCTGGTCGACTATGCCAATCAGGCGCGTGCTAAGGGTATGCCTTTGCGCGAGGCCTTGCGTGAAGCCTGCGCTTTGCGTATTCGTCCGATATTTATGACAACGCTTTCGACTATTTTAGGTATGCTGCCAATTGCCTTGGGTCTTGGAGCTGGTGCTGAGCTGCGCCAGTCTATGGGCGTGGTTTTAGTTGGCGGTCTGACGACGTCGACTTTGCTGACTCTGGTTGTAGTGCCGCTGTTATATTTGCTGAGCGAGGAATGGAAAGAGAAACATTTGCATAAATCATAGTTAAGGAAGTATTATAATATGACTTACGAAGAAAATTTGCTGGCGCTTTTGGAAAGTTATAAAGCAGGCACTATCGACGCTAAAACAGCTTTGGAAAAGCTGCATGCTGCGGATTATACTGACCTTGGTTTTGCGAAACTGGATCATAACCGCAGTCTGCGTCAGGGGTTTCCCGAGGTTGTTTACTGCGAGGGTAAAACAGTAGAGCAGGTTGCTGCGATCATGGAAAAGCTGGCACAGGTACACAATAATATTTTGGGAACACGTGCTGATGCCGATAAATTTGCAGCGGTGCAGAAGGTGCTGCCCGATGCGGGTTATCATAAAAATTCGCGCTTGATTTTTGTAGAGCGTAAACCTCTTCCAAAAGATGATAAGCGTTATATCGCCGTTGTGACGGCTGGTACAAGCGATCTGCCTATTTCAGAGGAGGCGGCATTGACTGCTGAGATCATGGGCAATCAGGTAGAGAGGGTTTACGACGTAGGTGTGGCTGGTATTCATCGACTGTTTGATAAACTTGATTTGATTAGAAATGCTAATGTAGTTATTGTTGTTGCCGGAATGGAAGGCGCTTTGGCAAGCGTTGTCGGCGGCTTGGTCGAACGGCCTGTAATCGCGGTTCCTACCAGTGTCGGTTATGGCGCTAACTTTCAGGGGCTATCGGCACTTTTAGGCATGCTCAACAGTTGTTCGGCCGGTGTGGCTGTTGTTAATATCGATAACGGTTTTGGAGCGGGTCGTATGGCAAGTATTATCAATCATATGAGGTGATGTAATGAAAGCAATCTATATAGAAGCATTTGCGGGTATCAGCGGCAATATGCTGCTGGGAGCTTTGATCGATGCAGGTGTACCGTTTGATTATCTGGCGTCTGAGATGAAAAAGCTGCACTTGGGAGAGTATGAACTGATCAACAAACGTGTTAATAAATGCGGGATTGATGCGAACTATTTTAATGTTTTGCTGCCAGATGAACATCAACATGATGTAACAATTGGGCATCAGCATGAACATACTCACGCTGGTCATCATCATCACGAACATGGCGATACGGAGCATAACCATGAACATCATTCCGATTGCGTTCAGCATTGCCATCAGGTGAAAGTATCTGAAGATCCTGTGCATCATCACCATGAACATCGCAATCTGCATGATATAGCCCATATTATTGCACATTCTGATTTGCACGATAAAATCAAAATGCAGTCTTTACAGGTGTTTACAGCTTTAGCAGAAGCTGAAGCTAAGGTTCACGGTAAAACTGTTGATGAAGTGCATTTTCACGAAGTCGGAGCAATCGACACGATTATTGATATTGCTGGCTGCGTTTTGGCTTTGGAATATTTGGGGGTCGAAAAGATTTTTGTTTCCAATATCCATACAGGCAGCGGCTTTGTAAATTGTGCACACGGACTGATGCCAGTGCCGGCTCCTGCGACGGCAGAGCTGTTACAAGGGCTGCAGCACAGCCACGGAAAGATCGAAAAAGAGCTTACTACACCGACTGGTGCCGCGCTGATGAAGGTTTTAGCAGTCAGTACGAAGGATATTCCGCAGGGCTTTAGCGGCAGTAAAATTGCTTATGGCGCCGGGACATGGGATCTGGAAATACCCAATGTCCTGCGTATCAGTATCGGCGAATTGGAAGCTGAAGCCGGTGGTGAATTACTTGTTGCCGAATGTAATATTGACGATATGAATGGCGAATTGTACCCTTATGTGCAGGAACGCTTACTGCAGGCGGGTGCTTTGGATTGCTGGCTGACTCCGATCATTATGAAAAAAGGACGGCCTGCTCAAACTTTATCGGTGCTGCTCGATCCTCAGAACCTGGATCAGATGACTGATATTTTGCTGACTGAAACAACGTCGCTGGGAGTACGTTATTATGCGGTGCATCGCCATATCAATTACAGGAAGGTTACTATTGTGTCGTTGCCTGAAGGTGAAGTGAGAATTAAATATGCACAGATGGATGGGAAAATTGTGAATATTGCTCCTGAATTTGAGGATTGTAAAGTTTTGGCTTTAAAAAGCGGACACAGCCTGAAAACTATTATGCAGGCAGCAGCAGCTGCTGCGGAGGCACAACTTGAACAGTGATTTTGCTGCTTATATCGACAATTTAAAAAAGCAGATCAAAAGTTTTGACGCCAATCTTACAATTACTGAAAAAAAGCTGCAGTATGGTATACAGTTGACAGTAACAAACAGTGATAGTAAAGTAGTATTATCAGTATATAATGGTAAAAAGGGGATTAAGTTTGTTTGGGGCGGTACGGCTTCAGAATTGAGGTCCCAGCTGGAAGCAGTTTTGACAGGAAAAGATACTGCCGATAAAGGGGATATCGTACAGGCTATTGGAAATGACTATACACTTTTACGAAATTGTGCCGATTTTAAAGGTATTTGGGCAGGCAGTGACGAATCAGGTAAAGGAGATTTTTTCGGACCCTTAGTCGTTGCAGCAGTATTAGTAGATATTACGACGGCTGAAAAACTAGTCCGTTTGGGAGTCAGAGATTGCAAACTGATCAATGATAAAGAAGTTCTGCGGCTGGCAGAGCTGATTGTCGAAGCTGCTCCGATCAACACGGTTTTAGCTTTGAAGCCGGAAATGTATAATTTTCGTTATCAGCAAATGCGTGCAGATGGAAAAAATCTCAACCATTTGTTAAGCAATGGTCACATAGCTGTACTGCGAAATGTTCTGCGGCAATGCCCGCAATGTAATTATGCGCTGGTTGATCAATTTACAGCGTCTAACGACATCCGCGCCAGCTTACAGCAGGAATTTCCTGATGTTAATATAGTACAGCAGCACAGGGCCGAGGCAGATATTGCTGTGGCGGCTGCTTCAGTATTGGCGCGGGCTAAATTTTTGGAAATAATGCAGGAGCTGGCCGAGCAGGTTGGGCGAAATGAATTGCCTAAAGGCGGCAGTGACGCTGCGACAAACTGTGCGCGCGAGCTGCTGAAAGAATTGGGACGCGGTGCCCTGGAACGGCTTGTAAAAGTCCATTTTGCAAATTATAAAAAAATCTAGAGCCTTTCAGGAGGCTGAAATATATGAAAAAATTAATTGTTAATGCTGATGATTTCGGACTGCATCCGGCAATCAATGCTGGTATTATAAAAGGCTGCAGGGACGGTTTTATTACCAGTACGTCTTTAATGTGCAGCGGCGCTGCTTTTGATGACGCAGTACTTCAGGCGAAAGCAATACCTGCTTTAGGAGTAGGTATCCATCTTACTTTAGTAGGAGGAGGTAAACCGCTTTTACAAGCACGGCAGCTGCGAACACTTGTTGATGAAGATGGGCTTTTGCCTGCTGATTATACAGTTTTTGCCAAACGGTGGTATGCTGGCAGAATAAAAAAAGCAGAAGTTGTCAGCGAACTGCAAGCACAACTAGAACGCGGCTTAAGCTGTGGTCTGGAAATAACTCACGTCGACAGCCATCAGCATCTGCATGTGCTGCCGGGAATCGCCGACATCGTATTGGATTTGTGCAGTGCATTTGGTATCAAAAAAATTAGGATGCCGCAGGAAGGCTGGTTTTGGCGCGGTGGATTTAACAGCACTGCTGGCCGCCTGATCGGCCGTGAAGGCTTAAGCTTTTGCAGCGCTTTGGCGAAAATGAAAGCCAGACAGGCCAGTTTTGTCTATCCGCAGCATTTTTTTGGAATGCTGGCCGGAGGTAATTTAAACGAATTCTTAGTAGGTGAAATCATTAGGAATCTGCCTGATGGCGTAAGTGAGATCATGACTCATCCGGGGATGGATGCAGAGTCTTTGGAAAAAACTTTTTCCTGGCAGTATCATTGGGAAGATGAGCTTCAGGCTTTTCTTTCTGAAAAAAATAAATGTTTATTGGAGCAGAAGAAAGTAACTTTGATAAACTTTGGTGGGCTTTGATATGCACAGAAAATTGATCCGCAGGTTGCTATGGATGTTTGTTTTTGTTATTGCTATTTCTGCGGCAGTTATTTATTTTACATTTGATATAAGAGCGTTAGAATATCTGACGATGTTTGAACCGTGGTGTATTGCTGCGGCCTTTGGCATTTTGGGATTGGGATTGGTTTTTGATGGTTTGCGGCTGATGACTTTGGCTGCTGTGACTGATGAAAAGCTAACTACCAGACAAGTGGTGAACGTTGTTCTAAGCAATTATTTTTTGGCGCTTGTTACCCCCGGAGCCAGCGGCGGTGCTGTAGCTCAGATCATGTTCATGCGCAAGGCGGGCGTGCCGGTAGCAAAGGCCACGGTCGTTGTTTTTGTGCGTACGATTATGTCGATCACTTTTTTGATTTTGCTGGTGCCATTTGTTCTGCATAGTGATCATGCTTTGGTTGACTGGATGCCGACCAGTGTCATTACTATCGTATCTGTTTTATTTGTTTCGCTGCCGATTGCGGCAGTGCTGCTTATGCGAACCAGATATCCGGAGTTTTGGATCATTGGGTTAACGAACAATTTCTCGCGTGATTTCAGGAGAAATTGTTTTATTTGGTATAAAGAATTTAAACAGGCGTCTTTTATCATGGGCAAAAATCCTTTGAAAGTAATGCGGGCTTTTATTGAATCGGGGCTCAGTCTGTTATGTATTTATGCTACTGTACCAATGTTTTTTCTGGGGATGAATATCAAATTTGACTGGCTGCAGGTTATGGGAAGAATGGTGCTGCTGAACCTGGTACTGTATTTTTCACCAACTCCCGGCGGTTCAGGGGTCGCAGAGGCGGGCTTCGTTGTATTATTTTCAGAGCTGCTGCCTGGTGGACTTGTTGGTATTATGGCAGTATTATGGCGGTTTACAGCTGAATACCTGCCGTTTTTATTAGGGGCAGCAGTTTCAATACGCGCCTTTGGCTCTAATGTTTTATCTATGAAAAATCTCAGGAAGGGCGAAGATCAACAATGAAGCTTTTAGTTACCGGCGGTGCTGGATTTATCGGTTCGCATTTATTGGAGCTGTTAAATAGTGATAAAAATTATGAAGTTGTAGTTTTAGATAACCTTTCAAGCGGGTTCAGAGAAAATGTACCTCAAGGAATGAGGCTTGTCGTAGCGGATATACGTTCGCAGGAAATAGAAGCGTTATTTCAAAAAGAAAATTTTGATGCAGTTGTGCATTTGGCTGCCCAGACAATGGTACCTTATTCAATCGAACATCCTGATGAAGATTGCGAAATCAATTTAGCAGGCTTGATCAATGTGTTGGAAAATTGCCGCAAGTACAGGGTGAAAACAGTTTTATTTGCCTCCAGTGCGGCAGTATATGGCAATAATGAAAATGTTCCTTTACATGAAGACCTTGCATTGATGCCAATGTCGTTTTATGGTATTACAAAAATGACATCAGAGCATTATTTACGTGTTTACCACGAGCTTTATGGTATCAATACAGTTGTTTTCCGTTTTGCGAATGTTTATGGCGAACGTCAGGGGGAAGGCGGCGAAGGTGGTGTCGTCAGTATTTTCTGTAAACTTTTGGCAGCAGGAAAAGCTGTGACCGTTTATGGTAATGGGGAACAAACGCGTGACTTTGTCTATGCAGGCGATGTTGCAGCAGCTATTAAAGCGGGATTGGCAGCCAGGGGATACCAGACTATCAATGTATCTACAGAGCATGAAACTTCGGTAAATCAACTTTTGGGCGCCTTTGCCGAAGTTGCTGCTGCTAAACTTGAAGTTCGTTATGCGGAAACGCGACAGGGTGATATCTTCCGTTCTGCGCTGTCTAATGCACGTTTAAAGGAAATACTTGCTGTAACTCCGCAGATGCAGTTAAAAGAAGGTATCCAAAAAACTTACCATGATTATGTAAAACGGGGAAAGTAGGAAAATAATGAATAGGATCGAGAAGGGAAGCTTGCTCGTTTTAGCAATTATAGTTGCCTTCAATATCTTTTTTGGATTAGGCAGTATACCGCTGCTTGACCCGGATGAGCCAGTATATGCTGAAACTGCGCGTGAGATGATCCAGTTTAATGATTATCTTTCACCGCGTATTTATAATGAATATTGGTTTGACAAACCGCCAATGTATTACTGGCTTGTAGCTGGTGCAATGCATGCGTTTGGGGATGGAGAGTTTGCAGCGCGTTTTCCTGCAGCATTAATGGCCTTTTTGACTGTAATAATGCTTTATTGTTCCATTACCAGGCTGTTTAACGAAAGAGCTGGTTTTTGGTCGGCGCTCGTTTTAGCGACATCTGTACAGTTCTTTTATCTTGGCAAGGCGGCGGTAACAGATACGACGCTGTTGTTTTTCCTGACCGGGTCTTTATTGTGCTACTTGCATAAGCAGTATTGGCTGATGTATGTGTGTATGGCGCTGGCCACGGTGACAAAAGGGCCGATCGGGATCGTTTTTCCAGGCGCGATAATATTTCTGCATATTCTTTGTACCGGGCAGTGGCAGAAGCTTTTTAAAATGCACTGTTTACGCGGATTACTGCTGTATTTTTTTATTGCGGCACCGTGGTATTATTTGATGTATCAAGTGCATGGAATGGAATTTATTAATACATTTTTAGGATTTCATAATCTTACCCGCTTTACAACGCCTGAGCATCCGACCCGGGTTTTGTGGTGGTATTATTTTCCTGTTATAATCCTGGGTTTGTTTCCCTGGACAGGGCTGTTACTGCAATCTATTAAAGCATCAATCACAGACAGCAGATCTGATGATCTGGAAAAAATGCTTTTCGTGAATATCTGGTGGCTTTTTGTACTGATATTTTTTACTATCTCTCAAACAAAGCTCGTTTCTTATATCTTACCTATGTTTCCAGCACTGGCGATTATGATTGGCTGGAATATTGCCAGAATGCAAAAAGAAAATTATGGTATCCGTTGGTCCTGGATTTTTGGCAGCGGAATAATGTTTTTATTGCTTACAGCTGGATGGGTTATTGGCGGGCAGCAATTGCCTGAAGTTGCTTTCGGAGGAATTGTGCTGGGCAGCGTAACTTTTATTTTGGGCGTAAGTATAGTTTGGGCGTTGTGGCGTTATCGCGATATTAATTTTTCAGCTTGGCTGCATGTGGTTACCGGTGTTTTGACAATGGTAATTGCATTTTCCTTTTTGTTGCCAATGGTTGCCGATCGTTTCAGTGTTAAAGAAATCGTTAGAGTTTATCAGACAAAATGTGATCAGCAGAAACCGGTTTATGTTGATAAATTTTTGCGGCCTGGTTTTATGTATTATACTGGTGTACCGGGTGAGGAAGTAAAACCTAAAAGTGGTGATTTAGCCAGAGTTTTAAATGATCCTGGTCAAAAATATCTTTTGGTACGAGGATTGGAACTGCGCCGCTTAAAAGATAAGGATAAAACACAAAATCTAAATGAAATCAAAGAAATCGGTGATATTTATTTGCTGGAAAAATATTAAAAGAATATATGGATTAGTTAGAAAAATGTAGATTAAAACAACGTCGCTGAAAGCGACGTTGTTTTTTTATGTCCTGCGGGTTTTTACAAACATGTATCGCGTTAGCTAAGCATCGCGATCGTGTAGAGAGCGATGTAAAAGTAATAGCAAGACCAGAATAAGTTTGATTCATTTATTTGTAAATGTCTTGCGGGGGGGGGACTCGTGTGGTATAATTCTAATTGAAATTATTTGAAACAAAAAAGTATTTTAAGGATGAAATGTAAAAATGAACCAAATAAAATTTAAAATACCTAAATACGATAAATATACAAATTATTTTTTGTCTGCACTTCTGTTTGTTATTGACTATCTAGCGATAGTTTTGGCGGAACAAAGTGCTTTTGTTTTACGTAACTGGATAGTAAGTGATGGCGGAACATTACATATCTCCTGGTTGAATTTTTGGGTAGTTTTTCCACTTTTGTATTTGCTTTTTCTTAATATAGAACAGCTTTATAATCGTAGGATGCAGTTCTGGCAGGTTATTGAAAAAATCTTTCAGGCGTCACTCTATGCTGTTGTAGCAATTGTCATTGTTTTATATATTGGTCAAATTGCTGCATCTACGTCGCGTATGTTTATATTCCTGCTATGGCTGTTCAGTTTCATATATTTAACTGTATTTCGTTATCTTACCAAAAAGTTTCTAGAGAAAGTACAATTGTTGCAGATTCCAGTACTTATTATTGGTGCAGGAAAAACAGCAGAATTACTAGTTAAAGGAATTATCAATGATGCTGGTATGGGATATAAGATTATTGGCCTCTTGGAAGATAATTGTGTTAGAAATGGAATTTTAAAACGATTTCCTGTCTTAGGTAAGTTTTCTGATGTAGAAGCCGTTATCCTGAAGACAGGAGTGCAGCATGTATTTATCGCGGCCCCGGGATTGGAACAGGAAAAGTTAACGCGATTGATTTATAAAGTGCAGCCACTTGTGAAAAATATGGGAATTATCCCTAATCTTGTTGGTATACCAATGGGTGGTATTGAAGTAGAAAGTTTTTTTTATGAAAAACTAATGCTGCTGCGTTTAAAAAACAATTTAGCAAGATCGTGGAACCGGTATTTAAAAACAATATTTGATTTTGCACTGACATTGGTTGGTACTGTAGCAATATCGCCAATATTGATTTTTATAGCTATATGGATATATAAAGATTCACCAGGACCAGTGATCTTTAAACATACGCGGATTGGTAAAAATGGAAAAAAGTTTCCCTGTTATAAATTCCGTAGTATGTGTATTGATGCTAAAGAAAAACTGGCAGAGTTGCTTGAAAATGACCCAGTATCTAAAGCGGAGTGGGAACGCGACTTTAAACTGAAAAATGACCCCAGGATCACAAAATCCGGAGCCTTTTTGCGCAAAACAAGTTTAGATGAGCTGCCGCAGATATTTAATGTTCTTAAAGGCGAGATGAGCCTTGTAGGTCCACGACCTGTAATTAAAGAAGAATTGGAACGTTATGGTGAATACGTAGACGATTATCTGATGGTCAAACCTGGCATTACCGGTATGTGGCAGGTCAGCGGTCGCAGCGATATTGATTATACAGAACGGGTTTTACTTGACAGTTGGTATGTACGCAACTGGAGTGTATGGATAGATATAGTAATGCTGGTTAAGACCTTTAAAGTGGTGTTACTGAGAAAAGGTGCATATTAAAGTTAGTTAGTAGATATTAAGGGGGATTTCGGTGAAAGGGATTATTTTAGCTGGTGGAGCAGGGACAAGATTATATCCACTAACTATGGTTACATCTAAACAATTATTACCTGTGTATGATAAGCCTATGATATATTATCCTCTTTCTACGCTTATGTTAGCTGGTATAAGGGATATATTGATTATTTCAACGCCTGAAGATATTAAAAGATTTGAACTTTTATTAGAAGATGGAGCACAGTTCGGTATTAATTTATCTTATGCTGTTCAACCATCACCTGATGGATTAGCACAAGCATTTTTAATAGGTGAGAAATATATAGGAGAAGATAGTTGTGCAATGGTTTTAGGAGATAATATTTTCTATGGTAATGGGTTTTCACATATTCTAAAAAGTGCTGTTATCAATGCAGAAAATGGAATATCGACTATTTTTGGTTATTATGTCAATGATCCTCAAAGATTTGGAATAGTAGAATTTAATGAAATTGGACAAGTTGTATCAATAGAAGAAAAGCCGAGAAAACCTAAAAGCAATTATGCAATTACAGGGTTATATTTCTATCCTAAAGGAGTTGCTGAATTAGCAAAAAAAGTTACTCCATCTCAAAGAGGAGAACTTGAAATCACAACACTTAATAAAATATATCTTGATAATAAAAATCTTAGAGTTGAAGTGTTTGGACGTGGATTTGCATGGCTGGATACGGGAACAATGGATAGTCTCATAGAAGCGGCAGATTTTGTACAAATGATCGAAAAGCGTCAAGGTGTTAAAATATCGGCACCAGAAGAAATTGCTTATAGATATGGTTGGATAAGCAGTGAAAAATTAATGGAGTCGGTAAAAAAATACGGTAAGTCTCCGTATGGATCTCATTTGAAAACAGTTGTAGAAGGTAAGATTAAAAGTAATTTTTATAGTTTTGAATAAAAAGGAAGCGAATTAATTTATGACAATTATCGTTACTGGAGGAGCCGGTTTTATTGGCAGTAATTTTATTTTCTACATACGCAAGCGTTATCCAGAATATCGGATTATTTGTCTTGATAAACTAACATATGCAGGAAACCTGTCGACAATAGCTACTATGCAAAATGATGCTGATTTTCTTTTTATTAGAGCTGATATTTGTAATAGGGAAGCAGTATATAAACTATTTGAAGAAGAGCATCCTGATATTATAGTTAACTTTGCAGCGGAAAGTCATGTAGATCGTTCAATTGAAAATTCGGGAATATTTTTACAAACTAATATTATAGGAACAGCAGTCTTGTTGGATGCATGCCGCAAATATGGTATTAAACGTTATCATCAGGTTTCTACAGATGAGGTATATGGTGACCTTCCTTTAGATAAACCAGATCTTTTTTTTACTGAAATAACACCATTAAATACTAGTTCTCCATATAGTTGTTCTAAAGCGAGTGCCGATTTGTTAGTTTTGTCTTATTACAAAACTTATAATTTACCAGTGAGCATTTCGCGTTGTTCGAACAACTATGGACCGTATCACTTTCCAGAGAAATTGATACCGTTGATGATAGTTAATGCAATGAGTGATAAACCGTTGCCTGTATATGGAAATGGGGAGAATATACGTGATTGGCTTTATGTAGAGGATCATTGTAAAGCTATTGATTTGATTATTCACAATGGTAAGATTGGAGAAGTTTACAATATTGGTGGGCATAATGAGATGCGCAATATTGATATTGTTAAGCTTATCTGCAAGGAACTTGGAAAACCGGAAAGTCTTATTACATATGTTAATGATCGGAAAGGGCATGATATGCGTTATGGCATTGATCCAACGAAGATTCATGCAGAACTGGGTTGGTTACCAGAAATAAAATTTACTGATGGTATAAAGAAAACCATTGCTTGGTACATGGAAAATAGAAATTGGTGGGAAAATATCATTAACGGCGAATACCAAAAATATTATGAGAAGATGTATAAGATACGAAAAAATCCAACATAGTTTTTTCTAATGTTCAGCTTTTAAAAATTATTTTTAAAAATTTTATATTAGGGAGATATGGAAATGATACCATTTAACGTTCCACCTTTTGTTGGTAATGAATTAGATTTGATGAAGCAGGCTGTTGAAAACAAAAAAATTTGTGGTGACGGTCCATTTACCAAGCAATGCAATACATGGCTAGAAAATAAATTTAATGTGAACAAAGTTCTTTTAACTACTAGTGGAACGTCTGCTTTAGAGATGGCTGCTATTTTATGTGATTTAAAATCTGGAGATGAAGTTATATTACCTAGTTTTACATTTTCTTCTACTGCTACTGCTTTTGTTTTGATGGGAGCAAAGCTGATTTTTGTGGATATTAGGCCAGATACAATGAATATTGACGAAACAAAGATAGAAGCTGCTATAACGAACAAAACTAAAGTGATATGTGCTGTGCACTATGCTGGTGTAGCCTGTGAAATGTACACTATCATGGAAATTGCCAAAAAACACAATTTATTAGTTGTTGAAGACGCTGCACAAGGAATTATGAGCACTTATAAAGGTAAAGCGCTTGGATCTATAGGTGATTTTGGTTGTTACTCTTTTCATGAAACCAAAAATTATTCGATGGGTGAAGGCGGAGCTATACTTATCAATAATTCGAGGTTTAATACTCGGGCTGAAATAATCAGAGAAAAAGGGACTAATCGCGCTCAGTTTTTTAGAGGGCAGGTAGCGAAATATAATTGGGTTGATTACGGCAGTAGCTATTTGCCAAGTGATTTAAATGCAGCTCATTTATTTGGACAATTAGAAAAAGCTGATGAAATAAATAAAAACAGATTAGACATATGGAATAAATATAATGCCGAATTTCAGGACTTAAAAAATAGAAAATTGATTAAATTACCCTATATACCAAATGAGTGTCAACATAATGCGCATATGTTTTATCTTAAGTGCAAAGATTTAACAGAACGAACAAGATTTATTGATTTTATGAAAAACAAGGGGATCAATTGTGCTTTTCACTATGTTCCATTGCATAGTGCGCCAGCTGGATTGAAGTATGGGGTGTTTGCTGGAAAGGATAAATATACTACAGTTGAAAGTGAAAGGCTTGTACGATTACCGATATATTATAAATTAGCTGATAACGACGTAGAATATATTATTAGAAAAGTCAGAGAGTTTTATTTAAATTAGGGAGATATGATATTGGTTAAAGTTGCTGTTATAGTAAGTAAAATGAATTCTGGCGGTACCAAAAACTTAATAATGGAATATCTTAGACATATTGATACAAGTGTCATAAAAATTGATTTTATCTGTGATAGTGATTCTAAAGCTATACCATATGAAGAAATATATTCATATGGTAGTGAGGTTTTTTTGGTACCGCCGTATCAAAACATTTTGCGTAATATGCAAGTAATGTATAAAGTTTTAAAAAATAATAATTATGATATTGTACATGCTTACAATAGTACAATGAATATATTTCCTATGTTTGTATCCAAGATGGCGCATGTACCAGTACGTATTTCAGAGAGTTTGTCTATGGCACATGAGGGCGAATTGAAAACATTTATAAAAAAAATTTTACGACCGATGTCTAAATTATTTGCGACACATTATATGGCATGTGGTGAAGAGTGTGGACGTTGGCAATTTGGAGACAAGATTTTTGATGAAGGTAAAGTAACTGTTTTTAAAACAGTTATTGATACTAAAGTTAATGCTTTTGACCCAGTAGTGCGAAATAAAACCAGATTGAAATATGAATTGGATAATAAAATGGTTATTGGTCATATAGGACGGTTTGTTCCTCAGAAAAATTCATTATTTATTTTAGATGTTTTTTATGAAATTTGTAAAATAAAATCAAATGCGATATTATTGCTGATCGGTGATGGTATGCTAAGAGAAAAAATGTTAGCTAAAATAGATAAAATGCATCTTAATAACAATGTAGTTTATTTAGGGGGGCGTGAGGATATTCAACAATTTTATAATGCAATGGATGCTTTTTTGCTTCCTAGTTTATATGAAGGTCTACCAGTGGTTGGGCTTGAGGCTCAAAGTTGTGGATTGCCTGTGTTTTTTTCGACAGAAATAACGAAAGAAGTTGGCACATGTGATTTGGCACATTTTATAAAACTAGATGAGTCGCCCTGCATTTGGGCAAAAGAAATAGTAGAAGCGGTAAATAAAAATATTCTTGAACGTACAAGCAGAGATGATGAAGTAAGAAAAAATGGATTTGATTCAAGGCCAGAGGCCATCCGTTTACAAGAATATTACTTAGATATATGCAATGAGGTATAAATTAAAATTATGGATGTCGCAATTCAGATTAGTGTGATAGTTCCTGTATACAATGTCGAAAAATATTTAGAAAAATGTATTGAAAGTATAATACAACAAAGAGAATATTGTCATGAGTTGATATTAGTGAATGATGGTTCTACTGATTTAAGTAAAGAGATATGTGAGGTCTACGGAGAGAAATATGATTTTATAAAAGTCATTACTAAAATTAATGAAGGTCCGTCAGAAGCGAGAAATTGTGGAATAAAGGTAGCTACCGGGAATTTTCTTGCTTTTATTGATGGTGATGACTATATAGCTAAAGATTATTTAAAAACATTGACTAGACTTATTTATGAAAACGATGCTGATATCGCTGTTGTTGGTATTATGCGTTTTATAGAAGGGCAAGTTGTTAATGATAATATTGGTATCGGTAAAGTATTGAATTTATCAGGATTAGAAGCTCTTGAATGTATGTTGTATCAACAATTTATTGATACAAGTGTATGTGGTGTGCTTGTCAGAAAATCATTAGCAAAGTCATTTCTATTCCCTTACGGGAAGTATCATGAAGATGATTTCGTAATCTATAATTATTATGTGAATGCTAAAAAAGTTAGTATTTCTACTAGGAAGAAGTATTTCTATTTAAAAAGGCCACATAGTATTATGCATACATTAGGTCAACCAGTATTGGATGAGATTGAAGCCGCGGACAATTTGGTTATTCAATGTCAATCAAAATGGCCGCAACTAGAAAATGCCGCAGTTTCTAAAAAATTCAGTAGCTATTGTCAAGTAATATTGCGAACAGAAAATTTTAATGACAATAAAGAATTATATAAGAAAGTAAAGAAATTTCTACATATAACTAAATGGAGAATTGTGTTTGATAAAAGAGTTCGGATAAAAAATAGGGTAGCAGGTATATCTCTTGTATTTGGTATAAGAGGGTTAATGTATTTGAATTACATATATACTAAAGCAAAAAATATATTATGGAGAGCATAATGAAAAGAGAAGTCACATTAAAAGAAATAAAAAAATTAGAGTTAAATATATTATTAGAGTTAGATAAATTTTGTAAAAAAGAAAATTTAAGATATTATTTGGCCGGTGGTACTTTATTGGGTGCAATAAGACATAAAGGATTTATTCCTTGGGATGATGATATAGATGTTTGTATGCCACGTAATGATTATGAATTGTTTGTAAGAAATTTTAGAAGTAATAACGAACATTTAAAAATAAAATCTAATTTGTTAGAAAGTTTGGCAGTACCTTTTTCTAAGTTAGTAGACATGTCAACAATAATAACAGCTAAATATTCAAAAGGTGATGTAGATAAACATTTATGGATAGATATTTTACCTGTAGATGGGCTTCCAGATGATTTAATAGAAGTAAACAGAATTTATAAAAGGTGTGATTTTTATCGTATTATTTTAGGACTATGCGATAGTAAATTAGGAAAAGGTACAACTAATATTCGGAGATGCATGAAGTTTTTATTAAAACCAATTGCAAAATTATATGGAAAAAAACGTTGCATTAGCAAAATAGAAAAAATAGCAATGCAACAATCTTATGAGTTTTCCAGATATGTAGGAATAGTTACTTGGGGACTGTATGGCAGTGGTGAACGTATGCCAAAAAGTGAATTTGAAAAAAGGACAGAAGTAGAGTTTGAGGGGTATAAATTCCCAGCGTTTGCATGCTGGGATAGTTATTTAAAAGGTCTTTATGGAGACTATATGCAATTACCGCCTGAAAATAAACGAGCAACACATAACATGAAAGTATATATTAAAGAATAATTTAAAGAGGAAAATTTTATGAATATAGCAGTTATTTTAGCCGGCGGAGTTGGTAACAGGATTGGCTTGAATAAACCTAAACAGTTTTTAAAAGTAGCTGGTAGAACTGTGTTGGAACATACAGTAGAAATATTTCAAAAACATAATGACATTGATGAAATTGCGATTATCATGCATAACAGTTATGTTCATGACATAGAGGCTATGGTGCAAAAAAATAAATGGACAAAAGTAAAAAAGATATTAAATGGCGGTAGCGAACGGTATGAATCGAGCTTAGTAGCTATTAATGCATATAAAAACGAGTTAGATATCAATCTTATCTTTCACGACGCAGTACGACCATTGTTGAGTAATCGCATCATAGATGATGTAATTGATGCGTTGCAGGAGTATGAGGCAGTAGATGTTGCTATACCGGCGGTTGATACTATTATTGAAGTAGATAATGGGAAAAATGTCATTAAAAGTATACCGGATAGAAATTATCTCAATAGAGGACAGACACCACAGGCTTTTAAACTTAATGTAATACAGAAAGCATATGAAATAGCTTTGAAAGATCCTGCATTTAAGACAACAGACGATTGTGGTATTGTAAAAAAATATTTTCCGGAAATTCCAATTTATATTGTTGATGGTGAAGAACGAAATATTAAATTAACCTATCCAGAAGATATTTATTTGCTTGATAAGCTTTTTCAGATAAAATCGGTCACTTTAAACAAAAATATTGATTTAAGCGAATTAAATCAAAAAGTAATTATTGTTTTTGGTGGCAATAGTGGTATAGGTAAAGATATGTGTACCATAGCTACTCAATACGGAGCAAAGATATATTCTTTTTCACGTTCTACTACTAACACAGATATTACAGATTTGGCAGAAATAAAAAAAGTAGTTAACTTGGTTTATGAAAAAGAGGGTAAAATTGATTATGTTGTAAATACGGCAGCAGTGTTAAATAAAGAACCCATAATGCACTTGGACGAAAAAACAATAAAGCAAATCATAGATATCAACTACTGTGGAATGGTCAACACGACAATTGCTGCATTTGAATATTTGCAAAAAAGCAAAGGGCAGATTTTGCAGTTTACAAGCAGTTCTTATACAAAAGGGCGTGCTTATTATTCGCTTTATTCCTCGACAAAGGCAGCAGTTGTAAATTTTGTGCAGGCTATTGCAGAAGAATGGGATGAATATGATATAAGGATCAATTGCATTAATCCGCAAAGAACTAAAACGCCAATGCGTGTTGCGAATTTTGGGATAGAGCCAGAGAATTCATTGTTAAAATCAGGAGAAGTGGCTGAAATAGCATTAAAAACTTTGCTGAGCGAATTTACAGGTGAAGTGGTTGATATAAAACTTTAGTAACAATCAAGTATTTAAAGAGGTTATGAACATTGGAAAAAATAGCTTTTATGAGAAACAGTATGGAAATATTGGGTGGTGCAGAGCGTGTTTGTGCTAATTTATGTAATGCTTTATGTACTCAATATGAAGTACATTTAATTAATCAATATAAAAATAATTCTGCATATAAATTGGATCCTCGTGTAAAGATATATTTTTTAAATAAAGTGAAAAAAAAACTCAGGTACACAATATGGTATGATATTATAAATTTGCGAAAATATTTGTTGAAAAATAATATATCAGTAGTTGTATCCAATGGTAGAACGTCCAGTCCAATTTTACCTTTAGCTGTAATGAACAGTAAAATAAAAATAATTCAATGTGAACATCAGTCTTTAAGTGATTTACAATATAAACGGAAAACGGAGAAAATATTGAATAAATATATTTTCCCTGGAATTATGAATTGTGTAGTCAACAAAGTTGTTGCATTAACACAACAAGATATGAAAATGTATGGGAAAATATATAAAATACCTAAAAATAGATTAGCTAGTATTTATAATTTTATAGATGAAAAATTATTTGAAAGTATTAGCAAATATAATATTAGTTCAAAAAAAATTATAACTGTAGGTAGATTTGACTACGCTAAAGGTTATGAATATTTAGTAGAAGTTGCTAAAAGAGTATTTGAAAAATATCCTGCATGGCAGTGGTATATTTATGGGGAGGGAGATCAAGAATATAAATTAAAAATTAAAACATTAATCAAAGATGAAAATCTAGAGAGTAAAGTCATTTTAATGGGAAATAAAGATAATATTTATGAATTATACAATGAATATTCCTTTTTAGTTATGACGTCAAGATACGAAGGATTACCTATGACATTACTAGAGGCTAAAGCAAAAAAGTTGCCTTTAGTTAGTTTTGACATTGAGTCAGGGCCTTCTGAGATTATTAGGAGTGATATAGATGGTTTTTTAGTTCAGGCATTTGATACAGAAGAAATGAGCTGTAAAATTTGTAATTTGATTGAAAATCCTGAATTAAGACAAAAATTTTCGGATAATGCGCAAGGAAATTTGGATAAATTTAGTAAAGAAAAAATTATGAAGCAATGGTGTGATTTGATTGAAAGCGTTGAATGACTATGAATAGAAAAATAATTGATAGAATTTTTTTTATAATTTGTTTCTTTATAATTTTCAACAACATACCACAAATAATACAAATGAATTTCTGGGGGGGACCTGCAGGGGGCAAATTAGCATTTTATCCTTTGTTGTTCGGATTTGTTTATACCGCATATTGCCACTATAGATATAAAACTGTATTGGTTTATTTTGATAAATTTTTAAAATTTACTTTCGTCTATATTGCAGTGACTATGCTGTCATTAATAATTGGATTATACACTTATCCATATTATGATGTATTATTTAGCGGACCTGTTGGTCAAATAGAAAAACTTCCCCAGGTACTTGTTATTTTGGCAAGTCATGGTATAGTTATTGACTCAAAATTCGCTTTGGGTATGTGGATGATAGCCAGGCAAGTAAAAGGCGTGTTTTTAGAAATGTTCTGGTGTTTCGGTGGAGCTTATATGATTTTCTGCTGGTACTATAACAACTGGCAGAAGGCAGTACTAATTATGATCAAAGGTGTTTTAGCAGGTTTAATTATTATTTTTTCTTATAGCTTAATTGAAGTATTTTATTTAGCAGGAAATGTAACGGCTAAAAATATACTAGAAATTATCACACCATATTTTCATCCTATAAAAACAAGTCATGACTGGTGGCCACCCTTGTTATGGAAAGGTCAAGTAAGATCAATATTTTCTGAACCATCAAATATAGGCAATTATATCTCAATATCTATCCCTGTATTGTGGTGTTGTTATTTACGTAAATTTTCACTGAAATTTTTACTGAATTCATTTCTAGTAATGTTTTTAGTGTTTCTGACACAGGCAAGAACTGCCTATGCAATGCTTTTTGGTATGACAGGATTGCTGTTTTTATTATTGTTAGTAATTAAACATAAAGATTTGTTAAAACAAGTCTCAATAATTTGCATCACTGGTGTTATAGCTTTTGGTACAGCTACACAGTTTATAGGAATAATGAATAAAGTACCTAATATAACTGCAACTAATGTTATTGAAAATAATTTTACTAGTTTGACTAGCAGTAATCAACGCAGTAATGGAGCTAGATATGCACTTTTGAAATCTAATTTACGTATTGCAGCTGACCATCCTGTTTTAGGTGTGGGACAAGGGTTATTGAGTGCTTATATA
This sequence comes from uncultured Phascolarctobacterium sp., assembly GCA_900551745.1. Classification (GTDB taxonomy): domain Bacteria; phylum Bacillota; class Negativicutes; order Acidaminococcales; family Acidaminococcaceae; genus Phascolarctobacterium. Next base: position 110,661 of record URXA01000001.1, read on the forward strand.
GTTGATTATTACACGGAGGATGAAAAGAAGAATATTGAAGTAAATATGTGGATAAAACAACAAAAAGAAAAAGGTGTATTTTCTTCTGGCAATTCTATAGGTAGTGCAATGAATGAATATGTAACCAGATTAGCGCAAACTGGAATAGTAGGATTAAGTGTATTTTTATTTCCATTTATTTGGGTAATGAAGGAATTGTTTAGCCTGTATAAGCAATGTGAAAATAACAAACAGATAGATATTTTATTAATTTTATTCTCACTTATCAGTTCATTAGTTGCTGGATGTAATGGAAGTGTGACAGTTATCTATGGTACATGGATCTTGTTAGGAATAGCTTTTGCGGCGGTTTATAGCGAGAAAGATAAATTGAACAAATGCGAATAGAACAGGCCAGTAAAAATATTAAATATTCTACAATTGCATATATAATAAATAACCTGTTGAAGTTTGTGGTTCGTCTTGTTTTTGTTCGCGCGCTGCCAATAGAGTACTTAGGCATCAATGGTTTATTTACTAATTTATTGGCCATGTTGTCGTTAGCAGAATTAGGCGTTGGACCAGCTATTGTGTATAGTTTGTATAAACCTTTAGCTGAACAAGACATAGAAACTGTTAAAGCTTTGATGAGATTGTTCCAAAAAGCCTATACTGGCATTGGCATTTTTATTATCGTTTTTGGTATTTGCGTACTGCCTTGGCTGGACTGGTTTATTAAAGGGAATTCTGTCACTGATATCCATTGGTTTTATGTGATTTTTTTACTTAATACCGGTGTTAGTTACTTTTATTCCTATAAACGCAATTTACTGATTGCCGATCAAAAACAGTATATTAATAGTATTTATCAGAGTGGCGGCCAGATAGTGTTGGCAGTGCTGCAAATCATTGCGTTGCTTGTATATCCCAGTTATTGGCTGTATATTGTTTTGATGCTGCTGGTAACGGTTTGTGAAAATTTTGCTGTGGCTAAAAAAGCCGATCAGGTTTATCAATTTTTGCAGGATAAAGCAGTAAAAAAATTAGATATCGGTATTAAGAATACTATTATAAAAAATGTTAAAGCTATGATTGCCCATAAAATAGGCGGCATGGCAGTATTTTCGACATCAAATTTGATACTGTCTAAATTCGTCGGATTAACAGCTGTTGCTTTATATAGCAATTATTATCTGGTTATTAGCGCAGTAAATAATTTTGCTGGTCAGTTTTTTTCTTCAATAACTGCAAGTATAGGCAATTTGATAGTGTTGGAAAGCAATCAAAAGAAAGCCAGCGTTTTTAAGGTTATTGAGTTTATATTGGCTTGGCAGGCTATGATTGTTAGTTGTGGTTTTTATGTACTTGTAAATCAACTTATAGAGCTGTGGTTGGGTAAACGGTTTTTGTTTGATACTGTAATTGTAGATTGTTTGATCGTAAATTTTTATTTGATGTATATGCGTAAGGTTGTGAATACTTTTAAAGATGCCAGCGGCTTGTATTGGAATGATCGGTATAAACCGTTAGCAGAAGCTGTGATCAATTTGGTTGCATCGGTGTACCTTACTATTCATTATGGCGTTATCGGTGTTATCTGGGGTGGTATCATCAGTACTTTATTGACTTGTTTTTGGGTGGAACCGTATGTTTTGTTTAGGAACAGTATCGAGATCAAACTGAAAGACTACTTTAAGGATTATTTTAAATACGCTGTTGTGACTTTGCTGACAGCTGTTTTCAGCAAGTGGCTGTATAACAAATTGTTTAGTGAAGTTACTGTGATCAATTTTATTCTTGGTGTTATTTTATGTTTAATTATTTCTAATTCGGTATGGATTTCGGTTTTTAGAAAACGGGAAGAAATGGCTTATCTGCGCAATATTGCACGAGAGAAGTTTGGAATGAGATTTTTGTAGGTTTACAAAGAAAATTTGAGTTTTCTTATCGCTGCTGATTGCAGTAGGGGTTGGTGTTAAAATCGCCGCTTGGTGAGTAGTGTCGAATTGTTGCTGGCAGCGATTAGCAGAATTTGCAAGCAAAGGTTGTAGTTGCTGCAATCTCTGGTATTTAGCATATAAAATAGCTGAGAGATATTCTTTATATAAAGTAACAAAAGATAAAAGAGAAAAAATAAAAGAAAATATTATCCTGCTGACATACGGTATTGCAGGTTCATTGCTGATAATTTACTTATTTACAGATAATTTCAATACTAGCGTACTGAACAATATTTACTTGCTACTACTGCTGACGCACGTAAGCAGTAGTAACTGAAAAGAGCTTAAATATTTTTTTATAAAAGTGTATGGAAGGGTAGAGGAATAGTACGATGTATATCAAACGTCATTTAGAAACGACAATAGAAAAGCTGAATAGCTGTTTTAAGGTACTGCTGCTTACCGGTCCGCGTCAGGTAGGTAAAACTACTTTACTGCGTAGGATTGCTGCGGCAGATCGTACTTATGTGACGATGGACGATATCAGCGTACGCAGTTTGGCGATGACTGAGCCGGCGTTATTTCTGCAGCGTTACAAACCGCCGCTTTTGATTGACGAAATTCAGATGGCGCCAAAGCTACTTCCTTATATTAAAATGTATGTGGACGAGCAGGGGAAAAACGGTGATTTCTGGCTGACCGGGTCACAGGCTTTTGAGTTGATGCATGGTGTCAGTGAGAGTTTGACCGGCAGGATCGGTATCGTTAATTTATTGGGGTTGAGTCATGGTGAATTGATTGAACGTCCTGCCGGGCCTTTTGTGCCGGAAAATGAATTTTTGCTGCGACGTGTGAAGGAGTCGCCTTTGTTACCGATGAGCGATCTATTTGATCAGATTTGGCAAGGCAGTATGCCAGCGTTGAATAGTGCTTCTGAACAGGATTGGAACTGCTATTATTCATCTTATGTACAGACTTTTCTACAGCGTGATGTAAAAGAATTGGCACAGGTGAATGATGAATTGCTATTTTACCGGTTTTTATGTGCTGTCGCCAGCTATACCGGCAGTATGCTTAATTACGCAGCTTTGGCTAAAGAGGCAGAGATAACTCCACCAACAGCGAAACAGTGGCTAAAGGTTTTGGCAGCAGCGGGTCTGGTATATTTTTTGGAACCGTTTGCGCATCCTAACTTAAAATATGCAGTCAAAGCACCAAAGCTTTATTTTACAGATACTGGACTTGCGGCATATTTGCTGCGTTGGAGCAGCGCAGCAACATTGGAAGCCGGGGCAATGGCGTCTAATTTTTTTGAGACTTGGGTTGTTAATGAGATTTATAAAAGCTTTATTAACTGCGGTCAGATACCGCCTCTTAGTTATTTCCGTGATTTCAATACCAAAGAAGTCGAACTTTTGATTGAGACAGATGGATGTGTATATCCTTTAGCAATTCGTAAAAGTGCACAGCCGGTAAAAGAAATTAAGAAGTTTGAAATTTTGAAACCGGTTGCAGAAGGTGAAAAAGCCTTGAGAATTGGCTCCGGCGGCGTTGTTTGCCTGGCAAACGATTTATTGCCTGTTGATGCTAAGAACTGGTATATACCTGTGGGCCTATTATAAAAAACAGACTGCCATTTAACGGCAGTCTGTTTTTTTACATAAGTGCTTATTTTGTATATTTTCTGATAAATCTGTCAAGACGTGTTAATGCTTCATGCAGGTTATCTTCGCTGTAAGCATAAGAACAGCGGATAAAGCCTTCACCGCTGGCTCCGAAGCTGCTGCCGGGGATAACCAGCACTTCTTCTTCTGTAAGCAGTTTTTCGACAAATTCCATACTTGTAAGACCTGTTTGTTTAATATAGGGGAAAACATAAAAGGCACCTTCAGGTTCATAAAGGGGCAGCCCGATTTTCTTAAAACCGTCGATCATGATCTGACGGCGCTTTTCATATTCGGCAACCATTGCCAGCATGTCGTGTTCACAATATTTTAAAGCAGCTATAGCACCGTATTGAGCCGTGATATTGGCACAGAGTACTACATTTTGATGGAGCAGGTTTGCCGCCTGGACGAATGCTGCAGGAGCGGTAAAATAACCTAACCGCAGGCCGGTCATGGCATAAGCTTTCGAAAAGCCGTTTAAAACTACTGTGCGGTCTTTGAACTCGGGGAAGGCTGTGAACATAGTATGTTTTTTGCCGCCATAAGTCAGGTGAGCATAAAGTTCATCAGAAATGATCATAATATCATGTTTAACAGCCCAGTCGCCAATAGCCTTGATTTGCTCTTTACTCATAATAGCTCCTGTAGGATTGTTGGGATAACCCAGGAGGATGGCGCGAGTTTTATCAGTTACTGCTTTTTCCAGATCTGTGATCGTGGGAACGAAGCCGTTTTCCAGTTTTGTTTCTACCGGTACCGGTGTTCCGCCTGCTAAAATGATGCATGCTTTATTAGCAACGTAACAGGGCTCGGGAATAATGATTTCGCCATCAGGGACCATAATAGTGCGGATAACGATGTCTAATGCTTCGCTGACACCTACAGTCACCATAATTTCAGTTTTGGGGTCGTATTGCACGCCATAGTTTTTGTAAGTGTCAGCAGCTATTGCTTCGCGCAGTTCCAGCATTCCCAGTGTAGAGGTATAGTTGCTTTTCCCTGCATTCAGACTGTCGATGCAGGCTTCACGTACTTTTGCTGGAATATCAAAATCAGGTTCGCCTACGCTGAGTGGTACAATGTTAGGATTGTTGGCTGTTATTTCCAAAAATTTTGCCAATCCGGAGGGCGGAAGGGCTTTAATAAAGGGAGAGATCATTTTGTCGATATTGAAGCTCATGGAAGTTATTCCACCTTTCATATAAATATAGAAACAATAAACAAATCAAATCTAACACATCTGTATATAGCTGGCAAGTTTAATTGTTAAAATATTTTGTATACATGTTAAGTGTAAAGTATTAAACAAATTTTGCTGGTCATTATGAATAAAAGCTTGTGCAGAGGCCGTAACTATGGTATAATATCACACGGTGTAAAAATACACACGCAGAATGATCACCCGCTGTCCGCTTGCGGTGAGGGTTAGAGACGATTTCTGCGGAGGAAAAAACAGGAGGCAAATAAAAATGGCTATTATTTCCATGAAACAATTACTTGAAGCTGGTGTTCATTTCGGTCACCAAACCCGTCGCTGGAACCCTAAGATGGCTCCGTACATCTTCACTGAAAGAAACGGCATCTACATCATCGACCTGCAAAAAACCGTTAAAAAAGTTGAAGAATGTTATAACTTCCTGCGCGATGTTGCTGCCCGCGGCGAAAATATTTTGTTCGTTGGCACTAAAAAACAAGCTCAAGAAGCTATGCGCGAAGAAGCTTTACGCTGCAACATGTTCTATGTAAACGAACGTTGGTTGGGCGGTATGCTGACTAACTTCAAAACTATTCAAACCCGTATCAACCGTTTGCGTAAGCTGGAAGCTATGGAAGCTGATGGAACTTTTGACGTATTGCCGAAAAAAGAAGTTATCGGTCTCCGTCTTGAGATGGAAAAACTCACTAAATATCTTGGCGGTATCAAAGACATGAAAAAATTGCCGGGTGCTCTCTTTATTGTTGACCCCCGCAAAGAAAATATTGCTGTGCTTGAAGCACGCAAACTGAACATTCCTATTGTTGCTACTGTTGACACTAACTGCGATCCTGACGTTATCGATCATGTAATTCCTGCTAACGATGACGCTATTCGTGCAGTAAAACTTTTAACTGCAAAAATGGCTGACGCTGTTTTGGAAGGTCGTCAAGGTATGCAAATGGAAGAAGCTGCTGAAGCTGAAGAAGTTGCAGCTGAAGACGCTGAATAATAATCAAATACTGGAGGACGAATAAATGGCTGAAATTACTGCTGCATTAGTAAAAGAACTGCGTGAACGTACTGGCGCAGGTATGATGGACTGCAAAAAAGCTTTGAGCGCAACTGATGGCGATCTTGAAAAAGCAATCGACTTCCTGCGTGAAAAAGGTTTGGCCGCTGCTGCTAAAAAAGCTGGCCGTGTAGCTGCTGAAGGTTTAGTTGAAGCTTATATCCATGGCGGCGGACGTATCGGCGTTTTGGTAGAAGTTAACTGCGAAACTGACTTTGTTGCTAAAACTGATGCTTTCAAAGAATTAGTAAAAGACATTGCTATGCACATTGCTGCAACTAATCCGTCTTACCTCAAACGCGAAGAAGTTCCTACTGCTGAACTTGAGCATGAACAAGCTGTTTTGGCTGAACAGGCTCGCAACGAAGGCAAACCTGAAAAAATCATTGAGAAAATGGTTGCAGGACGTATTGAGAAATACTATAAAGAAGTATGCTTGATGGAACAACCTTTTGTTAAAGATCCCGACAAAACTATTTCTGATTTGATTACTGAATCAATTGCTAAAATCGGTGAGAATATTTCCATTCGCCGTTTCACCCGTTATCAACTGGGCGAAGGCATTGAGAAAAAAGAAGAAAACTTTGCGGAAGAAGTTATGTCTTTCGTAAAATAATGAGAAACCGCATAAGAGAACACTTCGGTGTTCTCTTATTTTTTGCCCGAATGGCTGTAGTTCACAAAAAACTCAAGGTAAAAAAGAGGAAATATTGGTAAAATGTAGAATATGAAATAGGATATAGAGTTGCAGAAAATAGGAGGTCGTGGAAGTGGCGGAGAAATCAAAGTATAAGCGTGTCATTTTAAAATTGAGCGGTGAAGCTTTAGCAGGTGACAAAGGGTTCGGTATTGACCCGGAAACGGTTGAGTCCATAGCTTCACAAATCAAAGATGTTACGGAATGTGGTTTAGAAGTCGCTATTGTCAACGGCGGTGGCAACATCTGGCGTGGTTTATCGGGAAGTTCGAAAGGTATGGACCGCGCTACTGCAGATTATATGGGAATGCTTGCCACAGTTATCAATTCTCTGGCGCTGCAGGATGCTTTGGAGACTCTGGGAGTCCCAACGCGTGTGCAAACAGCGATCGAAATGCGTCAGATTGCAGAAACGTATATTCGCAGACGTGCCATACGTCATATGGAAAAAGAGCGTGTAGTTATTTTTGCCGCTGGTACTGGTAATCCTTACTTTTCAACAGATACCACGGCTGCTTTAAGAGCGGCTGAGGTAGAAGCCGATGCGATTTTAATGGCTAAAAAAGGTGTTGACGGTGTTTATGATTGCGATCCGGCTAAAAATAAAGATGCGGTAATGTTTGAAAAACTTGATTACATCGAAGTTATTCAAAGAAAATTGAGTGTAATGGATTCTACAGCAATCAGTCTTTGTATGGATAATAAAATTCCTATCGTAGTATTTAATATTGATAAACCGGGTAACATTTTGCGTGCTGCCTTAGGCGAAGAGATCGGTACCCTGGTGGGAGGAAAATAATCATGGCAACAGTAAAAGAAATCATTGAATTAACAGAAAGTAAAATGCATAAAACTACTGATGTACTGCGCGTTGATCTTGCTTCTGTTCGTGCAGGACGAGCTACTCCGGCTCTGCTGGAAAAGGTTATGGTAGATTATTACGGAACACCGACACCTGTTAATCAGGTAGCAAGCGTTACTGTACCTGAACCGAGAATGATCATTATCCAGCCTTGGGAGAAAAATCTTCTGAAGGATATTGAAAGAGCTATTATGAAATCTGATTTGGGATTGAACCCTAACAGTGATGGTGCTGTAATTCGGTTGAATCTGCCGCAGCTGACAGAAGAACGCCGTAAAGAGATTGTAAAAACTGTTCATAAAAAATCTGAAGATGCACGTGTGATTGTGCGGAATCTGCGTCGTGACGCTAACGATGCTGTGAAGAAAGCAGAGAAGGCTAAAGAAATCACTGAGGATGAAGCTAAAAAAGGTACCGATGATATTCAGAAGATGACTGATAAAATTATCAAGGAAATCGACAATATCATGGCTAATAAAGAAAAGGAAGTTATGGAGATCTGATGCTGATACCTGATGTGTTGGCACTGCCTTTGGCAGAAGCTATTGCCAGACTGGAAGCTGCCGAGATCGGATATACGGTTGCTGCTACGCAGCCGCCGCGCCGGCAAAACGAAGTTGTGGCGGAGAAGATAGCTGTTGAATATGTGGTTAGGCAGAGTTTGCTGTCTGACAATAAAGTAGCTCTTGTAACAGTAAAAAAATATAGAAAGGAGGTGCTGGAGAATGGCATTAGTAATCAATAAAGACGAATGTATCGGTTGCGGTTCCTGCGCTTCTACCTGCCCCGTAGGTGCTATTAAAGAAGCTGACGGTAAATATGAAATCGGTGATGAATGTGTTGAATGCGGCGCTTGCGCTGGTGTTTGCCCTGTAGGTGCTATTAAACAACCTTGATTTTAAGTTTTTAGGACTGCAAGGCCCCCTCTAAGAGGGGGTCTGTCAGTTTTATTTATCCCAGGGAAGGGTTGGTGTGCTTGTGTTTAACAGCTTGTTCAAAATCAAGAAGAATACAAACCCCGACGTAAATGACGTAAATATCGATATCGATGGTATTAATTTAGCTGATGTTCCGCAGCATATAGCAATTATTATGGACGGTAATGGCCGTTGGGCTAAAGCGCAGGGAAAAGTGCGAACCTTTGGACATCAGGCCGGAGCTGAAACTTTAAAAACTATTGTTAAAATTGCTGATAAAATTGGTGTTAAAGTTATCAGTGCTTATGCTTTTTCGACAGAAAACTGGAAACGACCTGTTACTGAGGTCAGTTTTATTATGGAGCTTTTAAGCCGTTATCTGACCAGTGAGATTGAAGAATTTAATCGAAACAATGTTCAGGTTCGTTTTATGGGCTCACGTGAAGGTTTGCCGGAAGTTGTAAAACAGAAAATGGATCACGCTGTGGAAGCAACTAAAAACAATACCGGTATTATTTTAAACTTGGCAATAAACTACGGTGGGCAGGCCGAAATTTTACAGGCAATACAGCTTATTGCGGCAGATACCGAAAAAGGCTTGCTTAAAGTAGAGGATATACAGGCAGAAACTTTTGAAAATTATCTTTATACGGCTGGCTTGCCCGCGCCTGATCTTTTGATCAGACCGGGAGGAGATAAACGTATCAGTAATTTTATGCTGTGGCAAATCGCATATGCGGAAATTTGGACTACCGATGCATATTGGCCTGCTTTTACCCCTGAAATGTTTTTGCAGGCAATCAAAGAATATCAGGGGCGCGAACGACGCTTTGGCGGATTAGTGACAAAATAAATTAAGCAGGTGTAAAAGATATGTTGACTCGTATTTTGACAGGTTTGGTAGGCGTTCCGATAGTAGTATGGCTGCTTCATAGCGGCGGTATGCTTTTTAATGCTGCAATATTTGTACTGGCAGCTATTGGCTGGCTGGAATTTTATAATATGGCCAAAAATAAAGGCTATAATATTTTTTATTTTTCGTCCGGTATTATGACATTGGTACTGGTAGGAAGTTTGATGTATTTGGATGATTCTATTTATACATTATATTCACTGCCGCTTTTTCTGGTCGTAACTATTATTGCTATTTTACTGGAAGGCCTGCATAGGCACTGTAAAGGTCATTTGGTTGAGAATGTTGGTTTGTCGGTTATGGCGGTTTTATATATCGGCATTTTGTTTTTCCACTTTGGTCTTTTAAGGCAGTTACCATTTGAACCGGTGGTTATTGGCTCATTCGTTTTAGAAGGCGGCGAATGTTTTTTTTGGCTGATTATGCTTGGAACATGGGCCAGTGATACTTTTGCTTATTTTGTTGGCAGTGCGATCGGTAAACGTAAATTGTGTCCAAATGTCAGTCCTAATAAATCTGTAGAAGGGGCTGCAGCCGGATTTATCGGCTGTCTGGCTGTAATGGTTTATCTGGGAGTAAAGGTGTTAGATATGGCGATAGTACAGGCAGCTGCATTAGGTTTATGCGTAGCTGTTTTTGCGCCGCTGGGAGATTTGGTAGAGTCGATTTTGAAACGCTCCTTTGGCGTTAAAGATTCTGGTAAGATTTTTCCGGGACACGGTGGAGTTTTAGATCGTTGTGACAGCTTATTGTTTGCCATACCGCTTGGCTATTATGTTTTAGTGTTTTCGGTTTTGTTGACTAAAACACACTGATTATATTATTCGGAGGCTTCAAAATGAAAAATGTTTCCGTGCTTGGCAGTACCGGGTCCATTGGTAAACAGACATTAGAGGTTGCTGCAGCTAATCCTGATAAGATAAAGATCAGAGCGTTGGCGGCACATACAAGTGATGTTTTATTGGAAGAACAGATTAATATTTTTCAGCCTGATATTGCGGCGCTTTCTGATGAGGCTGCTGCAGAGCGGTTGAAAAAACGTTATACCGGCAAGACGAAAATCCTTGCAGGAGAAGCTGGCCTTTTAGAAGTGGCTACGTTCAGCGAAGTTGACACAGTTTTAGCTTCAATGGTCGGTTATGCCGGTCTGAGACCCACTCTGGCTGCGATTGAGCATGGTAAAGACATAGCTTTGGCTAATAAAGAAACGCTGGTTGCTGCAGGCAGTATTGTTATGAGTGCGGTAGCAGAGCACAATGTTAGTTTATTGCCGGTCGACAGTGAACACAGTGCCATTTTTCAAGCTTTGGCAGGTGGTAAGCATCAGGAAGTTAAGCGGTTGCTGATAACTGCTTCTGGCGGTCCTTTTCGTGGCAAAAGCAGAGCTGAGCTTGAAAATGTGACTTTAGAACAGTGTTTGAAGCATCCAAATTGGAGTATGGGCAGAAAAATAACTGTTGATTCTTCTACTCTGGCTAATAAAGGGTTGGAAGTTATTGAGGCGCATTGGCTTTTTGGCATGCCTTATGAAAAAATCGATGTAGTTGTACATCCGCAGAGCGTAATCCATTCTTTGGTTGAATATCAGGATGGGTCTGTTTTGGCTCAGTTGGGACTGCCCGATATGCGTTTGCCGATCCAGTACGCTTTTTCATATCCAGAGCGATTTGATAATGCTTTCGGACAGCTGGATTTAGTAAAAGCAGGTCAATTGACGTTTGAAGCTCCTGATTTGGAAGCATTTCCGGCACTGAAACTTGCTGTCGAATGCGGTAAAGCAGGAGGTACCTTACCTTGTGCATTTAATGCTGCTAATGAAGAAGCTGTGTACGCATTTTTGGACAATAAGATCAAATACCTTGATATTTCGATGACTATAGAAAAGATTATTGCCAGACATCAGAATATATTGCAGCCTGTTATTGAGGATATAGAGCAGACAGATGCTGAAACTCGCAGGCTGACCAGAGAAATTTTAAAAAACTTGTAATGAGAGGGGGAACTCGGACATGACAACTATTTTAGCGGCTATTTTTGTTTTTGGTGTTTTGATCACCGTACATGAATTCGGCCACTTTATTACGGCAAAAATGACAGGCATGCGCGTGGACGAGTTTGCCATTGGTTTCGGACCCAACATTTTTCAGAAAAAAGTTGGTGAAACCCTATATAGCTTAAGAATTATTCCTTTAGGCGGGTATAATAAAATAGCCGGTATGGATCCGGAAGAACCTGACAGCGATGATTCTTTTAAGTCAAAATCTATTCCTGCCAGAATGTTGGTTATTTTAGCAGGTTCGTTAATGAACTTTCTGCTGCCGATAACTTTGTTTTTCAGTATTTTTATGATCAATGGTATTCAAAAGCCAGTCGATCAGCCTATTTTGGGTACGATTATGGAAGATAAGGCGGCAGCGCAGGCAGGCTTGCAGGTAGGCGATCGTATCCTTGCCATTAATGGTGAAAAGATCGCCACATGGAATGATTTGGTAGTTACCTTGCAGAAGTATCCTGATAAGGAGATTACTGTTACGGCAGAACATCAGGGCGCAGTAAAAAATTATCAAATGACACCGGCCTATGATGCGCAATATGGCAGGCCTTTGATAGGTATTTCTCCTACATATGAACAATATCAGCCCGGCGTTGTTGAAGCGGCTATCATGGGCGCTGGCTATACTAAGTATATTATATTTGCGATGATTGACGGTCTGCAGAAAATAATTACCGGGGCGGCGCCGGCCGATGTTTCAGGTCCTATAGGTGTAGCTAAAATGGCAGGTGAGATGGCAAATCAGGGCATGCTGCCACTCCTGAACTTTATTGCTTTTCTCAGTATTAATTTAGGCGTTATCAATTTATTGCCCTTGCCGGCTTTGGATGGCGGACATTTTGTTCTGTTAGTTCTGGAAGCAGTACGTGGCAAGCCTTTAGGAGCGCGTGCGACCAATGCTATTCAAATGGTTGGCGTAGCGATCATTCTCAGTATTACTGTTTTGGCGGTGTTTAACGATATCAGCCGATAAAATAAAGAGGTGTCTTTATGAAGCGCAGAATAACCAGACAATTACAGTTGGGATCTGTATTTATTGGCGGGGATGCTCCTGTTTCAGTACAGTCGATGACTAATACGAGGACAGATGATGCTGCAGCGACTTTGAAACAAATTAAGGAACTAGCGGAAGTTGGCTGTGATATCATTCGTTGTGCTGTACCTGATATGCCTGCAGCGCAGGCTTTACGGGAAATCGTCGCTCAGAGTCCGATTCCTGTAATAGCTGATATTCATTTTGATTACAAGCTTGCTCTGGCGGCTATAGATGCCGGGGTCAACGGACTTCGGTTAAATCCGGGTAATATTGGCGGACGTGAAAAGGTAGAAGCGGTAGTAGAAGCGGCCAGAATAAAAAATATACCTATTCGTATCGGTGTTAATGCCGGTTCACTGCCGAAGGATTTATTGGAAAAATATGGGCATCCGACAGCAGAAGCATTAGTAGAAGCTGCCTGGCGTCATATCCATATTTTAGAAGAACTTGATTATCGCAATATCAAAATTTCTTTGAAAGCACATGACGTACCATTAACGATTGCAGCTTACAGACTTTTAGCTGCTCAATGTGATTATCCGCTGCATGTGGGGGTTACTGAAGCTGGTACCGTTAATTCCGGGATTATTAAATCGGCAGTTGGTATAGGTACGTTATTAGCGGAAGGTATTGGCGATACGATTCGAGTTTCGCTTACCGGGGATCCTGTTAATGAAGTAAAGGTTGCTTATAATATTTTGAAAGCTTTGGGACTTAGAGAATATGGGCCGACTTTGATTTCCTGTCCAACCTGCGGCAGGACCAGAATCAATCTGGAAAAGCTTGCTTTAGAGGTCGAACGCCGTTTAGGCGAAATAGCAGAACCAATTACGGTCGCAGTTATGGGCTGCGTAGTTAATGGACCTGGTGAAGCCAGGGAGGCCGATATAGGCATTGCCGGCGGTATTGGCGAGGGACTGCTGTTCCGCAAAGGCGAGATCATAAAAAAAGTCAGCGAAGATAAAATCGTTGACGAGCTGTTTGATGAAATTAAGAAAATTTTGGTTGAGAGGAAGATGAAATAATGCGAGTTTCCAAACTGTATGCTCCTACTTTGCGTGAGGTACCTGCAGAGGCGGAGGTTGTTAGTCACCAATTAATGCTGCGTGCCGGCTTTATGCGTAAAGCTGCCGGCGGTATTTATACTTACCTGCCGCTAGCCTGGCGTGTATTGAAGAAAATAGAAAGAATAGTACGTGAGGAAATGGATGCCAAAGGTTCGCAGGAGCTTTTGATGCCTATTGTACAGCCGGCTGAGATTTGGCAGGAAAGCGGACGTTGGGATGTATACGGTGCGGAAATGTTCAGGTTGCAGGATCGTCATAATCGCTGCTTCTGCCTTGGGCCTACACATGAAGAAATGGTAACGACTTTGATCCGCGGTGATGTTCGTTCTTATCGCCAGCTGCCGCTTAGTGTTTATCAAATCCAAAATAAATATCGCGATGAACGCCGCCCGCGTTTCGGTTTGATGCGCGGCCGTGAATTCATTATGAAAGATGCGTATTCCTTTGATCGTGACGAAGCCGGTCTCGATAAATCTTATCAGGATATGTACGATGCTTACACCAATATCTTTACGCGCTGCGGCCTGAACTTCCGTCCTGTTGAAGCTGATTCCGGGGCTATCGGCGGCAGTGGTTCCCATGAGTTTATGGTAATTGCCGACAGTGGTGAAGCAGAGATTGTTTTCTGCACCAGTTGCGATTATGCGGCCAATGTTGAAAAAGCAGAGCTATTTCCTTTGGAAGCAGCAGAAGAAGCAATGCTGACTAAAGAAGAGGTAGTAACACCAGACTGTAAAACTATTGCTGATGTGTGCGCTTATTTAAAACTTCCTGTTGACCATTCTGTTAAAGCTGTTGCTTATAACAGTGAAAAAGGTTTGATTCTTTGTTTTGTACGTGGCGATCACGAAGTCAATGAAATCAAAGTTATCAATACCTGCGGCGTTATTGACCTGGAAATGGCGACAGAGGAACAATTAGCTGCTGCTGGTACTGTCGGCGGTTATATGGGGCCTGTTGGCATCGATAATAAAAAAGTCATAGTAGTTGTTGATGCTACTGTTATGAAAATGCATAATGTCTGCTGCGGCGCTAATAAAGAAGGGTACCATTTCATCAATGTTAACCCGGGCCGTGATTTTACACCAACATATGTGGCAGATATCCGGCTTATTCAGGAAGGGGATCCGTGCCCGCATTGCGGCGGCGAAGTGAGCAAAGCACGCGGCATCGAGGTAGGGCAGGTCTTTAAGCTGTTTACTAAATACAGCTCTGCTTTAAAAGCTACCTATCTTGATGAAAACGGCAAAGAGCAGCCTATGGTAATGGGATGCTACGGTGTCGGTGTCAGCAGAACGATGGCGGCTGCTATTGAGCAGAATTATGATGACAATGGTATCATCTGGCCAATCGAAATAGCACCCTATCATGTGCTGGTTGTGCCTGTTAATACAAAAGATGAAGCATCTGCAGCAAAAGCTGAAGAAATTTATATGCAGCTGAAAAAAGCAGGTTTGGAAACAGTTATCGATGATCGCAACGAACGCCCCGGCGTTAAATTTAAAGATGCTGATCTGATCGGTTATCCGCTGCGCGTTGTAGTTGGACCGAAAACATTGACCGAAGGCAAGCTGGAAGTCAAAATTCGTAAAACAGGCGAAATCAGATATTTGCCTTTAGATGGCGATTATGTGCAAGATATCAAAAATATTATCGCAGAACTTGCTTTTTCAAAATAAAAGATTAAACTGACAGTAAGGAGGTGCCGATAATGAGTTCTCATGATTGGGAGATGCTTATTCGTCTGTTATTGGCCGCTTTTTTAGGCGGAATAGTCGGCATCGAACGCGGCAGCGGCGATAGACCGGCTGGTTTTAGAACACATATTTTAGTTTGTGCCGGTGCGGCGTTATTTATGCTGGTTTCTATGTACGGTTATGATGATTACCCTATGCATGGGGAAGAATTCCCGCGTAACCGTGATTCTTCCCGTATCGCTGCTCAGGTAGTCAGCGGTATTGGTTTCCTTGGTGCCGGTACGATTATGCATGAAGGCGTTACCGTACGTGGTTTAACAACAGCCGCCAGCTTGTGGATGATTTCGGCCATTGGGTTGGCTGCCGGTGCCGGGATGTATATTTTAAGTATTGGTTCTACGGCGGTAATGATGGTTACTTTGGTAACTTTTCACAGCTGGGAAAAACGTTTTGCCGGCAGCAGCAGAAATGCACGCCGCTTTATTAGGATCGTTGCCGAAAATGAACCTGGTATTATAACGAACATCACGGCGTATTTGACCGAAAATGGCGTGAAGGTACGCACTTTAAATGTAAAAAACAATTCCAGAAAAAATGAGGTTGTTTTAGAGCTGTATCTCAAAATAAGTAAAGATAAAGATGATATTGATATTATTCGTGGTTTACAAAGTATTGAAGGTATCATTACTTTAGAGAACGTTGGTTGATTGGTAAGAAAGGACGCAAGCATGAAAGCGAAATATTGCATTGTTCCCGATAAAAATAAATTTTTTGCTTTTTTAGCCGAGCAGTCCTTGACGGAAGCAGAATTATTGCGTGCTCGTTTAATCCAGCCGGAGAAAATCTTTATGGATATCGAGGCTGCCGTATGGCAGATAGAGTATAAAGCAGTTGCTCCCGTGACAGAAACTTTACTTGCAGCGGTGGCAAATAAGCTTACCGCTGCTTTTAATTTAACAAAAGTGGAGCTGCAGCAGACAAATCTTCTGGAAACTTCCGTTGTGGCTGAACCGGTTAAAACAGAACATAAGCTTGAAACAGAGCACAAGCCTGCGCAGGAAGAACCGGAGCATGAAGAAATTCCTTTGCCGCCGGAAGAACCTGAAGCAGTTGAAATAGGAGAGGCAGTTGCCTTTGAAGCAATACCTTCGTGTGAGGCAGAGCGTAAAGACGACGCCTATGAAAAGGCTTATAATCTTCTCTATGGAGGAAATAAAAAAGCCGACGGACTTATTTTTGGTAAAGCATTTAAAGGTAAACCCCGGCCGATGATCGACGTTATCGAAGAAGAAAATCGGGTCGTAGTGGAAGGTACTTTTGTAAAAAGTATTGATAAGGACGGTAAGCTGACAGCTTTTATTGAGCGAGTGCTGCGTACCGGCAATGTGATGCTTACTTTTAATTTGAGTGATGAAACCAGTGGACTTTATGTCAGAATGCGTTTTGAAAATCTGGAAGAATGTCTGCAGTTTAAAAAGAAAATCAAACCGGGGATGCAGCTGCGTATTATGGGTAATGTTGCTCCTGATAGATTTTTGTTTGATGAAATGGTCATCAGTCCTCAGGGCATTATAGCTGTTCCTAAAAAAGAACGTATGGATAATGCCGAGGTTAAACGTGTCGAGCTGCATTGTCATACAAAAATGAGTAAGATGGACGGCGTAACACCAATGGAAGAATTGGTGGAGACTGCTATAAAATGGGGACATAAAGCTCTTGCCATCACAGATCATGGTGTTGTACAGGCTTTTCCGTTCTGCTTTGATGTAGCTGAAAAAGCGGATATCAAGCTGATTTTCGGTATGGAAGGATATTTGATGAACGACGACGGCCATGATATCGATCTGGAGCCGACAGATACGATCAAGAAAAGCCGTATCAAAAAGGTCAAAAATAACCATATTATCATTTTAGCAAAGAACGAAACAGGTCTGCGAAATCTGTATAAACTGGTAACAATCAGTCATTTGCGTTATCTGCATAAACGGCCGATGCTTCCTCGTGAAGTTATCGAAGAATATCGCGAGGGTTTGATACTTGGTTCTGCCTGTGAAGCTGGTGAACTGTACAGGGCTATTTTGGCAGGTCGTCCCGATGAAGAATTAGAGAAAATAGCTTCTTTTTACGATTATCTGGAAATTCAGCCAACAGGCAATAATATGTTCCTGGTCAGGCAGGAGCGCTGCACAGTCAAACAGCTGCAAGAGCATAATAAGAAAATTTATGAACTTGGTAAAAAGCTGGGTAAGCTGACAGTCGCTACCTGTGACGTGCATTTTCTGCATCCAGAGGACGCGCAGCTGCGGGCTATCCTGCAGGCTGGGCAAAATTATTCTGATGCCGATCAGCAAGCGCCGCTGTATTTCAGGACAACAGAAGAAATGCTTAAGGAATTTGAGTATTTTGGCAAAGAAATTGCTTATGAGTTGTGTGTAACCAATCCGAATAAGATTGCGGAGATGGTAGAGAAAATCAAACCTGTGCCTGATCGCGATCAGCTGTATTCACCGTTTATACCTGGGGCAGAAAAAGCTATCAAAGAAATGTCTTATCAGCGTGCACACGAATGGTATGGTGAAAATCTGCCGCAGGTAGTCAGCGACAGATTGAAAATGGAGCTTGATTCCATCATCAATCATGGTTTTTCGGTTCTGTATTATATTGCGCATAAGCTTGTAAGAAAATCTTTGGACGATGGTTATCTGGTTGGTTCTCGTGGTTCTGTAGGTTCTTCTTTTGTAGCGACCATGATCGATATTACAGAGGTCAATCCGCTGAAACCGCATTACCGCTGTCCACAATGTAAACACAGCGAATTCTTCATGAAAGAAGAGGTTGCGTCAGGTTTCGACTTGCCTTTTAAAGTATGTCCTGAGTGCGGTACAGAGATGATCAGAGATGGGCACGACATTCCGTTTGCCGTGTTTATGGGCTTCCATGGTGATAAAGTACCTGATATTGATTTGAACTTTTCCGGAGACTATCAGCCGACAGCACATAAATATACAGAAGAACTTTTCGGACGCGATAATGTTTGCCGCGCTGGTACGATTTCGACGATTGCTATCAAAACGGCTTTTGGTTATGTCAAAAAATATTATGAGGCAAAAAATCTGCATGTACATTCGGCACATGTTGCAGGTCTTGTAGAAGGTTTTGCCGGTATTAAACGAACTACTGGCCAGCATCCAGGCGGTATCATGGTTGTACCGCGCAATATGGATATTCATTATATTTCGCCGATGAACAGACCGGCCGATGAAAAAGATTCGGAAACAGTAACTACTCACTTTGATTATCACTCGATCAACGACCGTCTGGTTAAGCTTGATATACTTGGTCACGACGATCCGACGGTTATCAAAATGCTGGAGGAATTGACAAATATTCCACCGCAGCAGATACCCGTCGGCGATGAAAAAACTATGTCTATCTTCCGTTCGACTGAGGCTTTCGGCGTAACACCTGAGCAGATCGGCAGTGCCGTTGGCACTTATGGTATTCCTGAATGTGGTACGCAGTTTGTACGGCAGATGATCCAGGATGTACAGCCTAAAAATTTCAGTCAGGTTGTCAGGGTATCAGGCTATTCGCATGGTACTGATGTATGGCTGAATAATGCGCAGGATCTAATTCGTGAAGGTAAACCCAGTGAAGAAACTATTTCGACGCGTGATGATATTATGACTAATCTGATCGCGAAAGGTGTCGATCCCAGTATGTCCTTTAAAATTATGGAATATGTTCGTAAAGGCAAGGCGGCTAAAGGCGGGCTGGAAGCTCCGATGCTTGAAGCGATGCGTGCCGCAAAGGTTCCGGAATGGTATATTGAATCCTGCAATAAGGTCCAGTATCTTTTCCCGAAGGCACATGCGGTGGCATATGTTATGATGGCTTACCGTATAGCATATTGTAAAGTTCATTATCCGCGTGAATTCTATGCGGCATACTTTACTGTACGTGCACCGGACTTTGATATGGACCATGTTGTCAAAGGCGTTGATTATATGAAACGCTATATCAAAGATGTTTATGCACAGGGCTATAAAGCAAGTAACAGAGATAAAGATACGGTGACGTATCTGGAACTTGTGATTGAAATGCTGGCTCGTGGTTTTGAAATGGAACGTATCGATTTGTATAAATCCCATCCGACACGGTTTACCGTTACTGAAAAAGGTTTACGGCCACCGCTCGCAGCTTTGGGAGGAATTGGCGCTACTGCTGCGCAAAGTATCAGCGAAGCCAGAGAAATCGGTCATCCTTTTATTTCTCAGGAAGATCTGCGGGTAAGAGCCAAGGTTGGTAAAGCTGTAGTTGAAAAATTAGCAGAACACGGAGCCTTAGGGGATTTACCTGAAACAGATCAGATAGATTTATTCTGACATTAGGAGGCGATTTGTATGTTAGAAGCAGGAGTAAAAGCACCGGAATTTACGTTGCAGGACAAAGATGGTAATATTGTGAGTCTGAAGGATTTTTTAGGGAAAAAAGTAGTTGTCTATTTTTATCCTAAGGATTCTACACCGGGGTGTACACGTCAGGCCTGTTCTTTTCGCAATAATTACGGTGAGTATAAAAAAATGGGTATCGAGGTTATCGGCATCAGTAAAGACAGCGTAAAATCTCATGCTAATTTTGCCGCTAAGCAGGAACTGCCGTTTATTCTTTTAGCTGATCCTGAACGTCAGGCCATCGAAGCTTATGATGTATGGCAGGAAAAGAAATTGTATGGCAAGGTATCAATGGGAGTAGTAAGAACAACTTATATCGTTGATGAAAAAGGTATGATCGAAAAGGCATATCCCAATGCTAATCCTGATACTAATGCTGAAGAAATTTTAGCCTATTTGAAAGGTTAAGCGTCAAAAGCGCGTTCTTGTACAAGGAACGCGCTTTTTGATAAATACTTGCAGGAGGACACGATGCAGATAATTATTTCCCCGGCT
Organism: uncultured Phascolarctobacterium sp.; assembly: GCA_900551745.1. Classification (GTDB taxonomy): domain Bacteria; phylum Bacillota; class Negativicutes; order Acidaminococcales; family Acidaminococcaceae; genus Phascolarctobacterium. Next base: position 130,705 of record URXA01000001.1, read on the forward strand.
AAAAAAATGCGTATTGATAATGATGACCTTGTTTCTGCTGCAGAGCCGCGGTTTTTAAAAGATACAGAAATTTTACTGGCAGAGCTGAGAAAGATGCAGTATGAGGATTTAAAAAGGCTGTGGCAATGCAATGATGAGATTGCAGCATTAAACTATAAGCGTTTACAGGTTATGCGTCTGCATGATAATCTTACCCCGGCAGTATTGGCTTATGACGGTATCCAGTATCAATATATGGCACCGCGTGTTTTTGAAAATGCGCAGCTTGATTATGTGACAGAACATTTAAATATTTTATCAGGGTTTTATGGTATTTTAAAAGCAATGGACGGTGTTGTTCCTTATCGTTTGGAGATGCAGGCAAAGCTGCCTGCTGCCGGGTGTAAAAATCTGTATGATTTTTGGGGAAGCCGGCTTTATTTTGAGCTGACACAAAATGATAAAAGCATTCTTAACCTGGCATCAAAAGAATACAGTAAAATTATTGAAAAGTATCTGACGCCGGAAGTGGAATATGTCAGCTGTATTTTTGGCATTTTGCAGGACGGTAAAGTAAAGGTTAAAGCTACTGAAGCGAAGATGGCCCGTGGTGAAATGGTGCGCTGGTGCGCCGAGTATAATATTTTACACATCGAAGATACCAAAAAATTTGACCGGTTAGGATATAAATATCAGGAGCGGCAATCAACTGCAAAGGAATTTGTTTTTTTGAAAAACTGAATTTTGTGGTTGAACTTGATAAAAGTTTGAATTTTGCCATATATATTGTAGGGAAGTTAACAAAAAAACTTGTAATTAATCTTACAGGGTGGTATAATATAAGCAGAAAATTTATGACTTCTTTTGAGAGAGTGGGTGCTATACCCGCTCTTTCCGCTTATTTAAGATAAATTACAGACCGGAGGTGAGTATTGTGCAGAAGGAAGCTCTGGAAGCTTTGATTGCTGATTTGGTAACACCGCTCTTGGAAGGAACAGATCTGACTTTGGTAGATGTAGAATATGTGCGTGAAAAAGATTGGTATCTGCGTATCTACATTGATAAGCCTGGTGGAGTTGAAATCGACGATTGTCAATTAGTAAGTGAAAAGCTGACTACGGTTTTAGATGAAAAAGACCCGATTAAAGATAAATATTACCTGGAAGTTTCATCACCAGGCATTGATCGCCCGTTGAAGAAAGATAAAGATTTTACGGCAGCTTATGGCAGTAAAGTTGATATTTCCTTTTTTGCTCCGTGGGAAGGCTTAAAAGATCTGGTTGGAGTTTTAGTAAGTCACAGCGATAAGATAATAGAAGTAAAAACGATTATCAAAGGAAAAGAAGCCAAAAATCCAGTCGGCATTGACCGAAAACTTATCGCAATGATCAGACCGCATATTGATTTTTAAAGATTATAAAGTATAGGAGGATTAAGAAACGTGAACGCAGATTTTATTCTGGCAATAGGGGAATTGGGAAAAGAGAAGGGGATTGATCCGGAACTCCTGTTCCAGGCGGTCGAAGAAGCTCTTGTAACAGCTTATAAAAAGAATTTTGGTTCTAACCAGAATGTTCGTGTCGATATGAACAAAGAAACAGGTGAAATTCACATATATGCACAGCGTCATATTGTGGCAGAGTTAGGCGATGATCCTAATGAGATTTCTCTGGAGGAAGCCCGTAAAATAGATCCTCGCTATGAAGTCGATGATATCGTAGAAACTGAAGTGACTCCCCGTAACTTTGGCCGTATTGCGGCACAAAATGCCAAACAGGTTGTTGTACAGCGTATCCGCGAAGCAGAACGCGGTATGGTTTTTGAGAAATTTTCCAGCAGAGAGAATGATATCGTAACAGGTATCATTCAACGTATGGAAAATAAAAATGTTTATATTGATTTAGGCAAGGCCGAAGCTATTTTGACTCCTAACGAGCAGATCCCCGGCGAAATTTATCAATATCATGACAGAATGAAAACCTACATCGTGGAAGTGAAAAAGACCAGCAAAGGCCCACAGATCATGGTTTCCAGGACACATCCGGGATTGCTGAAAAGATTGTTTGAGCTGGAAGTTCCTGAAATTCATGATGGATTAGTAGAGATCAAGTCCGTAGCTCGTGAACCGGGTATGCGTTCTAAGATATCTGTTTATACTAAGGATGAGAATATTGATCCGGTCGGTGCCTGTGTTGGACATAAAGGTATGCGCGTTCAGACTATTGTTAATGAGCTGCGCGGTGAAAAAATCGATATTGTTAAATACAGTTCCGAGCCTGACCAGTATGTGGCTAATGCCTTATCTCCCGCTAAGGTTGTCAGTACCGAAGTTTTTGAAGAAGAAAAAATCTGCCGCGTTATAGTGCCTGACTATCAGTTGTCTCTGGCAATTGGCAAGGAAGGACAAAACGCACGTCTGGCAGCGAAGCTGACAGGCTGGAAGATAGATATTAAAAGTGAATCTCAGGCTGCTGAAGAAGCAGAACAGGGAATACAAGAAGTTGGTGTAGCCTATGAAGCAGACGAAGATTAAAAAGATCCCGCAGCGTAAATGTGTGGGCTGTAATGAAATGAAAGAGAAAAAAGCGCTGCTGAGAATAGTACGTTCTCCGGAAGGTGAGATCAGCCTTGATTTGACTGGGAAAAAGGCAGGACGTGGAGCTTATGTTTGCCAATCTAAAGAATGCATCACTAAAGCAGTAAAGGAAAAACGTTTGGAACGGGCCTTGGAAAAGCCGGTCAGCGAAGAAGTTTATGCCAAATTGCTGGAGGATTTGCCTGATGGCGAATAATGGTGTGACTTTTGCCTTAGGATTGGCACAGAAAGCAGGTAAGTTGGCGTCAGGTGACTATGCTGTGAGATCTGCTCTGAAAAACGGTAAAGCTAAGCTATTGCTAGTGGCTGCAGATGCTGCTGAAAATTCTAAAAAAGATATGTATTTTATGGCAGAGATGTCTGATACACCGGTGGTTGAATGCCTGACCAGAGATGAACTGGGCTGGGCGATTGGCAAGGCTAAAAGAACCGCAGTAGTTGTTTTGGATAACAGCTTTGCGAATATGATAAATAAAAATATATGACATAAATACGCTTGGAGGTGGATGAATGGGTAAGCATAGAGTATATGAGATAGCAAAAGAACTTGGTAAAACAAACCAGGAAGTAATCGATATTTTAGCTAAAAATAACATTCAGGTAAAAAGTACGTTAAGCACTGTAGACGATACGGTTAGAGATTTGGTAGTGAAAAACTCGGCCAGAAAGCCTGTACAGGAGAAGAAGGCAGCTCCGGCACCGAAGCATATAGTAAAAAAAGAGCCGGTTAAGCAGGCCGAAGCTGCTCAGCAGCAGGTGAAAACTCAGCCGAATCCTGCTGCGAATACACAGCGTCCGCAGCAACAGCAGGGACAACGTCCCAACAATCAAGGTCAACGTCCTAATAATCAGGGTCAACGTCCTGCCGTTAATCATCAGCAGGGACAGAACGCAGGTCAAAACCGTCCTAATCAGGGCAGCAGCCAGCAGAATCGTCCTAACAACCAACAAGGTCAGCGCCCACAGCAACAGCAGGGACAACGTCCTAATACCCAAAATCAAGGCCAGAGGTTTAATCAAAACCGTCCTAACCAGGGCGTTAATACGCAAAATCGTCCCAATAATCAACAGGGACAACGCCCGCAGCAGGGCAACAGACCTCAGCAGCGTCCTCAGGGGGGCATTTATATAGGCCCGCGCGGACAGCAGCCTGGTCAGCACAATGCTAACGCAGCGCGTCCGCAGCAGCAGGGTAATGCGCGTCCGCAGCAGGGAAATCTGAATAACAATAATAATGCACGTCCGCAGCAAGGCGGTACCGGTGCACAGCGTCCGCAGGCCAATACTGCTCGTCCTGCTGGAGCCAATAATAAACCTTTTAATAAAAATGCCCGTAAAGATAAACCGCAGATCAAAGGTTCTTATGCAACTAAAGACAGTCGTCCTAACCGCAGTAACAGCCATATGGGACGCAGTAATAAACGCCAGGGCGGCAATAATAATGTCCCGCGCGTGCAGCAGCCTGTAGTGGAGGTTCAGAAACCTACTTATGTAGAGATCGGTGAAACAATCAATGTCAAAGATTTTGCAAACCTGCTGAAACGTGAAGTCAGCGAAGTTATCAAATCTTTGTTCATGTTGGGCGTGATCGTTACTATCAATCAGGATATCGACTTTGATACGGCATTGTTGGTCGGCAGTGAATTTGACGTCGAAGTTGCCGCATTACCGCCTGAAGAGGATCCGACTGAAATTCCGGAAGTGGAAGATGATCCGGCTAAACGTTTGCCTAGGCCGCCGGTAATCACTGTTATGGGTCACGTTGACCATGGCAAAACTTCTCTGCTTGATGCTATTCGTAAGGCTAATGTTACAGCAAGAGAGGCTGGAGGTATTACGCAGCATATCGGTGCTTATCAGGTTAATTATCAGGGCAAAAAGATTGTTTTCCTTGATACTCCCGGTCACGAAGCTTTTACAGCTATGCGTGCGCGCGGAGCACAGGTAACAGACGTTGCTATTTTGGTAGTAGCTGCAGACGACGGTGTTATGCCGCAGACTCTCGAAGCTATTAACCATGCAAAAGCAGCAAAGGTACCTATTATCGTTGCCATTAACAAAATGGACCGCCCCGGAGCTAATCCTGATCATGTAAAACAGCAGCTTGCTGAGCATGAGCTGATCCCAGAAGACTGGGGCGGCGATACTATCATGGTTCCGGTTTCCGCACATCAGAAAACAGGTATTTCCGAATTGCTGGAAATGATTCTACTGGTTGCAGAAATGCAGGATCTGAAAGCTAATCCAAGTCTGCCTGCTCATGGTACGATTATTGAAGCGCAGCTTGATAAAGGCCGCGGTCCTGTCGCTACTGTTTTAGTTCAGCGCGGTACTTTGCAGATCGGTGATACTATTATTGCCGGTACTGCTTATGGCAAGGTGCGTGCAATGGTTAATGACCGCGGTGAAAAAGTCAAAAAAGCACTGCCTTCTACGCCTGTAGAGGTTTTGGGCTTGAATGATGTGCCGCTGGCCGGTGATATTCTTGATTCTACTGATGAAAAAATTGCCCGCAGTGTTGCTGAAAAGCGTGTTGCAAAAAAACGTATTGAAGAAATTCAGCAGAATTCCAAAGTCTCGCTGGATGACTTGTTCCAACGTATTCAAGAGGGCGAGATTAAAGACCTGAATATCGTCGTTAAAGCCGATGTTCAAGGTACTATCGAAGCTTTGCGTTCTTCTTTGCAGAATATTAAAAATGACGAAGTCAAAGTCGTTGTTGTACATGCTGGTGTAGGTGCTATTACCGAGTCCGACGTTATGCTGGCTTCGGCTGCCAATGCCCTCATTATCGGCTTTAATGTCCGTCCTGATGCCAACGCCCGTAAAGCAGCGGAAGCAGAGAAGGTAGATGTTCGTACCTACCGCGTTATTTATGACGCTTTGAATGATGTTGAAGCTGCTATTAAAGGTATGCTGGCGCCGAAATTCCAGGAAACTATCCAGGGTCGTGTAGAGGTTCGTCAGATGATCACTATTTCGAAAATGCTGATTGCCGGCTGCTATGTGCTGGAAGGTAAGATCACCAATACTTCTAAAGTGCGCGTAGTCAGAGACGGTATCGTCATCAACGAAGACGAAATCGATACTTTACGACGTTTCAAAGACGATGTGAAGGAAGTCGCTGCAGGCTATGAATGCGGTGTTACTTTGGAAAAATTCCGTGATTTGAAAGAAGGCGACGTGTTCGAAGTCTTCACTATGGAAGAAGTCGCCGTCGAATAGGTGAACTATGGCTAGATTAAGAGTAGAAAAAGTACAGGAAGCAATCAAGCAGGAGCTTAGTAAAATGCTGCTGATGGATATCAAAGATCCTCGGATCCAGTTTGTTTCCATTACCGGTGTGGAGCTTACTGACGATATGAGTATTGCTAAAGTATATGTCAGTCTTTATGGTCCTGAAAAGGATCATGAAGCCTCCTGGCAGGGTTTAAATAAAGCGCTTGGCTTTATGCGTACGGAAATAGCAAAGCGGATTCGCCTCCGCTTTGCCCCTAATTTGATTTTGGTAAAGGATACTTCGATGGAGTATAGTGCACATATCGAAGGATTGCTGAAAAAAATCAAAGAAGAGGAAGGTCCCTCGCATGAGTAAGCATTGTTCCCTGCAGGAAACAGCCGCTTTACTGCAGGCTGCCAATAAAATAGTATTATGTTCCCATGTGAGCCCAGACGGTGATACGCTGGGCTCTGCTTTGAGTTTGATGAAAGCTTTGCAGAAGCTTGGTAAAGACGTTATTGTGACTGTTGATGATGAAATCTCAAAGGTCTATAAATTTTTACCCGGTATCGAAAGTTTTATCCGTTTTCAAAACGATGAGCAGATAGCTGCGGATCTGTTAGTTGTGATCGACGCCAGTTCTTTGGATAGAGCCGGTAACGTGTCACAGTGCGTTAGCGCTCCTAAAATGCTCAATATCGACCATCATATTTCTAATACCGAATATGCCGATTATTTGTATCTTGATACAGCTGCGGCCGCTACCGGAGAAATTATGTATGCGTTGATTGATGCATTAGGAGTTGAAGTGGATCTGGATATGGCAACGTGTATCTATACAGCGCTGTATACGGACTGCGGTTCTTTCAAATATTCTAATACGATGCCGAAAACGATGAGGATAGCTGCAGCGTTATTGGAAATAGGGGTAAAACCCAATGAAATTTCTGACAGTATGGAGATCAAACCGCGCTCTAATATCGAGATGCTGACAAAGGTTCTGGAAACATTGACCTTTGATGCTGATGGTAAAATTGCATATATTTCCATCAATAACGAAATGTATGATAAAGACGTCGATACAGATACCTTTATTTCTTATCCAAGGTATATTGAAGGCGTTGAAGTTGCCATTATGTTTAAAGCAGTGGAAAAAGCTGTTACCCGTGTCAGTATGCGGTCTCGTAACCTTGATGTTTCGGAAATCGCTATTACCTTCGGTGGCGGCGGTCATCTGCGCGCGGCAGGATGCACTATCGAAGCCGCTTTACCTGAAGCACAGCAGCAGCTGTTGAAAGCCTTGAAGGAAAAATTGGTATGACATCAGGCATTTTGAACGTACTCAAGCCCTGTGGAATGACGTCGCACGATGTGGTCGGCTTTCTGCGCAGGACGTTGCAAACTAAGAAAATCGGACACGGCGGCACACTTGATCCTGATGCCGCGGGAGTACTGCCTGTTTTTATCGGTACGGCAACAAGGCTGTTGGAATATGCAGTTGAAGGCCGTAAAAATTACCGGGCTGAGCTGAAATTCGGTATTAAGACAGACACAGGAGACGACAGTGGTACGATTATTGCCAGTTCAGAGGTTCGTGTTGTTACTGAAGCCGAAATTCAAGAAACTCTGCAAAAATTTATCGGTGAACAAAAACAGATTCCGCCCATGTACTCTGCCATAAAAAAAGATGGTCAGAAGCTTTATCAGCTGGCACGGCAAGGGATTGAAGTTGAACGGGAAGCACGGAGCATTACTATTGATGCTTTAGAGCTGCTTCATAAAACTGGTACTTCTTTAACACTTGATATTGTATGTTCAAAAGGGACTTATGTAAGGACTTTGCTGGAAGATATTTCGGCAGAGCTTGGTATGTGCGGCACAATGAGCTTTTTATTACGCAAGCAGGTAGGAGATTTTTACCTGTCAGAGGCCAAAACTCTGGAAGAAATTGCCGATGCACCGTATGCTTATCTGCTGCCTGCCGAGGCGGCAGTGCAGGATTTACAGGAACTGGTTTTAACAGATAAGCAGGCGCTGCGGATTACTCAAGGGGTAAAGACTACTGTGCGAGGCATTGCAGACGGTACATATCGTTTGCAAACGATTACAGGTGATTTTCTTGGCATTGGCAGTGCAGAATCCGAGCTCGTTAAAGCGGAAAAAATATTGAAACAATTTCAAGCAGATGCGGAAATGATTTAGATTGAGGCAGATATGGAAATCATTACTTCATTAGAAGCTGTGAAAACTGAATATAGTCCCAGTGTTATTGCTTTGGGAACTTTTGATGGACTGCATTTAGGTCATCAGGATATTATAAAAACAGCACGTGATTATGCCCAAAAGCATGGTTTGAAGCTGATTGTTTTTACATTCAGCAATCACCCCTTATCTCTGATCAAGCCTGATTTAGTGCCAGTGCGAATTATTACGCAGCAGCAAAAAATAAAATACCTGGAAAAATTGGGCGTTGATATTTTGGTGAACGTACCTTTTGATCATGATTTAGCCGAATTATCGCCGGATGAGTTTTTGAAAAAACTGGCTGTATTTAATTATCGCTGCTTAGTAGTAGGTGAAAATTTCAGCTATGGTTTTTTAGGCAGCGGTAAAACAGATACTTTGCAGCGTACCGGATTGTACGATCACTTTACCGTTATTATCAGGCAACTGGTCAAATGCGGTAAAAACGTTATCAGCAGTACTGGCATCAGAAGTCTGATTCAGGCTGGGCATGTGGAGCATGCTAATCAGATGCTGGGGCGGGCTTATGCGCTCACCGGTATAGTTACGCATGGAGCGCAGCGCGGCAGGACAATTGGTTTTCCAACTGCGAATATCGAACTGCAGCGCAGTGAAACTGCTGTGCCGGCAACTGGTGGTTATGCGGTCAAGGTCAAGGTAGGCGACAAGCTGTATTTTGGTATGGCCAATATCGGCAATAACCCTACTTTTGGCGATGTGGAGCATGCACGTCTGGAGGTCAATCTGTTTGATTTTCAAGGCAATCTGTATGGAAGGGAGATCACTGTTTACTTTTATAAATATATACGCGGGGAAGAAAAGTTTGCCAGTATCGATGAGCTGAAAGCACGTATTACTGAAGACCGTGAAAATATTAAAAACTATTTCCAATGTTACAAAAAATAGTTGTCTTTAAAAGTCAAGTGTGGTATACTACATAAGTACTTTAACCAAGGCTTGGATGCTCGCTTCTCCAACGACTTCTATGCTTTGGGGATTATAAAAAAATGGAGGAATTACAATGTTAACAGCTGAAAGAAAACAACAACTCATTCTTGAAAATGCACGTCATGAAGGCGACACCGGATCTCCGGAAGTACAAATCGCTGTTTTGAGCGAACGCATCAAATATTTGACCGAGCATCTGAAAGAACACAAAAAAGATCATCATTCCCGTCGCGGCCTGCTGAAAATGGTTGGTCAACGTCGTGGTCTGCTGAACTATCTGATGGCTAAAGATATCGAACGTTATCGCGCTATCATTGCTAAACTTGGTATCCGTAAATAATTTTGAGTATCAGAGCCTGCCTTTTCGGCAGGCTTTTTTATTTTCCTGTTAAGGTGACAGAGTTTTGTAAAATATTGTTTTGTTTTAGTAATAATGCTGTTAGTAACAATGATTTTGCTATATAATAGGGAATAGATAATATGCTAATAAAACTACGCCGGGAGGTTAAATGATGAGTAATTATTCCTTGCCGTTGTTTATGCAGGTCAAAGAAAACGCAGTTCAGGACCTCAATAAAAATCTAAGTTTATATATGCCTAAACTTATTCATACCAAAACTTTGATTTTAACGACAGACGGCCTTTTACAGACTTTAGAGAAAAAAGTTGTTGTTCTATTGAAACAGCTGCTGGATTTTGAAATCATTACCGTTCAGGAGAGTTCCTTTGATTTTGCTGTTGATGTTGCTAAAAAGGTAGCGATGAACAATATCAGCCTGATCATTGGTTTGGGCGGCGGTACAGCGCTGGATACGGCCAAGTATGCTGCTTTTGTCGCCAACGTAGCTTATATAGCGATACCGACTACACTTAGTAATGACGGCGTTGCTTCTCCTGTTTCCGTATTGTTTGCAGAAAACGGCCGCAAGCATTCTTTTACTTCTAAAATTCCTGACGGATTATTGATCGATACGGATATTGTTTTTGACGCGCCGAGGCTTTTGATGAAAGCCGGTGTCGGTGATACGATCAGTAATTATACGGCACTGTATGATTGGAAGCTGGGTTGTGAAGAAAACAGCGATCGTCCTAACGATTTTGCCTATATGCTTTCTGAAACGGCGTTTACTTCGCTTTTATATTCTGAGGCTAAATCACTGACGACAGTTCCCGGGATTCAAATGCTGGCCCAGTCACTGGTATTGAGCGGGCTGGCGATGCAGATAGCCGGTGATTCACGTCCTTGCAGCGGGTCGGAACATTTATTCTGTCACGCTATGGATGAGCTTTTTGAGCATAATATCCCGCATGGTATTTTGGTAGCTCTTGGCAGTGTCGTAGCCTGCCGCCTTCAGGGACGTGACCATCATATTCTGTTGGATTTTCTGGAAGCTTACGATATTTCCGTTAGCCCAAAAACTTTGAATATTACTGAAGAAGAATTTATCAAAGCCTGGATGTTTGCCAAAGAAGTCCGTAAGCGTTATACGATTTTAAATAAGATCAATTTACAGCCGGAGATTTTCAGACAGATGTATGAAATGCTGGTGAAGGAATGTAAGTAATATGCTGTATTTACATAAGTTTATTGCGGGCTGGCTGCTGCCGCCCGGCGGTATTATTGTAATGCTGTTTTTACTGTGCGGTTATTGTTTTAAGAAACGCAACAGACTTCGTTATCCTTTAACAGCAGTAACGGTCACTTTATATATGTTTTCGATTCTGCCTGTTGCCGGAATGCTGATGCAGGGACTGGAAAAGCAGTATGTTCCTCCGGCGTTGGAAAAAATAATCGGTAAAACCGATGCTGTAGTTGTTCTTGGCGGCGGAGCTGTCAGGGATGTGCCTGATATCAGTGGTAGAGAGGCCTTGTCTGCGGTCTCTATCAATAGATTGATCACCGGGGTGCGTTTGCAGAAACGATTAGATATCCCGATCATTATCAGCGGCGGGCAGGTTTTTGCCGACAGTGGTACAGAAGCCGCAGTGGCAAAAAAAGTGCTGCTAGAGCTGAGTGTACCGTCACAGCAGATTTTTACTGATACCGAAGCAAGAAATACAACTGAAAATGCTGTTCATGTTGCTGCGTTGTGCCGTGAACAGCAGTGGCAGGAAATAGTATTGGTGACCTCGGCTTTTCATATGCCGCGCAGTGTACTGAATTTTGCTGATAAAGGTTTGTACATAGTACCTTTTCCCTGTGATTATCAGCTGAGCGGAAAAATGCAGCTAAGTATTTTTAGCTTTATACCGCAGGGCTTTGCGCTGGAGCTTTCCGCAATGGCGTTAAAGGAATATTTAGGGCTGCTGGCTTTAAAGATATTGTGAAAATAATCATGGCAAAATAAAAACACCTGGTCGGTAAGCCAGGTGTTTTTACTATTTGCTTAAAAGTTTTTGAACCTCTGTTTCATCAGGCGTAGCATAGTAGGTTGTTTGATCGGTATAGATCACAAACCCAGGTTTAGCGCCATTGGGTTTCTTGACGAAACGCCGCTCGGTACAGTCGACAGGTACTTTACTGCCGCTGCGGCTTTTACTGAAATAAGCGGCCAGCATAACTGCTGCGTCAATATCGCTTGCCGCTGCCTGGGGCAGCGTTGTTTTTAGAATAACATGTGAGCCGGGAATATTTTTAGTATGGAACCACAGGTCCTTACCGCGTGCTAATGCAAAAGTCACGTAGTCATTTTGTTTATTATTTTTACCGATATATAAGGTCGTTTCTTTGGAGAGATTTATGAGCAGGGGTTCAGATTTAGGAAGCTGGCCTTTATGTTTTTTGCCCTGAGGTTGCAGCAGTCCGGCTGTGATCAGTTCTTGCTTGATCTCGGCAATCTCGTTTTTAGTGGCTGCCGTAGTCAGGGAGGCGTCGATAGAAGCCAGATAATCCAGCATTTCCCTAGTCGTTTCGATCTGGTTCTGTACTTCGCTTTGTGCACGTTTAAATTTATTGTACCGCTTGTAATAAGCCTGGGCGTTTTCAGTAGGTGAAAGTAAGGGGGATAATTGGATCTCAAGCGGCTCGTTGTCATAAATATTAAGGAGTTGACAGGAACTTTGTCCCTTGCTGATTTGATAAATATTAGCCATGATCGTATCGGCGATCATCCGTTGCGTTTCGGCCTTATCGGCGGTCAGAAGGTCTTTTTCTAAGACCGGCAGCTTCTTTTCCAGACGCTGGCTCTCTCCGGTGACTAATTTTTGCAGTTTTTCCTGTTCAGGTAGTTGAATTGGTGTCAGGGTGACTGCATAATTAAGCGCGCTGTTGATATCTGGCAGTTGTTTAGTATTGCAGCCTGATTCCAAAAGCTTGGGTGCAAAAGGCAGAATAGTCTTGACCTGATTAGTGCGGCTGATGACAGCATATACCGGCGCTGCCGGTTGCTGACCTACAGTTTGCTGCAGCGAGGCAACAGCATCTGCTAAACGTTTTTCTTCGTCGACAGTCAAAGTTTCTGCGCTGCTGTCGATACCGGCTGCGGCGAAAAGTTCGCCAGCTGTGCTTTTACCGATGCCTGTAGTGGCAGCGATCAAAGCAGCTAAGCTGTTTTTAGTTTCAAATTCGTGCATTGCCTCGATGATTGCATTGGCTGGAGCTGTTAAAATAGAAAGTCCGGTCTGCTGAGGCGGCGTAAGATAAGGCAGATTAGGCATGATCTGACGGAAAGAACTCATTGCTTTATTAACATGTTTCAAGCTGTCGAAAATCAGCCCGTTTTCGGCAAAAATGATATTGCTGTTTTTGCCGGTCAGTTCAAAAATAAGTTGTTTAGTAACTATTTGTCTAGCGGTACCGATCGTATCAATATCTATTGTAATGATACGGTCCAGACCGCTTTGTTCGATTCTGGTGATACGGCCTTCTTCCAGATGCTTGCGCAGCAGCATGCAAAAAGCCGGAGGACTTTCGGGACGTTCGGGTAAATTATCCGGTAGGTACAGCATCGGTGAACTGCCGCTGAAATCAGCAAGCAATGCCGCAGTATCGCGTTCGCGTTTTATAAGCAGCAGCAGTGATTCGTATGAGGGCATAAAGACCTTGTAGATCTTGCCGCCTAAAAGCTCCTCTTTTAATTTATTTGTTAAAATATGTAAGGTCAAACCTTCTAAATTCATTGATTTGCTCCTTCTTACTTCGTTTTTTAGTGATTTTGATTTGCACGGGAAAGCAGAATAAGATATAATAATAGTTCAAGAATAAGTATACAACAGATTTCGCGATTAGCAAATAATCGGAAGGGGATACGATTATGAAAAATCTGCTTTTGGTGCTGTGCCTGGTTGCCTTTTGCCTGCAGGCGGAAGCGGCGCTTCCAGCTACTGATCAGAATTTAGAAGCGGCTATTGCCTATGGTAAAAGCTATCAGGGTGAAAAAAATGACGCAGCTATGTTGCAGCCGTGGGTGGTTGCTGAAAGTTTTGAAACCAATCCTTATCGTGATGAGGAAAGGATCATAGTTTATACGCCTTACCTGCTGACGGCTCTGGATACTGCTGGAAAAGCGCAGGACGCTGCCGATGTCAGTGTGGATAATGCTAAAGAGCTGGTAGCGCGTTACGATGGCGTGCTCGTTATACGAGCGGTGATCAACGCACCGATAATCCTGAATGAAAAAGATTTGGAAGTGCAGCTTGTGCAAAATGGAAATTTTGTCACACCATACCACAGCGACTATTTAGACGGCAGATATCTTGACAAGGCAGTCAATAAACCTATCGTTGATGTGGAGGTACAGAAAAAGCTGGACCGGATGGAAACGATCCAGGAAAAAGCGGCGGCGCTGCAAAAACAGCTGTATGCCTTGAAAGAAAATAAAATCAAGCCTGCGGACATTGACCTGGAGCAGAGAATGAAAGCAGATGCTAAATCTGAGCCTGTGGAAGTAAAACAGAAGATCTGCCAGCTGCAGTATAATTTTTATTTTGATCAGGCAGAATTCAATGTCGATAAACCTTATTTCCTGGTCATTAAGGACGCTTATTGCGGTGGACGCGAATTTGCCGTGGATCCTGCTTTATTAAAATAAAATGAATCATCATAAAATTTAGGAGGTTTTAGCTTGCTGAAAAGTATGACTGGCTTCGGCCGGGGTGAATATGAAGACGAGCAGTTTTCAGTAACGATTGAAATGAAAACGGTCAATCACCGTTATAACGAGGTAGCTATTCGCTTACCGCGTTTTTTGAATCCGGTAGAAGACAGAATCCGTAAGACTATTTTAAAATCTGTTAATCGCGGACGCATCGATGTTTTTATCAATGCTTCCTATACCAATACAGAAAACGTTTCGATTAAAGTAGATAAAGCTTTGGTACTGGCGTATCATAACGCTTTGCGTGATGTTGGTTCCGCTATCGGCTGTGAAGACTATAAGCTCAACGAGCAGTCGGAGATTTTATATTTGTCACGCTGCCCGGATGTGATCAACGCGCAAGAAGGTTTTTTTGACGTTGAGAGTGTTTGGCCGAAGCTGGAACAGGCTTTGAGCCAAGCTATCAGTAATCTGGTCGCTATGCGTGAGACCGAGGGAAGTAATATCTACGGCGATTTCATTAAACGTGCCGATCTGATCGCCGAAAAACTGGCAGTGATCGAAGAACGTTCGCCGCAGGTAGTTGAAGAATACCAGACCCGCCTGAGCGACAGGATCAACGAACTGCTTGAGAAACATAACCAGGTCATCGAACCGGAACGATTGCTGCAGGAGGTCGCTATTTTTGCTGACCGTACCAGTATTACTGAAGAGATCGTCAGACTGAAAAGCCATATCAAACAATTCAAGCTGATCATTGATGCAGATCAGCCTGTAGGCCGCAAGCTCGATTTTCTTATCCAGGAATTCAACCGCGAGGCAAATACCATTGCTTCCAAAGCCAACGATTATACTTTGGCGCAGGTTGTTGTGGAGATCAAAGCTGAGATAGAAAAAATCAGGGAACAGATCCAGAATATCGAGTAATGGGGAAAGGGTGAAAGTATGGATATCAAATTGATCAATATTGGCTTTGGCAATATTGTGGCTGCCAACAGGATCATTTCTATCATCAGTCCTGAATCTGCTCCTATCAAAAGGATTATTCAGGAAGCGCGCGACAGAGGTATGCTGATCGATGCCACTTATGGCCGCAGAACCAGAGCGGTTATCGTGACTGACAGCGGTCATATTATTTTATCGGCTGTGCAGCCGGAAACAGTCGCCAACCGTTTAGTGCAAACTGACGACGAAGACGAAGAATAAATAAAACGGAAGGTGGGCTAATCGTGAAGCCGCAGGGGTTATTATTAGTTTTGTCCGGGCCGTCAGGAGCCGGCAAGGGAACGATTTGTCAGATGCTTAGGGAAAAGCTTCCCGACTTGGCTTATTCCGTTTCAGTTACTACCAGACAGGCGCGTAACGGTGAAGTTGACGGCGTCAATTACTTTTTTAAATCTGTGGAAGAAGTAAAGCAGATGATTGCAGAGGGAGAATTGCTGGAATATGCCGAGGTTTATGGAAATTACTACGGCACGCCTCGCTCTTATGTTATGGAACTGCTGAATCAGGGCAAGGATGTTATTTTGGAGATTGATATCCAAGGCGCAATGCAGATCAAAAAACGCTTCCCTGACGGAGTATTTGTATTTATTGTGCCGCCGTCGCTTGATGAATTGTGCTCGCGTATTTATAAACGCGGTACGGACAGCGAAGATGTTATTAAACGTCGTTTGGCTTCGGCAACAGGTGAGCTGGCTTATGCCAACGAATATGATTATATAGTTGTTAATGATGTAGCACAGAAAGCTACCAGCAAAGTTTTGACGATTATGGAAGCAGAACGTTACCGTGCTGCCAGAACTTATTTTATTATCAATGAAATTTGCCATGCGGCACATAAGGAGAGATATATATGAGTATGGTTAACCCTTCTATCGATTATTTAGCAGAGAAAGTTGACAGTAAATACACCTTGGTGATTTTAGCTGCCAAACGTGCGCGTGAACTGACTGTGGGCAATCAGAACATGCCTCAGAAAGAAGTAAGCACCGCTTTGCGCGAGATCGCTGACGACGTTATTACTTACGAGCGTAAAGTACGCTGAGATAAGGGGGCTTAGTGCCTTGTTGCTAAAAGGAAAGAAAATCGTTTTAGGCGTTACCGGTGGTATCGCCGTTTATAAAGCTGTCGATCTGGTAAGCCGTCTGCGCAAGCAGGGGGCCGAGGTGCGTGTCGTTATGACAGAGCATGCCCAGCAGTTCGTCACACCGCTGACATTTAAGGAAATAAGCGGCAACGCTGTTGCAACCTCTATGTGGAACAGTAACCAGGAATTTAATGTTGAGCATATCGCTCTGGCAAACTGGGCCGATGTTTTTGTAGTGGCTCCGGCTACTGCCAATATCATTGCAAAAATGGCGCACGGTCTTGCCGATGATCTGCTTTCTACAACTTTACTGGCCGCTCAGGCACCGATCATCGTCTGTCCTGCGATGAATACAGGTATGTATGAAAATGCTTTGACGCAGGAAAATATTACCTGCCTGAAAGCACATGGCGTAACGGTGATGGCACCGGCGACAGGATTTTTGGCCTGTGGTACTTCTGGTGCGGGACGTCTGCCTGAGCCTTCTGAGATCGTGGAATTTGTCAAAGCTTTCTTTGCCAGAAGCTGCGGTGATATGAAAAATCTGCGTGTTTTGGTAACTGCTGCCGGTACCCGCGAGCCGATCGACCCGGTACGGTATGTCGGCAACCGCTCAAGCGGTAAGATGGGTTATGCTATCGCGCAGGCCGCTGCTGACCGCGGTGCCGAGGTGACTTTGGTTTCAGGGCCGTCGGTGCTGAATCCGCCTGCTAATGTCAAAACGGTGCAGGTTGAAACTACGCAGCAGATGATGGACGCCTGTCTGGTAGCTTACGGCGACGTGGATATCGTGATCAAGGCTGCCGCTGTGGCCGATTACAGACCGCATGATGTTGCCGAACAGAAAATCAAAAAGAAAACTGACGACGCCTTAACTGTCGTAATGGATAAAAATCCTGATATTCTGAAAGTGCTGGGCGAGCGTAAAGAAAAACAGTTTTTGGTAGGCTTTGCCGCCGAAACTCAAAATCTGGTCGCTAATGCAAAAGAAAAAATCTGCAAAAAGAATTTGGATATGATCGTTGCTAACGATGTCACTCTGCAGGGCGCAGGCTTTAACGCTGATACCAATATCGTTAAATTCCTGTTTCCGGACGGCGAAGTGCGTGAGCTGGAGCAAATGACCAAAGCAGAAGTTGCAGAAGAGCTTTTGAATACTGTTCTGCGTTTGCGCAAATCGTAAATAGTATAACTCGGTCAAAGGGCGTAGCAATAAGCTTTTGTAGGCCTCAGGATGTAAAAATAAAAGATTTTTGTAAAATCTGTTGCAATTTGAAAGTTGTTCCGCTATAATAAGCATTGTAATTGAATACTACTCATCAAGAGCTGGTGGAGGGAATGGCCCTGTGAAACCGCAGCAACCATTGTAAGGTGAAAGTCTTGCAAAACGGTGCTAAGTCCTGCGATAATTCGTGAGATGAGAATGCTGAACAATAATACGCAGCGCTCTCATTATGAGAGCGCTTTTTTAGTAAGCAGGCAGATTGATGGTATGTACTTTATCTAAAGGAGGCTAATTATGAGAAAATTATTTACTTCTGAGTCTGTAACAGAGGGACATCCGGATAAGATCGCTGATCAGATTTCTGATGCGGTTTTAGACGCTATTTTAGAACAGGATCCGATGGGACGTGTTGCGTGTGAAACTTTGGTGGCAACAGGTCAGATCCATGTTGTCGGTGAGATTTCCACCAACTGTTATGTGGATATCCCGAAAATCGCCCGTGAAACTGTAGTAAATATTGGCTATGACCGTGCTAAATACGGTTTTGACGGTAATACCTGCGGCGTGCTGATCTCTATCGACGAGCAGTCTGCCGATATCGCTTTAGGTGTTGATAAAGCGCTGGAAGCCAAAGAAGGTAAAGCAGAAGAAACTGAAGTCGGCGCCGGCGACCAGGGCATGATGTTTGGTTACGCTACTAACGAAACTGAAGAATATATGCCGCTGCCGATCTGTCTGGCCCATAAGCTGGCACGGCGGTTGTCGGAAGTTCGTAAAAACGGTACCTTACCGTATCTGCGTCCTGATGGCAAAACTCAGGTCACAGTTGAATACGACGACGGTAAGCCTGTACGTATCGACGCTATTGTCGTTTCCTCTCAGCATGCGCCGGAAATTCCGATGGAGCAGATCCGCGCTGATATTATGGAGCATGTTATTAAACCGATCGTACCTGCAGAAATGCTGGACGCTGATACCAAATACTATATCAATCCTACCGGCCGTTTTGTTATCGGCGGCCCGCAGGGTGATTCTGGTCTGACCGGACGTAAGATCATTGTCGATACCTACGGCGGTATGGCACGTCATGGCGGCGGAGCTTTCTCGGGCAAAGATCCCACAAAGGTAGACCGCAGCGCTGCTTATGCCGCACGTTACGTTGCCAAAAATATCGTTGCCGCCGGACTGGCTGATAAATGTGAGATTCAGCTGGCTTATGCTATCGGTGTGGCACAGCCTGTATCTGTTTTGGTAGATACCTTTGGTACCGGTAAGATCGATGATGATAAGATCGCTGACCTGGTGCGTAAAAATTTCTCACTGAGCCCGACTGCGATCATCAAAGCTTTGGACTTGCGCCGTCCGATCTATAAACAAACGGCTGCTTACGGCCATATGGGACGTACTGATATTGATCTGCCCTGGGAGCGTACGGATAAAGCCGCTTCCTTGAAAGAACAGGCAGGCTTGTAATTGAAAATGTTGATACAGTCACAGCTTCTTCGGGAGCTGTGACTTTCTTTATCTTAGTATTTAAACTGTTATCAGCTGGAAAAATAAAGGAATTTTCATTAAAATAGTAGAAATATAATAAGTTAAAGTTTACAGTAATGGAGCATTACATGAAATATATAAATGTGGCAATCAATCTGCCTGTAAAAAACTTGTTCAAACAATTTACCTATGCCGTACCGCCGCAGCTGGACCACGTCGATGTGGGCTGGCGTGTTGTAGCGCCGTTTGGGTATCAGACGGTGGAGGGGTTTGTGACGTCGTTTGCAGCGGCTGCTCCGGTAGAGTACGAATGTAAAGAAATTTTGGCAACACTGGATACACGTCCTTGGTTTGATGAGGAAATGCTGGCAACAGCAAATTGGCTGTCCGAATATTATCTGTGCTCGCCGGCTGAGGCGATGCGGCTGTTTATTCCAGGTAAAACCAGCATCAAACGTCAGGCCGTTTATAACGATGAAGGTAAGCTGATAGCTTATGATTACGAAAATAAACTAAAAATTAAGACCCGTATCTGCTTTGCTGTGACTGAGGCAGGACGTGAGGCTCTGGTAGCATATAATAAACGCCTGCGTGCACAGATGCACGCCTTGGAGGTGCTGGCAGAAGCCGAACGCCCTTTAAGCAGTGAGGAACTGGCGGCAGTGCAGGTGAGTGCGGCGACACTGCGTATCCTGTGTAATAAAGGCTGGAGCGAACGCAGTGAGGAACGTGTTTTGCGCAACAGCTATGCCAACAGGAGGGAGCTGAAGGAAAGTCTGCATTTGACAGACGAGCAGCGTCGGGCTGTCGATGCTATCGGCAGTGCTATTACAGAGCCGCGTCAGGAAACTTTTTTGCTGCAGGGCATAACCGGCAGCGGTAAGACCGAGGTTTACCTGCGGGCGGCAGCTCGGGCAATGGAAGCTGGCAGGCAGGTGCTGCTGCTGGTACCAGAGATAGCATTGACGGCACAGATCGTTAAACGTTTTCAGGCCTGGTTCGGTGATGAAGTTGCGGTTGCTCACAGCAAGCTGTCACAGAACGAACGTGCTGATGTATGGTATAAAATGCGTACTAACAGTGCCAAGCTGCTGATCGGTGTACGTTCAGCTGTTTTTGCTCCCTTCAGCGATCTGGGACTGATAATTATTGATGAAGAACACGAGAGCAGTTACAAGCAGGACGAGCGTCCCAACTATCATGCTCGGACAGTAGCTCTGAAACGGGCGCAGCTGAGCGGTATTCCGGTAGTTTTGGGAAGTGCGACCCCTGATTTGGAAAGCTTTTATAAAGCACGCCAGGGAACATATACACACCTGCATTTGCTGCAGCGTGCTAACGGCAGTATGCTGCCGCATGTTGAGCTTGCTGATATGCGGCTGGAATTGCAGCGAGGTAATAAATCTGTGCTCTCGGCGGCGCTGAACGATGCCTTGCTGCAGACGGCGGTCCAGGGAGAGCAGGCTATAGTACTGCTGAACAGGCGTGGTTTTTCGACCTTTGTGATGTGCCGTGACTGCGGTGAAAGCATTGTCTGCCCGCATTGCGCCGTTGCGCTGGTTTATCATAGTGCCGGTGAAGCAATGCGCTGCCATTACTGCGGTAATACCGCTCCGATCCCGGACGAATGTCCTAACTGCCATAGCCGTCGGATCAGATTTTTTGGTACCGGCACTCAGAAAGCGGAAGCAGAGATCGCTGAACTGCCGGAAATCAGGATTTTGCGGATGGACCAGGATTCGACTGGCAAAAAATTTGCGCACGAGGATATTCTTAAATCTTTCAGCAGTGGTGAATATAATGTGCTTTTAGGTACGCAGATGGTAGCAAAAGGACATGATATACCTAACGTAACACTGGTGGGTATCCTTTCGGCAGATTCGACGCTTAATCTGCCAGATTTCAGAGCTTCGGAACGGACCTTTGCCCTGCTGACACAGGCTGCAGGCAGAGCCGGGCGCGGTGACAGAGCCGGCCATGTAGTCCTGCAGACTTATGACCCGGATAATCCTGTTATCAAGCTGGCAGCGACGCAGGATTATGACGCTTTTGCGGCCGGAGAACTGGAAATCAGGCAGGAGCTGGGATATCCGCCTTATACCGAACTTTTGAAAATTACAGTATTGGATAAGGAAGAAGTGCGCGGCAGCAGTCTGGCCCAGCGGATCGTCAATTTTCTGCAGACGCTGCAGCTGGAACATCCTGAACAGGAACTGCTGGTATTGGGGCCGTTTCCGGCGATCGTTGCCAAGGTACGTGACCTGTACCGCATGAACATTCTTGTAAAATGTCCGCAGATGGAGCTGGTCAAGCGTGCTTTGTGGAATTCTGAATTTAAAGAATGCCGCAATGTCTTTTTTGACGTCGACCCTGTCAGCGTAGTTTAGAAATTGCCTGCAGTTTGAATTTTATGGTATAATATAAGGTACGAAAAATTAAGGAGGTCCAACCGTGGCTAAATTAGATATCATTGTTGCCGGTAACCCAGTGCTGCGGTTAAAGGCAAAAGAAGTAGAACGTATAGATAAAAAAACAGTCCGTTTGCTGAACGATATGGCGGAAACCATGTACGCGGCAGACGGCGTAGGCCTGGCAGCGCCTCAGGTAGGTGTTTCCAGACGAATAGTAGTTATCGACGTTGGCGAAGGCCTGATCGAGCTTATCAATCCGGTTATCACCAAAAGGGAAGGTTCCGTTGTCGGCGGCGAAGGCTGTCTGTCGGTGCCTAATTTTGAAGGCGAAGTAGAACGCGCCGAATATATCGAATGTGAGTTTTTTGACCGTAAAGGCAAACGTATGAAGCTTGCCAGCGACGGCATTCTGGCGATCGCTGTACAGCACGAGCTGGATCATTTGGACGGTATCCTGTTTATTGATAAAGCTACCGTACTGACACCTAAAGAAACAGTGCCTGTCGGCATAGAATAGGCGGCAAGCTAAAGGAGATCAAAATGAGAATTGTATTTATGGGTACACCAGATTTTGCCGTAGGAACTTTACAGGCTTTGGTGGAATCAGGTAAGCACGAAATCGCTGCCGTTGTTACGCAGCCCGACCGTCCTAAAGGGCGCGGGCAGAAAATGCTGATGACGCCTGTTAAAGAATACGCTTTATCGCAGGGTTTACCTGTGTATCAGCCGGCGAAGGTCAAAACACCTGAGGTTATTGCCCAGCTGCGTGAGTTGCGGCCAGAGATCATCGTCGTTGCCGCTTTTGGGCAGCTGCTCAATCAGGAGCTTTTGGCACTGCCGCCTTTAGGATGTGTCAATGTACACGCTTCGCTGCTGCCGAAATATCGCGGTGCGGCACCAATCCATTATGCGATTTTGCAGGGCGAAAAAGAATCCGGCGTAACGATCATGCAGATGGATATCGGTATGGATACTGGCGATATGCTCAGTAAAGTTATCGTTCCTATCGGCAGTGAAATGACGATGGGAGAGCTGCATGACGAATTGAAGGTCAAAGGGGCCGAGCTTCTGGTGCGGACACTGGATGAGCTTGCCTCAGGTACGGCAAAGCCTGAAAAACAAAATGAGACTGAAGCAACCTATGCCAAACTGCTGGACCGTGCAATGGAAAAAATCGACTGGACTAATCCGGCCGCTAAAATACATGATCTGGTACGGGGTTTTAATCCTGCTCCAGGAGCATTTACCAGATTGCCGGACGGCAAAAACCTGAAAATATGGAAAACAGTTCCGGCAGAGGGACAGACGGCACCAGCAGGTACAGTTACGGCTGTAACGAAAAAAGGTTTTATCGTTGCCTGCGGCAGCGATGCCCTGGAAGTGCTGGAAGTGCAGCCGGAATCGAAAAAACGTATGGAAGCCAAAGTTTTCTGCAATGGCCGCGGCGTAGAGCCAGGCACTGTATTAGGTAATATCGAGGGGTAAGTAATGATTGAACTTGAAAATGTTTTTAAGCCTAAAAAGAGGGTCTTTGTTTCGCTGACTTTGGCCAGCGCCGTTATTGGCGCGATGGTCATTTATATGGCCTGGCGCGTAGCACTGCCCGGTCTGGAACAAATCAACGCCAAGCTACCTGTAGTGTTCGGCGGCATCGGTATCGCTATTGCTTTAGCATTGCTGGCCGGTGTTGCCGGTATCGTACTGGCTATCTTAGGTGTGCCCATTATGAAGATCTTTTACTTCTGGGCCTGGAAGGCTGTGAATATCTTATTCCCCTTCGCCGTTGTTTTAGGCAGAATTTTTGATATCCCGCGCAGTAAGATAGAGCAGTCTTTTATCGAAGTCAGTAATCATCTGGTCAAGCAGCATCGCGTCAAAGTGCCTGCTGACCGCATTATGATCCTGACTCCGCACTGTATCCAGCTGGATACCTGCGTACATAAGATCACCCGTAATATCGAAAACTGCCGTCAATGCGGTGGCTGCAGCGTCGGCGATATGTTGGGGCTGGCCCATAAATACGGTATCCACATGGCAGTAGCCACAGGCGGAACTTTGGCCCGGCAAATGGTCAAACAGATCAGACCGAAAGCTATTGTTGCGGTGGCCTGTGAACGTGACCTGACCAGCGGTATCCAGGACGTTTTCCCGCTGCCGGTAGTCGGCGTGCTCAACGAACGTCCCTTCGGACCCTGCTTCAATACCCGTGTTGATATCAAACGTGTGGAAGCCGCAGTATTAGACTTTTTAGAAGTTGAGGAAAAGCATGGCGAACATTAAAGAACAAGCTGCTGCTGTAAACGTACTGCCAAATGCCCGCTTAACAGCGGCGCAGGTGATCAACAGTGTTTTCAGCGATGGGGCTTACGCCAATATAGCGCTCGGCAAAGCGCTGAGTAAACAAAATCATAGCGAACAGGACAGAAGGTTCGTTACCGAGCTGGTTTACGGCACGGTGAAGGCCAAAGGCACTATAGACTGGCTGCTGCAGCAGCTGGTATCACGTCCTCTTGGCAAAATCGAACCGATGATTTTAAATATATTACGGCTGGGTGTTTTCCAAATTTATTTTTTGGAACGCATACCGGCCTCTGCTGCTTGTAACGAGTCCGTTAATCTGGCGAAGAAATTCGGGCATGAAGGTATCGTAAAATTTGTGAACGGCGTGCTGCGCGGAGCGGTGCGCAAGAAGGATAGTATCGTTTATCCGGATGCAGAAAAAGATCCCAGGCAGTATTTAGCGATGAAAGAATTCCATCCGGACTGGCTGGTAAAACGCTGGCTCAAGCAATTCGGTTTTGAAGGGACGCAGGCTTTGTGCCGCTTTGATAACGAGCCGCCGCCGCTGACACTGCGTGTAAACACTTTGGTGACTGACCGCAAAAAACTTCTGGCGAGTCTGCAGGAGGACGGCTTTGAGGCTGAACCTTCCAAATGGTGCGAAGATGGTATCGTCTGTACCAAGATCCCGGCGCTCAGTGTTTTGTTCAGTAAATACAACGATATGTTTTATGTGCAGGACGAAAGCTCGATGCTGGTAGCGCCGGTTTTAGCACCTCAGCCCGGGCAGACAGTTATCGACGTTTGCAGTGCGCCAGGCGGTAAAACGACCCATTTAGCGCAGCTGATGCAAAACAAAGGCGTTATCTACGCTACTGATATCCACGAGCATAAAATCAAGCTGATCGAAGAAAACAGCAGGCGGCTGGGCATTACGATCATTGAGCCGTCGCTGCAGGATGCGGCAGAGTTTAAGTCTGAGTGGGAGTCAATGGCAGACTGCGTGCTGGTAGACGCTCCCTGTTCGGGGCTGGGCGTACTGCGCCGTCGTGCCGAAGCACGCTGGAAAAAAAATAAGCTTGATCTGAAAACTTTCCCGCCGCTGCAGCGCGATATTCTACGTAATGCTGCCCATTATGTCAAACCTGGCGGCAGGCTGGTCTATAGTACCTGCACTTTAGAGCAGGCCGAAAATCATTACATACCAGCTGAATTTTTAGAAAATAATCCCAACTGGCAGTATGCCGGTTTTCAGCACCCGCTGACAGGTGAAACAGTGGACGAATTGCAGCTGCTGCCGCAGCACGATGGTACCGATGGTTTCTATATCTGCGCTTTGGTGCGTAAGGAGTAGGCTGTGAAAAAAGAGCTTTTTGGCTTATCTTTAATTGAATTACAGGAACTTTTGGTGGCTGCCGGATTGAAGAAATTCCGCGCGGCTCAGGTTTATCAATGGTTATACCAAAAATCCGTAACTGCTTTTGATCAGATGCGCAATCTTTCCAAAGCGGATATCGCGATCTTAGAAGCAAACTTTACGCTCCTGCCGCAGCAGCTTAAAATCCTGCGCGAGCAGGTATCGCAGGACGATCTGACCCGCAAGGTGCTGCTCGAATTTCCGGACGGCAATTCGGTCGAGACCGTACTGATGCGCCATGATTATGGTTACAGCGTCTGCGTATCCAGCCAGGTCGGCTGCGATATGGGGTGTGCTTTCTGTGCCAGCGGCCTCAGCGGCTGCATTCGTAATCTGACCGCCGCTGAAATTTTAGCACAGGTTTATATTTTTAACAGTATGCTGGTCGGAGAAGGTAAGCAGGTCAGCCGTATTGTCGTTATGGGCAGCGGCGAACCGATGCTTAATTTTGACGCCGTTATCGGAGCACTGCAGTTCCTGCATCAGGAAAATACGCTGTATATGAGTTACCGGAACATGACGATTTCTACCTGCGGTATTATCCCAGGTATCGAAAAGCTGGCGCAGCTGGGACTGCCGATCAATCTGGCAATTTCGCTGCACGCAGCCGAGCCTGAGCTCAGAACCGAGCTGATGCCGGTCAACAAAGGTTTTCCTTTTCAGGACGCCATCCAGGCTGCCGAAGCTTATGTCGGTTATACCGGCAGGCAGGTTACTTATGAATATATTCTGATCGCCGGCAAAAATGACAGCCCTGTAGCAGCCGAGCTGCTGGCTAATCATTTGCGTTTCAAGCATGCCAGCGTCAATTTGATACCGGCTAATCCAGTGCCCGAAAAAGGCTTTGAACGCCCATCAAAAAAAGTGGTCGAAGCATTTTTAAAGGTCCTGCAGAAACATAAAATCAACGCCACCGTCCGCAGGGAAATGGGTAAAGACATCGACGCCGCCTGTGGACAGCTGCGCGTCCGGTTTGCCAAAGAGCAGCAGGAATAAAAGCAGCGGTGTTATAAGTGACAAAAACAGACACAAGCTATAAAGTTAGGAGGTTCGCCAATGTTCGTTATCAGTAAAACCCATGTGGGCATGGTAAGAACGGTCAATGAAGACGCTTTGTTGACAACAGGACCTGAGCTTTTTGCGCTGGCTGACGGTATGGGCGGCTATGCAGCCGGAGAAACCGCCAGCAGGGAAGCCTTACAGGTTTTGCAGCAGGAAGCGGAAAAATTTAAGGAGCTTACAGGCACAGAGCTATGCACCGCACTGCGTGAAACAGTGCAGCAGGCCAATGCGCATATCAGGCAGATGGCTCAAAGTGAAGCACAGTATCATGATATGGGCACGACGCTCGTGGCAGTATATCTGGCGGCAGACGGTAAAGCCTATGCGGTCAACGTAGGTGACAGCAGACTTTATACCTGGCGTGCCGGGGTTTTACAGCAGATAACCCGCGACCATTCTTACGTCGCCGAGCTGTTGGCCAACGGCGAGATCACTGCGCAGGAAGCTTTTAAGCATCCGCAGAAAAATATTATTCTGCGTGCTGTCGGGGCTGAAGACGAGCTGGAAGCAGATTGCTTTACCATGGAGCTGACCGCGGATACCAAGCTGCTTTTGTGCAGTGACGGTTTAAGCGATATGGTGGATGACAGACAGATCAGTGAGATCCTGCAGGCACATGAGACAGCCGAAGCTGCCGAAGCACTGTTGGAAGCTGCCTTAGACAACGGCGGCAGAGATAATATTTCGCTGATTCTGATCGACCTGACCCCGACTGAGGAGGATAACAGATCATGACAGATATGGTAGGAAAAATTTTACATAACCGTTATAAGATCCTGCGTCCTGTCGGTGTCGGCGGTATGGCTGAGGTTTACCTGGCACAGGATATGCTGCTGGACCGGGAAGTAGCCGTAAAAATACTGCGCTCTCAGTTCAATAACGATAAAAGCCTGCTCGAACAGTTCCGCCGCGAGGCTCAGTCCGCCGCAAGGCTGATTCACCCTTCCATTGTCAATATTTTTGACGTTTGCGAAGAAAACAGTTTGTATTTTATCGTTATGGAATACGTAGACGGTAAAACATTGAAAAGCATCTTAGAGGAACAGGGCCCGCTCAAACCTTTCTGGGCCGTGCATATTGCCTGTGAGCTGGCTGCCGCTTTGCAGCATGCCCATAACCGCAATATCATTCACTGCGATATCAAACCGCATAATGTCCTTATCAATAAAAGCATGACACCTAAAATTGCCGATTTTGGTATCGCGCGCATGGTCACCAGTCAGACGATGGTCTATACATCGTCTGTGATAGGTTCGGTGCACTATCTGTCGCCCGAACAGGCTGGCGGCTGTCCTGTAACGGCTCAATCCGACATCTATTCTCTGGGCATCGTTTTGTATGAAATGCTGACGGGACACGTGCCTTTTGACGGTAAAACTGCCGTTGCTGTGGCGATGATGCACCTCGAAAAAACGCCGCCGCCGCTGAAAAGCTATGATCCCGAGCTGCCCGATTCGCTGCAGGATGTAATAGACAAAGCGCTTGCCAAAGACCCGGCCGACCGCTATGCGACCGCCGAAGAAATGTGGCAGGATCTTTATAATATCAAAACTAAAATGCTGCAGGAAAGCGTTGAAGAGGATTATGCCGAAATGCTGGGTATTACGGCGATCTCGAAAAACGAGCTGGCCGAACCTACCGGAAAAATTTACGACTGGGCCAACGATAACGGGGAAGGCGCTCCTGAAGAAACCATTATCATGAAACCGGCCTTCAACAAAAGTACTGACGAGATAGTGCAGGAAGCTGCCGCTATCAACAGGCGGGAACGCCGGAACAAATACATCAAGCTGTTTGCACTGGTCGCTATCTTGTCCGCTGTCTTTTTAATGGTCGGTAACGTGTTCAGCCGCAAAACCGTCGATGTGCCTGATGTTGTTGGCAAATCGGTGGTGGAAGCGCAGAAAACCCTGGAAAAATCGGGCTTTACTGTAAAGCTGGACGAAGAATACGACGAGAAGGTGACTCCGGGCTATGTTATCAAACAAGAGCCTGAAGGTATCAGTAAACGTAAAGAAGGCAGCGAGATCACTTTGGTTGTCAGCAAAGGTCTGGAAATGCTGGAAATGCCTGATTTGATCGGAAGGAAGCTGGACAATGCCAAAAAGTTTTTAAGTGACCAGGGTTACGAAGCAGGCGTTATAACTTATAAATTTGAGGCAGGTAAACCGGCCGGTTCTGTTTTGGAACAGGCTCCGAAAGCTAAAAACAAGACCCCAAAGGGTTCGAAGGTAGATCTGGTAGTATGCCGCGATCCCAAAGACCTGTCGATGCCGGACGTAATGGGCAGCAGCTTGAATGATGCTAAAAAAGCCCTGACCGAGTTGGGTATTATGGATATTACTGTACGTTATGTGGAAAGCGGCAGTAGTGAGGGCAGCATAGTAGGTATGGAACCGCCTGCAGGCTCTAAGTTTGCCGCCGACGGTAAAGTCGTATTGCAGGTATCCTCCGGCAGTCATCCGCAAAGCATCAATAAATATGCCGAATTCGTCGTGCCCCAGGGCAGCGGTACTCAGGATGTGCAGATCATCCTGATCGATGCCAACGGACAGCGCACTGTTTATCAGGGCGCGCAGAAAGCAGGCGTACGAATCCGCCAGAAGGTAGAAGTTACCGGCAGCGGCAAAGTGCAGTTCTTCTGCAACAATAAAATGGTCGAGGAGAAAAATTTGTGAGTATCGGCCAGGGAAGAATCATCAAAACCTATAACGGTTATTACTATGTCGACAGCGGCGCCGACGAGCTTGTCACCTGCAAGGTAAAAGGCAAGCTCAAGCAGATCAGGTTTTCGCTCTGTACCGGCGACATCGTCGAATTTGAAACCAATCATAACGGCGAAAGTATGATTACCAGGATTCTGCCGAGGCGCAATTTTATGCTGCGGCCGACTATCGCCAACGTCGATCTGATCATCGTCGCATTTGCCTGTATCAGCCCTGATTTCAGCTACCTGCTGGCCGATAAGCTGCTGGTGCTGGCAGAGCAGGCTGGTATCCCGGCCGTTATCTGCCTTAATAAAATCGACCTGGCGCCGGCAGGACTGGTGTCTGAGATCGAAACTGTTTATAAACGGGCTGGCTACGAGGTCTATGCGATCTCTGCGCAGCAGGGA
This sequence comes from uncultured Phascolarctobacterium sp., assembly GCA_900551745.1. GTDB lineage: Bacteria > Bacillota > Negativicutes > Acidaminococcales > Acidaminococcaceae > Phascolarctobacterium. The sequence continues at coordinate 159,821 of URXA01000001.1, forward strand.
ATCAATGTCGGCAAGCTGAAAGAACGGCTGTACGGTAAAATAACTGTATTTGCCGGACCTTCCGGCGTGGGCAAGTCATCGACCCTCAACGCTATCGAACCCGGTATGCAGCTGGTGACAGGCAGTGTCAGCGAAAAAATAGGGCGTGGCAAACACACCACGCGCTTTGCACACCTGCTGCCTTTTGCCGGCGGTTATCTGGCAGACACTCCCGGTTTTGGCAATTTGAATTTAGAAGAACTGGACGATAAAAAACTGGCGGCATGCTTCCGTGAATTTGCAGGCTTTGAAGAGGGTTGTAAATTTACGCCCTGCACACATACGCACGAACCGATATGCGGCGTCAAAGATGCGCTGGCAGCCGGAGAGATAGCGCAGTCGCGTTACGAATCGTACCTGACTATTTTAGAAGAAATAAAATCCAAAAAGGAAAAGGACGGAAGAAAATGATCAAAGTAGCGCCTTCAATCTTATCTGCCGATTTTGCTTATCTGGCAGACGAAATCAAAAAAATCGAAACTGCTGGGGCCGACTGGGTGCATATCGACGTGATGGACGGTGCCTTTGTGCCGAACCTGACTTTTGGCGCGCCGGTCGTTAAAAAGATCCGTAAGGTCACAGATCTCTTTTTTGACTGTCACCTGATGGTCAACAATCCCGAGCAATATATCGACGATTTTGCCGATGCCGGCGCGGATATGGTAGTAGTACACGCCGATGCTACCAAACATCTGCACCGCTGTGTGCAGTACATCAAAAACAAAGGTATGCAGGCCGGCGTGGCTTTGAATCCGGCTTCGCCACTATGCCTGGTGGAAGAGATTCTGCCGGATGTGGATATGGTGCTTTTGATGAGCGTCAACCCCGGTTTTGGCGGTCAAAGCTTCATTGAAACCACAGTACCAAAAATCGCCCGGCTGCGGAAAATGATTGACGATGCAGGCCTGAACATAGAGATACAGGTAGACGGCGGCATCAACGATAAAACCTCCAAACTGGTACGTGAAGCAGGTGCGACTGTACTGGTTGCAGGTTCGTATGTTTATGGCGCTGCTGATACCAAAGCGGCGATTGCCAGTTTAAAAGCATAATTACAAAGCTAAAAAACAAAAACACTGCAAATTTTGCAGTGTTTTTGTTTTTTAGTAAAGTTTTTCCTACTTTAAAGCAGGAAAAATGTTTCTGTAAAATAAAATACCCCTAAAGCAGGTTAGAAACCTTACTTTAGGGATATTAGCTGCTGCCTATAACATATTTAAGGGCGGCAAACCTTGCAGGGAGCCATACCCATATCGATTGCTTCCTGGCGACTGGAAAAATAAATACGGTTACTTTCGTTCATTTTACGTTCCCAGCGACAGCCCTGATAATGAAACTTCCAGCTGTTGCGGTTACCAATATAAGTTGCAGCGTAGGCTGCCAGAGGAATAGATAAAGCAATGATAAATGCGAGGGTGACAGTTATAAATTTCTTCATAAGAGATCACTTCCAGATTGTGGATTTTATTTGCTTTTATTACAGATATTATAACATATGTTCAATTTATTAAATATAATTACAAATAAATTGAAATGAAATTATTTTCCAATCGTCTGCTTTAGCAGGCGGTTTTTTTATGCCTTTGGGAGGATATAAAAGGAGTGTTGAGAGCAAAGTGAGGAGTAGCTTAAAAGCCAGGTCAAAACTTAGTAACAGTGTTTAGGTGGCAGGTAGGCAGCTGTGTTGGCAGTGGTGGAGCTGTACCGGCAAAGTATGCGGATTAGAAACTTAAAAAGGCGCAGACGCCGATAGTTTTAAAGCCGCTGGCGTAATGCGCCCCAAGACTCGAAAAAGTATTACACAGATTCAAAGCAAGTGTCTTGCGGGGGGGGACAAGTGTGCTATAATTGCTATAAATATAATAATTACAAATATTTTTGAATTTAAACAAAAGAAACAATGCTTTTGCTGAGAATTTTAAAGAGAAATCAAACGTTGGGAAAGGCTGGAATGAAGTATGTACGGTGAAAGCTGCCTTCCGTATATTGGCAGCAATATCCGTCTGCAGCTGGGCAAGAACAGCAAAGACGATCGTAATTTTAGTGTTAGTTTGTATAAATAATCTCAATATCAGTTCCGCAGTAATACTGCGAGGATATAAGTAAGTTCTTCTAAGGAGGCAAAATAACAGGATAAAGATAAAAATAACATGAGGTTGAGTTTATAACAGGTTGCTGTCTGTGATTCTGCCTGTTATAAACGTATATTTGCTGCAGCGGTGGATAACCAACAGTCACTGGAATTTATTTAGATAAGCTTGGGAAACTGGATGGCAGGTGCTGCAGGGGACTGCAAAAACAAGTGAAAAATTATGAGGAGCGATGAAAATGACAGGAAAAGAAAAACTTTTGAGTAAAAGGATTTTAGCAACATTACTGGCTGGGGCAGTGCTGGGAGTCTGTAATCTGATGCCAGTATATGCAGCCAACAGCGGCGGAACCTGGAGCGGTGATGAATATATAGGCGATAATAATCCAAACGGTTCTACAGTTGTGATTGATGAAGATAATAGCGGGAAAAATGTTTATGGCGGTAAGGATGATAGTAAGGCTGTTACTAATAATGCGATAGAAATAAAAGATACTGGCGTTATTAAAAATATTTACGGTGGCAACGGTCAATCAACGTCATATAATAGTGTAACAGTTAATGGTGGTACTGCAAGTTATATTTATGGAGGTTATAGTGAAGATGACGGTGCTTCAGACCATAATAGGGTAGAATTTAAAAGTGGTACCAGTGAGAATGTTCACGGTGGTCATAATGACGGAAACGGCAAGATCAGCTTGAATGAAGTAGAAATAAAGGGCGGCTCTGTAAGCAGATCAGTTTATGGCGGTATGAGCTATGGCAGTGGAGAAGTATCGCAAAATGCGGTAACGATCAGCGGCGGTACTATAGGAGATTCGGTTTATGGTGGCTATAGCTACGAAAATAGCGCTGTTAACAAAAATACAGTTACTATAACTTCTGGCAATATGGATTATGCGGTTTATGGCGGGTTTAGCCGAGCCGGTACTGCAGAGGAAAATAACGTAGTCATTGAAGGCGGTACTGTAGAAAATGATATCTACGGCGGCGCCAGTGGCTATAATGGCGGTGGTAATAGTTATGTAGCCGGAGCAGATGTAAAAAACAATAGTGTTAATGTCACTGCCGGCACTATAAACGGATCAGTTTATGGTGGTCAAGGCGTTGGTGGAAGCGTAGAAAATAATTATGCAGCAGTAAGCGGTACTGCTGTAGTAAAAGGTAATGTTTATGGTGGACGCAGTTTAAAAGGAGCAGTTAAATTCAATGAGGTAATTATCAGCGATGTTACTGTAAAAGCTAATGTTATTGGCGGTAGTAATGGCAGTGACAGTATGGATGCTGTTGATAGTAATAAAGTAACAGTAAACAGCGGTACTGTCGATGGTACAGTTACTGGCGGTAATGCTTGGCATGGTAATGCTGTTAACAATACAGTAATTATCAATGGTGGCGTTGTAGATAATGGTGTTGAAGGCGGGTATAGTTATAATGGTACTGCCAACAATAATACAGTAATCATCAATGGTGGTACAATCACAGATGAGTATTATGTTTTTGGAGCCAGGAGCGAGAATAATGACGCTGTAGGTAATGCTATTACTATTAATGGCGGTACGATTGAGAGTCATGTTATCGGTAGCTGGGTGGATGATACCGGTAATGCTACAGACAATACGGTAACGATAACCAATGCCAGCGGAGCTAACCCTACTATTGGCGGTATAATTTTTGGTGGTTATGGAAACAATGCAGCTGATAAACGCACAGGCAACACGCTGAATATCCATACTAAAGGCTTAAAAGCGATGGATGTAAGAAATTTTGAGAATTTAAATTTTTATCTGCCAGAGGCCACAGCAAGCGGTGATACGATACTGACCTTGACTAATGCTAAAGGTACTGATATTTCCGGCAGCAACGTCAACGTAGGTATGGCAGGCTCGTCCAGCACCTTGCGGGCCGGAGATAAGGTCAATCTGCTGACCAACAGCAATGGTATAACAGCTGATAACGTTACTTATGGCAGACTGCAGCAGGGCGTAAGTCTGGAATACGAATTTACGGCTGAGCTGAGTGGCAACAGTATTGTTGCTACTCTGGCAGGACAGGAAGAAAAACCTGCAGGGAAAACAACGGAACAGAGCAAATCTCCGGTAGAGACGCAGATTGCCGGTGCCGCATTTGTCAACAGTGGTGCAGATACGGTGGCCGGCAGCGGTATTGCCAACGCTGTACAGACAGCTGGCAGCAGCAGCGTGGAAATGTTCGGAGCTTCTGGAGGAGGCAATATGCGTTATAAAAGCGGTTCTTACAGCGATATGCGGGGTTATAATCTGGCGTTGGGGGTTGCCAAAGCCATACAAAATAATGCCGGTAAACTGACCTATGGCCCGCTGCTGGAATACGGCTGGGGCAATTACACCAGTCAGCTTGACAGCGGCATCCGCGCTGACGGTAATACTAAATATTATGGTATTGGTATGATAGTGCGTCAGGATAATAACAGCGGTTTATATTATGAAGGCAGTTTGCGTTACGGTCGTATGGATGCTGATTACGCCAGCGGCGATCTGATAGGTGCCGGCGGCAAAAAAGTATATGCCAGCTATGACAGCAGCAGCAGTTACTACGGAGCTCATATTGGTATTGGCAGGGTCAGCAAACTGAACGATACTGTAAAAGCAGATATTTATGCCAAGCTTTTGTATACGCACCAAAGCGGTGACAGTGTAACTTTAGGCGGTGCCGGTAATGGAGAAGTTTATGACTTTGACGCAGTTAACAGCAATCGTGCCAGACTGGGAGCACGTCTGAGCAAAGAAAACGGTGAGCGTGGTACTTATTATGCAGGTTTGGCGTATGAATACGAATTTGACGGCGAAGCAAAAGCAACGGTCAAAGGTCTGAGCACGCCGGCACCCAGTATCAAAGGCAGCAGTGGTATGTTGGAGCTGGGGTATATCATTCAAAATAAAGATGTGAACGCGCCTGCTGTCGACATTGGCTTGCAGGGCTGGAGCGGCAAAAAGCAGGGCTTCAGCGGTAATATCAATTTTATCTGGAAGTTTTGATTAGGGAATGCATTTGTGTCTTTCAATTTTTATAATTTAAAATGGCTGTAAAAATGTGCTGATAATAGTTATTAAAACTTCGACAGAATACATAAAAACAATGGTGGTATGGATATTATTTCCGTATCGCCATTGTTTTTTCTGTTGACAGCAAATCTGGAGGGATGGTGCTGGTGGCACTGCAATGCCCACTGGTGAGCGGTGGAAAATGCGGTATGAAAGCAGGGCAGTCACGGGTAAAAAGCAGACGTCCGTCAGCAAGTGAAAAGCGGCATGAATAGCTGGTTATTGCCTATTCCCAAACTGAATGGCAGCGATAGTTTTTTGGAAATTCCGAAAACGCATATCCTTGCGAAGTAACTGAATTGCTATTAGGAGCAGTCAGTTCTAGTATATAGACAAGGGGTAAACCTTACCAAGTAAACGATGACAAAGGAGGTCAAAAACATGGCAAAAGTTTACAAAGATTTGAGAGAGTTTTTAAAAACATTAGAAGAAGAGGGTCAGCTGATCCGCGTTAAAGATGAGGTCGATCCGGAACCTGATATTGGCGCTGCCGGACGTGCCTGTGCTAATATGGATAAAAAACCGGCGGTTTTGTTTGAGAAGGTGAAAGGTTATAAATATTCTGTTGTAACCAACGTTCACGGTTCCTGGGCTAATCATGCTTTGATGATGGGTATGCCTAAAGACACTCCTGTAAAGGAACAATTTTTTGAATTGAACCGCCGCTGGGATAAATTCCCGGTGCCGCCGGTAATCGTTCCTCGTGAAAAAGCTCTGTGTAAGGAAAATACCATCAGCGAAAATATCAATTTGTTTGAGATTCTGCCGCTTTACAGGATCAATGATCAGGATGGCGGTTTCTTCCTTTCGAAAGCCTGTGTCGTTACCGGTGACCCATCTGAACCTGATAATCTGGATAAGCAGAATGTCGGCACTTACCGCATCCAGGTCAAGGATATCGACCGTATCGGCATCCAGGCTTTGCCTTTCCATGATATAGCTATCCAGCTTGCTAAGGCTGAAGAAGTTAACGAACCTTTGCCGGTAGCTATTGCACTGGGCAATACTCCGCTGGTCACCTTTATGGCAAGCACTCCTGTCAACTATGACCAGAACGAATACGAATTCGTCGGCGCGTTGCAGGACGGTGTTCCTACTGAAATCACTAAAGCCGATACTGCTGAGCATTTGTATGTTCCTGCTCATGCTGAGGTTATCCTTGAAGGCTATATCATTCCTCGCGTTCGTACCTGCGAAGGTCCGTTCGGCGAATTCCCGGGCTCTTATTCCGGCGCCAGAAACCAGTGCGAGATCAAGATCACTCATATCACATACCGCACAAATCCGATATTTGAAAACCTGTATTTGGGTATGCCCTGGACTGAGATCGATTATCTGATGGCTCTTAATACCAGTGTGCCTCTGTATAAACAGCTGAAAGCTACTATGCCTGAAGTGCAGGCAGTCAATGCTATGTATACTCATGGTATCGGCGTTATCATTTCAACTAAAGTCCGTTACGGCGGCTTCGGCAAGGGTGTTGCTTTCCGTCTGCTGTCTACTCCGCATGGTATGCCTTATTCCAAGGTCATTATCGTCGTCGATGAGTTTGTCGATCCGTTTAACCTGGAGCAGGTTATGTGGGCGCTTACTACCCGCGTCAAACCAAGCAAGGACGTTGCGATCATCCCGAATTGCGCAGGTATGCCGCTTGATCCGTCTTCGGTACCGGCAGGCATGCATGACAAGCTGATCATAGACGCAACTACTCCGGTCGCTCCGGAACCGAATCCGCGTTCTGTTGAATTGTTGAAACCGTCTCCGGCTACTCCGAAATGGGAAGCTATTTTCAGAGACTTTATGGCTGCACAAAAAAATCAATGATAATTTGAGGTATAAAGGAGGCAGATTTTTATGAAATGTCCGCGTTGTGATGCTGATACAGTAAGAGTTATGACTAAATCCCCGGTTGGCGATGTTTGGGAAGTTTATGTCTGCGATACCTGCAGTTATTCCTGGCGTTCTACCGAAGAAATTCATGTACATGATGTATTTAAACTAAAACCAGAAGATATTCCTAATTTACAGCAAATTCCGCCGGTTCCGCCTTTAAAGAAATAAATGGCTGCTTGGGGCTTGGACAAGTCCTTGATTGGCGGGGGAGTTATCTCCCCCGCTTTTTTTATATAATTGCGGGGTGAAAAATTATGGCAGAGCTGAAAACGCAGGAAGTATGAATTTGGGGACCGGGAAGCAAGTTTGGAGAGGTACAAACAGTGGCAGGCAGTTAAGTTGCTGGCATTAAGTGTACAAAAGAAAAATACCTGAAGCAGAAATGCTTCAGGTATTTGTTTTTAACTATTATTTTTTGAATAATTCAGGAACCCATTTGGCTGGATCGACTTCTTTAAATTTGCTGCGCTGGAAGTGCTCTTTCAACCCGAAAGGCACGGTGCAGTCAAAAATAGTTTTGCAGGAGATACCTACATCACGAATCGAAGGCGAAAATTCGGGGGATTGGGAAGGATCGAGCGGATGGCAGCGAACGCCTGGGATAGTGATAACGTCGACATCGCCCTGGAAACGGGTATTCAAAGCCCACAGTACGTCGTCGGTATCAAACAGATCAACATCGTCGTCGACCAGAATAACGTGTTTCAGTTCTGAGAAAGCAGAGAATGCAAGCAGAGCAGCCTGTCTTTGACGTCCTTCGTCAGGCGGAGCTTTTTTGACGAATTGGATAACTGCCATATATTTGCCGCCGCCGGAGCAGTGGGCATAGACGTTTTTGACATTACCTGGCAGTGCTTTTTCCGTCATACCGAGGATTGATGCTTCAGTTGGGATACCTGCCATATTGACGTGTTCTTCGGAAGGGCCGATGCAGGATTGCATGATCGGGTCGCGGCGGTGGGTAACTGCTTTGACTTTGATCAGCGGGATTGCGGGTTTCATAGCGCCGGTATAGCCCGGAAATTCCGGCATTGCTTTGCCGGTATTGCTGTTTTGGTCTTCGCGGACGCGGACATTAGGCAGCAGTTCGCCTTCAATGACATATTCTGCACGGGCGATCGCCTTTTCGTTGATAGTTTTGCACTGTACCATTTGTACGCCTTCGCCCCGGATACTGCCGGCTATGCTCAATTCATTGAAGCCGAGCGGAGTTGTAGGCGGCTCGAAGCAGGCGGCGATCTCGATCGCCGGATCAACGCCGATACTGATGGAGATCGGCATCGGTTTGCCGGCTTTTTCGTATTTCTGACGGAATACGTCTAAGTGACGGCCAGGAACAAAATACATGGAGATTTCGTCTTTGCCCTGCAGGCAGAGGCGGTGGATAGTAATATCGGTATCGCCGGTTTCGGGATCAGTTCCGTAGCAAAGCCCCATGGTTATATATGGGCCGGCGTCTTCTTCAGTATTGGTCGGGGCAGGGATCAGTTTGCGGATATCAAAGCCCTCTTCGGTTGCCAGATGCACTACTTCCTGACAGGGTGCCTGGTCAGCACTTACAACTACCGGGGCGATCGGGGTGGAGACGGAGTCTTTTAAAAGAAATCCCAGCTTTTCGGGTTCGCAGCCCAGCAGGTGACCGACACGGGCACGGCTGGAAAGTACTCCGATAGCGACTTTAGCGCCGGGATGGCCTTTAATATTATTGAAGATCATGGCAGGACCTAAGCGGGTCGGGCGTTTAACGGTGCCTTTAGCACCAACATAACGGTAAATGCCGGAGATCTCGGCACGGGGATCGGCCTCAACATTGGTTTCCACCAGTTGTCCGGGGATGGTACGCAGATAGTCGAGTGCGGAACGTAAATCATTGATTTTAGTAGTCATAATAAAGCCTCCTTAAATATACTTTACTGTGAATGGGAAGCTGCTGCCTGCAAGAAAGTTGAAGCATTTTTGCGGAGACTGTTTTTTGCAATATCTAACAGTTTTCAGTTGACCGGTTTCAGAGCTGCACCAACTGACACCGGTGTTCAAGCAGCGTTTCCTCTTGAGAACATCATAATACGAGTGGGAGGTTGAAGGCTATTCTAAATAGAGAAGCTGGTTTGACATATTGGAAAGATATAACTGATAGTTTGCATTAATAAACTTTTAATTCTATAAAGGCAAGACGTTATGCCCTATTGGAATACGAAAAAACCGGCTTTTACCGTATAATCGTAGTAGATAAGCAGCTTCAGGCTGGATGGAGTGAAAGCAGGTGAGAGAAATGAATTTTAATCAATTGAGATATTTTGTCGCTATTGTCAAACATGGCAGCTTCTGGTCGGCGGCACTGGAAGAATACATTTCTCAATCTTCGCTGTCCAAGCAGATCAAAGCTTTGGAAACCGAGCTTGGGGTAGTGCTGTTTAACCGGACTGGTAATAAGATCACTCTGACAGAAGCAGGCCAGTGTTTTTATGATTACGCGCTGCAGCTGCTGGAGACAAAAAACGAAATGCACCAGGAGTTGATGGCTTTTGAAGATACGCCGATCGAAGAAGTAAAGTTCGCTTCGATCCCGATAGTCAGTTCCTATAAGATATCAACGCTGCTTTCTGAGTTCCAGAAGGTCAATAAAAACCGCAGGCAGGTCGTCAATTACAATATTCTGGAAGAAGAACAGAAAGACGTGCTGATGCTTTTAAAAAACGATAAGGTGGATTTTGCTTTTGTGCGCGACGGCTTTGATCAGCTGCCCGAATATGAGCATCGGCTGTTCATGACAGACGAGATCGGCCTGATCTGTTCACAGGAAAGTGAGCTGGCACGGCTGCGGGAATTTGATTTTTCAATGCTGCGGGATGAAAAAATCATTCTAATTTCTCCAAAATCGGAAATTTACCGAATTTTAATGGAAGAACTGCGGAAGGTGAACAAAGAATGTAATGTGGCGGCAACGATGACACGGCATAGGAATGTATTTTCGATGGTAGCCAATAATGTTGGTATTACATTTTTTACAAAACGGATGCTGGAGGAAGGGCACAGCATTGAAGGGCTGAAATATATTCCTTTGACGATGCCGATCTACAGCAATGTTTATATCGTCAAACGTAAGGAAAAGACTTTGAACGTGACGACAGAAAAGTTTTGGAAGTTCCTGTGCGGTAAATATCAGGAATATCAGCAATAAAGAAAAGCACTGCTCAGCAGTGCTTTTCTTTATTGCATTTGAAAATATTTTTGCCAGTAGATCCAAAAATCCTTGGTGATTTTGTTGAGTCGGCGTTTTTTGAGTTTGATCAGGGCCACATCGCTTGTAAGTTCTTCTGCTAAAGGTACGGTACAAAGATGCGGGAAAAGTGTCAGGTCAACGAGACTGAGCGGCAGCAGCGAAATATTGGGAGCTGTCTGCAGGATCTCCATAAGGATCTTATGCCTTGTTGTCAAGCATTTGGGCTTTTTCTCGATGCCTTGGCTTTCAAAGGCCTTCATAACGATCGTGTAAATAATCGAAGAAGTATCTAAAAGTGACAGCGGGTATTTGGTCAGGTCGTTTAGGGAAACTGCTTCTTTAGTGCTTAAAGGATGATTTTGATTGCATACCAGGACAAAAATATCTTTCTTATATGGAATGCGGTCAAAGACATCGACTTCGTCCAGATAATCGGTGCGTATCAGAGCGATGTCGATGGCTCCGTCAAACAGCTCTTTCATAACTTCCTGTTGGTTAGTTTCGTGCATATCGATAACGACGTTGATATCGGGTTTATAGTTGGTTGTGAATTGGGCTATCTGAGCGCTGATGCCATAGGACGATACTACAGGTATTGACCCAAAACGAATAGTATTGGATTTCTTGGTAGCAAATTCATCTAGATAAAGCAGCATATCGTTATGCTGTTTGATTGTCATTTCTGCATATTTAGCAAATTCTGCGCCTATTTCAGTCAGATAGACCTTGGAATGTTCGCGCTTGAAGAGATCGACGCCCAGTTCTGTTTCCAGGGCTTTTATCTGTTTGGACATTGACGATTGGGAGATATACATATCATCGGCAGCATTTGAAAAGCTACCTGTTTTGACAATGGCCAGAAAGTATTTCAATTGATTAAGATTCATAAATTCAATCCGCCCTTCTGTACGAATTAAAACACGATAGCAAGTAGTAGAAAAATGAGCTTTGCTTTAAAATCTTTACCTTCTCCATTTAAATTATATTCGATTTTGCTATATACACATATTCGAGAATGGAATACAAGCTTTCGTCTTTGGAAATTCCTAACAAGAATGACGTGTTTATTTAACTGAATTGCCTTTTAGACGGGCTGGTTCTATGATGAAAAGCAAGAAAGAGCTTTGCTGGAGACAAAAGGCAAGGAGGCGAAAAATATTTTTAAGAGCTGTTAAAAAGCTCTTGCTCATTAGCATAAGGATACTCCATAACTTAATAAATTACAATAATTAAATTTGCTGCACATAAACTTAATTATTGAAATGGATATTTTATTGGTTGTGGATGTTCAAAAGTTGTAAGAGATAGGAGGTTTTATTTGTGGGAATGAATAAAGCGAGAATAGGGTTTATTTTAGGCATTATCGTAGCGTTGCTGATCGGCACAGCCGATATCCCCGGACTTGCCAGAAACGGTCAGATCTGTATGGCGCTTTCTTTTATGACCGTAATTTTCTGGGGCTTTCAAATCACTCAGCCGGGTTATACTTCCGGTCTTTACCTATTGCTTCTGGCGGTTTTCGGGGTTGAAAAACCAGCTCTCATTTTCTCGACCTGGACAGGACCGATGATGTTTTTGATCGTAGGCGCTTATTTGATCGCCGGTGCAGTTAAAGAATCCGGACTTGGCGAACGTATCGCTTATAAATTTATCATTTCTTATGTAACTTCATTTAAGAGTATTATCGTGGCGATTTTTGTTTTGACTTTTATCCTCAGTCTTTTGATCCCGCATCCGTGGCCGCGTGCTTTTCTGATCATGTCGGTCATGGCTGTCGTTATTAAAAGTGCGAATATTCCTCGTGTGGATGCAGTGAAAATAGGCTTTACCGTTTTTGCCGCGTCTGTTCCTGTTTCCCTGATTTTTTTGACAGGCGATGCTACTATCAGTCCGCTGGCAGTACAATCATCCGGTGTTCCTCTAGGCTGGCTCGGCTGGTTCAAATTGATGGGGCCGCCCAGTATTATCGTCAGTATTATTACCTGCTTTATGATTTTGTTCCTGTTTAAACCAACTCAGGAAGTACAGGTCAACAAAGAGGAAATGCGTGCTAAATTAGCAGCTATGGGTCCAATGAGTGGGAAAGAGCTTAGGACTGCCTTCTGGGTAACTTTAGCGATCATTCTTTGGATGACTGATACTCTGCATGGCGTCGATATCGGTTGGGTGACTTTGTTTATCGCAATGGCAATGAGCCTGCCTTTGGTTGGCGAAATTCTGACGCCGGCAAGCTGGAGCGGTGTTCCTCTGCATGTACTGATCTTTTTGACTGCTGCTGTTGCTATCGGACGTGTTGGCGGCGCTACCGGTATGAATGCCTGGATCGCCCAGACAGTATTACCTGGGACAGTTCCATCTGATCCGTATATTCTGGCAGCGTTTATCGCAACTATTTCCATTATTATCCATATGCTTCTGGGCAGCGTTATCGCAGTTATGGGTATCATCATCCCGGCTATGATCACCTTTACCAGCCAGATGGGTATTACGCCGCTTGTTCCGGCGCTGCTCGCTTATTCGGCAGTTGCTTCTCACTATGTGCTGCCTTTCCAGCATTTAAACATGCTGGTCGGTTTGGGTGAAGATAACGGTATGTATTCACAGAAGGAAACGATCCGCTTGGGTATTCCGTTCATTATCGTTATCTATGTTATGACTGTACTGATCGAAGTTCCGTACTGGTCGATGTTAGGCTTGTTTGATAAATAATCTGCTGAAGGAGGGCTGGAGATGCGTCTGATCGTTGGTATTTCCGGAGCCAGCGGGGTCGTTTTAGGCTATGAGATGTTGAAAGCTTTAAAATTGCTCCCCGATTGTGAAGTTCACTTAGTTGTAACTGAAGGTGCAGTTAAAAATTTTGAGTGTGAAACGGATCTCACCGTACAGGATGTCTGCGCTCTGGCCGATGTTGTGCACAGCAATAAAAATATGGCTGCCAGTATTTCCAGCGGCTCGTTTAAAACTGACGGTATGATCGTAATACCCTGCAGTATGAAAACAGTCGCCGGTATAGCAGCCGGCTATGCAGATAATCTGCTGCTGCGTTCCGCTGATGTTTGTTTAAAAGAGGGCAGGAAGGTGGTTATCGTACCGCGTGAAATGCCTTTGAGCAGACTGCACTTGCGTAATATCAAGGAAGCTGCTGATTACGGCTGCGTTGTTGTGCCGCCGATGCTGACTTTTTACAACGGGTCAAATTCGGTAGAAAAGCAAATGCAGCATATTATTGGTAAGGTCCTGATGCAGTTTGGCATTGAATATAAGCATTTTGTGGCCTGGAAGGGGGAGGACTAAAATGCAGGCAAAGTCTTTTTCCTTAGGAACACAGGAATATTTGCTGGAAGCTGTGGCAGTACGCTGCGGTGATGATCTGACGGTCGTTATCGGCGGCGGTGAAAAGCAGCATATCGGCGCTGTTGCCGTAGGCGTACCGCGTCCCAGCTTAAAAGATAAAAATATAGTTTCTTCTTCGGCATCGGTACTGTGCCTGACAGGGCATAAGGAAGACCTGCTGGCACGCAAAGCCGCCTTAGAGCTGGCCAGTCTGCTTGGACATACTGTTACAGTGACTGTAGGCCTGCATATCGACGATGCGTCGGCTGAGGCTATAGCGATGCTGGAAGCTAATTTTCAAGAGTTGTTACGGCAGATTTGCCTTTGGGCTGCTGCATGACAATAAGACGAGTTTACACTCATTCCTCCATCTTTGGAAGCGGGCGGGAAGAGCAAGACTGCCTGCTTCCAAAAAAAAGTTGGTACCAGAGGGTACGCTGTTTGTTCACAGGAAGTTTGCTTTTAAAAAATTGACGCTGTGGACGTTTTGTGCTATATTAAAAAAGTAATTAAATACGGTAGCCTTTGGGGCAGGGTGCGATTCCCTACCGGCGGTTATAGTCCGCGAGCTTCTTTGTGAGCATGATCCGGTGTGATTCCGGTACCGACAGTACAGTCTGGATGAGAAAAGGCGGCTATGAGTTTGTTTACCGAGCCATAGACAAAACCCCAAAAGGTTTTGCCTGTGGTTTTTCTAATTTCAGGGCATATCGTAAGCTTACTTGAAGAAGGTGACTTGATGGACGATGAATTATATATGCGGCAGGCGCTGGCTTTAGCCTGTCTGGCTGAGGGTGATACCAGCCCCAACCCTATGGTAGGTGCAGTGATCGTCAGCGCTGATGGAGAAGTTGTCGGCGAAGGCTATCATCATAAGGCAGGACAGCCTCATGCCGAGATCAATGCGTTGAAGGAAGCCAAAAAGCTGGCCCGCGGGGGAACGATCTATGTAACACTGGAGCCATGTTCGCATTTTGGACGTACCGGACCCTGTTGCGAGGCGATTATTGCTGCCGGAGTGAAACGTGTGGTTGCGGCGGTCGAAGACCCGAACCCCAAGGTTGCCGGCAACGGTTTTAAGCGGTTACGCGATGCGGGGATCGAGGTTACTGTGGGCGTGTGCGCAGAAGAGGCACGTCTTCTTAACGAGAAGTTTTTTCACTGGATCATAACCGGCAGGTCCTTTGTTTCGATGAAATATGCAATGACTTTAGACGGTAAGATAGCTACCAGGACCGGCGATTCGAAATGGATCACCGGCGAGGACGCCAGAGCTTATGGGCACTATTTGCGCAAGGCTCACGATTGTATCCTGGTCGGTAAGAATACAGTTCTGGCAGATGATCCGGAACTGACTACCAGGTTGGTAGAGGGGCGAAATCCGCTGCGGATAGTACTGGACAGTAACTGTGAAATACCCATGACTGCGAAGATTTTTAACGGCGAGGCTGAAACCTTGCTGGTCACAGGTACTTGTTTACCGGGTGCCAAGCAGGCTAAAGCAGAAGCGCTGCAGGCGCTGCCGAAGGTAGAAGTGCTGCAGCTGCCTGCGGTCAATGGCAAGCTGCCGGTAGCATTGCTGCTGCAGGAGCTGGCCGGGCGTAATCTGACCAGTATTTTGGTTGAAGGAGGCAGTACGGTGCACGGTGACTTTTTAGAAGCTGGCTTGGTGGATCGTATTTATGCGTTTATCGCACCGAAACTAATCGGCGGCAAAGAGGCGCTGACTCCGGTCGGCGGCAAAGGCTTTGCGCTGATGGAGGATTGTTATGTTTTGAAGGAAACAGAAACGCTGCCTTTGGGAGCAGATATTTTGCTGACTGGCAGAGTGGAAAGGAATAAATGCTGATATGTTTACTGGATTAGTTGCAGAGCTTGGCACTGTGCGTGGGTTGAAGAGAGTGCAGAACAGTTATCATCTGACTGTAGCCGCTGGAAAAGTGCTGGATAATTTAAAAATAGGCGACAGCGTTGCAGTGAATGGTGTCTGCCTGACAGTAGTGGTTTTGGGTAGTGGTGAGTTTACGGCTGATGTTATGCCGGAAACAGTGCGTTTGAGCAATCTGCGTGATCTGCGCAGCGGCGACCGGGTCAATCTGGAGCGGACGCTGCGGTTGATGGATGGTCTGGACGGCCACATCGTCAGCGGTCATGTGGAAGGGATCGGTGTGATCTCAAAATGCCGGCAGGACGGTATAGCCAATGTGGTAACGGTCAAAACGCCGCCGGAGCTGATGCGTTACATCCTGCATAAGGGTTCTATCGCTATCGACGGTATCAGTCTGACGGTAACGGAGGTCACTGAGGATACTTTTTCAGTATCGCTGATCCCGCATACGTCGAAGGAAACTACTTTAGGCTTTAAGACAGTTGGCGACGAGGTCAATCTGGAGACAGACATTATCGGTAAATATGTTGAACAGATGCTGAAGTTTGGCAATAAAGCAGAGAAAAAGGATGAAACCAGCGTTTTGAGTAAAGCTACTTTATTCGAAAACGGTTTTATGTAAATAAGGAGGCTATGAAAATGGAAGAGTTCAAATTTAATACAGTTGAAGAAGCGATAGCAGCGATCAAAGACGGCAAAATGGTTTTGGTAACTGATGACGAGGATAGGGAAAACGAAGGTGATCTGATTATGGCGGCCGAGCTGTGCACGCCTGAGGCAGTAAACTTTATGGCAAAATACGCACGCGGTCTGATTTGTATGCCGGCAGCTCCGGAGATCATGGATAAGCTGCAATTTGGCGCGATGGTAGCTAAAAATACTGATAATCACGAAACTGCGTTTTCTGTATCTATCGATTACGTCGATACTACTACGGGTATTTCGGCGCACGAACGCGCTTATACGATGAAAAAATGTGCTGACGATAACGCGCAGCCTGATGATTTCCGCCGTCCGGGACATGTTTTCCCGCTGCGTGCGCGTGAAGGCGGCGTACTGCGCCGCACAGGACATACCGAGGCGACTGTAGATCTGTGTAAGCTGGCCGGGTTGAAGCCGGTCGGTATCTGCTGTGAGATCATGAGCGAAGACGGCAATATGGCCCGCACTCCTGAATTGAAAGAATTTGCTAAGGAACACGGTTTGATTTTTATTACCGTTGCTGCTTTAGTCGCTTATCGCAAGGCGCACGAAAAAATGGTGCATCGTGCGGCAGAAGCCGCGCTGCCGAGTAAATACGGCAATTTCCGCGCTGTAGCTTACGAAAATGATCTGGATGATCTGTGCCATGTTGCCATCGTTAAAGGTGATGTGTCCGGTAAAAAAGATGTCTTGGTACGCGTACATTCAGAATGTCTGACCGGCGATGCTTTTGGTTCCCTGCGCTGTGATTGCGGCGATCAGCTGGCAACAGCGCTGCGAATGATAGAAAAAGAAGGGTGCGGTGTAGTGCTTTATATGCGTCAGGAAGGACGTGGTATCGGTCTGGCAAATAAAATCAGGGCTTATGCGCTGCAGGATCAGGGTTATGATACCGTTGAAGCCAATGTCAAGCTGGGCTTTGCTCCAGATCTGCGTGATTATGGTATAGGGGCTCAGATCCTTTCCGACCTGGGCTTGACCAGCATTCGCCTGATCACTAATAATCCTGCCAAACGTGTGGGGCTTTCCGGCTATGGCATCACCGTAAACGAAAGAGTGCCTATCGTTATCGACGCTAACCCTTTTAACGAGTTCTATCTGGAAGTCAAAGAGGAAAAAATGGGGCATGAGCTGCACGAAGGTCATGAGCATAAACACTGCAACTGCTGCAGCTGATATAAAAATCAAATTAACTTTAATGGAGGCATGAATATGAAAACTTTAGAAGGTCAATTAACAGCACAAGGTATGAAAGTGGCTATTGTTGTAGCCCGTTTTAATGAATTTATCACCAGCAAGCTTTTGAGCGGCGCTATCGACTGCCTGGAACGTCATGGGATGGACAATGAAGATATTACTGCAGTTTGGGTTCCGGGAGCATTCGAGATCCCTTTGGCAGCGCAGAAACTTGCAGTCAGTGGTAAATATGACGCTGTTATCTGTTTGGGTGCGGTTATCCGCGGTTCTACTCCTCATTTTGACTATGTTTGTGCAGAAGCTTCCAAAGGTGTGGCGCATGTTGGTCTGGAAACCGGTGTTCCTGTAGCTTTCGGCGTTCTGACTACCGAAAATATTGAGCAGGCTGTTGAACGTGCCGGTACTAAAGCTGGCAACAAAGGTGTCGATGCTGCAATGACTGCTATCGAAATGGTCAATCTGCTGAAAAACATCTGATTTTTAAACGTACGTTAATCGTAGATTCTAAGAGGTATATATAATGAAAGATATTCTGACTAAAGGCACGGCTGAAGGTGTGCGCATTTATGCGCTGTGTACTACTAATCTGGTACAGGAGGCTGCCACCAGGCACCATACTTCCCATTTGGCCAGTGCCGCTTTGGGCAGGGCGATGAACGGAGCCCTGCTTTTAGCAGCTACTATGAAAGATAATGAACGTATTACCCTGCGTTTAAAGGGTGACGGGCCGATCGGAGAAGTCGTTGCCGATGCTGAAGGCACGCATGTGCGTGGTTATGTAGGTGATCCGGATGTATTTTTGCCGCTGAAAAACGGCAAGCTGGATGTTGGCGGCGCTATTGGTGCCGGTAACATTATTGTGACCCGTTATCTGCAGAACTCTGAACCTTTTACCGGCTATGCCGAACTGATTGACGGCGAGATCGCCAGTGACCTTACCAATTATCTCTACACGTCTGAACAGACACCGTCTTCGGTGGCGTTAGGAGTATTGGTCAATAAAGAGGGTCAGGTCATAGCTGCTGGCGGTTACTTTATTCAGGCTATGCCCGGCTGCGCAGAGGAAACGCTGGCACAGCTGGAAGAAAACATCAGTTTAACCCCTTATGTCACGCAGCTGCTGGAGCTGGGTTATACTCCCGAAAAGATGATCGAAACTATTGCCCGCGGTCTAGATGTAACGATTCAGGAGAGTATAGAGCTGAGCTATAAATGCCGCTGCAGCAGAGAAAAAATATTGGGAGCATTGGCGACTTTAGGGCAGGAAGATATCTCTGCCATGAGTCAGGATGAGGAAACAGAGGTGCATTGCCAGTTCTGCAACGAAACCTATAAATTCAGCGGGGAAGAAATTGCCCGGCTGCTGAAAAAATAAATAAATCTTGACACCTCGAACAGTTGTTTGTATACTATTTGTAGATAGTAATTGACAGCAACGAAACAGGAGGCTTGATCAAATGAGTACGGAAAAACTGAACGCTGAAAAAACAAAAGCGTTGGAAAATGCAATGCGTCAAATCGAAAAAGATTTCGGTAAAGGCTCGATCATGAAATTGGGAGAAGCCAGCGCTAAAATGAACATAGAGGTTATTCCTACTGGCGCTTTGTCTTTAGATATAGCTTTGGGAGTAGGCGGTATTCCCCGCGGCAGGGTCATCGAGATCTATGGTCCGGAATCTTCCGGTAAAACTACAGTTGCCCTGCATATGATCGCTGAAACACAGAAAATCGGCGGTTATGCGGCGTTTATCGACGCTGAGCATGCTTTGGACCCTGAATACGCACGTAAGTTGGGTGTCGATGTCGACAATCTGCTTATTTCGCAGCCTGATAACGGCGAACAGGCTTTGGAGATCGCTGATGCTTTGGTACGCAGCGGCGCTATCGATATCATCGTTATCGACTCCGTAGCTGCTTTGGTACCGCGTGCCGAGATCGAAGGCGAGATGGGTGATTCTCACGTTGGTCTGCAGGCCAGGTTGATGAGTCAGGCTCTGCGTAAGCTGACCGGTATCATTTCCAAGTCCAAATGTGCTACTGTTTTCATCAATCAGATCCGCGAAAAAGTCGGAGTTATGTTCGGAAATCCAGAAACAACTACCGGCGGCCGAGCGTTGAAATTTTATTCCACCGTCCGCATGGACGTACGACGGATTGAAACTCTGAAAAACGGCAACGATATGATCGGCAACCGTACCCGCGTGAAAATCGTTAAAAATAAAATCGCTCCGCCTTTCAAACAGGCAGAATTTGATATTATGTACGGTGAAGGCATTTCCCATGAAGGCTGCATTGTAGATCTGGGCGCAGAGTTTGACATTATCAACAAAAGCGGCGCATGGTATTCCTACGGCGAAGTTCGTTTGGGACAGGGCAAAGAAAAGGTTAAAGATTTTCTCAAAGAAAATCCGGAAATGGCTGCTGAGATCGAAGCCAAGATCCGCGAGCGTACTATTGCCAAATTAGTAAGCGCAGAAAGCGGTGTAAGCGATGCTGAACCGGTCGTCCAAGAACTTAACGACTGAGCAGGAAGCGTATGATTATGCTTTAGATATGCTGAGCTATCGTGATTACAGCCGTAAGGATATGGAACTGAAGCTGAAACGCAAAGGCGCAGATGCTGGTATCATCAAGAGGACTATCCAAAAACTGCTGGAATATGGTTTCTTAGATGAAAAACGTTATGGACAGAGGGTTTTTGAAGCCTGGCTTTCTAAAAAATACTATGGCAGAAGTCACCTGCGGCTGGAGCTGCAGAAAAAAAATGTGGCCGAACGTTATATAAATGATATTTTAGAGCAGCTTTCCGAAGCTGAAGAACAGGAACGGGCGGAGAAGGCTCTGCAGTCTTGTTTAAAACGTAATCCTAAAAAATATGATCCTGCTACGCAGGAAGGACGGGCCGCTATTGGCAGGTACCTGTATGCGCGTGGCTTTGCAAGTAAATATATTCAAAAAAGCATTAATAATATACATGGTTCTGTGATATTAATGGATGACTGCTAACTTGACTTTTATATAAAATCCATTTAAAATTATAGTATCCAATCGTGTTAATAATTAATGAATGAATGTTATCCACGAGGCGACAATAGTTTGTTGCCTCATTTTTTTTAAAAATTAATAAGGAGGTGAAAATCATTTTAGAACTTATCGGTATTACTATCGGTGCTGGTGCCGTTGGTGGTGCGATCGGTTATTTAGTACGTAAAAATGTTGCTGAAAACAAAATTGCTACTGCTGAAGAAACCGCTATTCGTATCATTCAGGAGGCGGAACAGACCGGTGAAGCTAAACGCAAAGAAGCGTTAGTAGAAGCTAAAGAAGAAATCCACCGCATGCGCAGTGAGATGGAACGAGAAAATAAAGAGCGTCGCAGTGATATCCAACGTCAGGAAAGACGTCTTTTACAAAAAGAAGAAAATCTTGACCGTAAGATAGAGTCTTTTGAGAAAAAAGAGGAACACTTAGCTGTTAGAGAGACTTTCCTTAGTGACAGTCAGGCTAAAGTCGATGCATTATATCAAAAACAATTGGGTGAACTGGAACGTTTGTCCGGTTTATCTACCGAAGATGCTAAAAAAGAACTTCTTCAATCTGTTGAAGAAGAAGTGAAACATGAAACCGCAATGCTCATTAAAGATTTGGAGCAGCAGGCGAAAGAGGAAGCAGACAAGAAGGCCAGAGAGATCATTTCCCTGGCGATTCAGCGTTGTGCGGCCGACCACGTAGCAGAAACTACTGTTTCTGTAGTAGCCCTGCCTAATGATGAAATGAAAGGCCGTATCATTGGTCGTGAGGGCAGAAATATCCGGACACTGGAAACTTTGACCGGTATTGACCTGATCATTGACGATACGCCGGAAGCGGTAATTATTTCCGGCTTTGATCCCGTACGCCGTGAGGTTGCCCGCGTTGCTCTGGAAAAACTGATCAACGATGGTCGTATCCATCCGTCCCGTATCGAGGAAATGGTTGAAAAAGCACAAAAAGAGGTCGAGCAAAAGATCAAAGAAGCAGGTGAGCAGGCTACTTTTGCGGTAGGTGTGCATGGTTTGCATCCTGAACTGATCAAATTACTGGGCCGCTTGAAATATCGTACTAGTTATGGTCAAAATGTACTGAATCATTCTGTCGAGGTTGCTCATCTGGCAGGCCTGATGGCCTCAGAATTGGGCGTTGACGTAGTTTTAGCCAAACGTGCTGGTTTACTGCATGATATTGGCAAAGCTATCGATCACGAGATGGAAGGTTCCCACGTTGAGATCGGTATGGAAATTGCTAAGAAATATCGTGAATCTGAATTGGTACTCAATGCTATCATGGCTCATCATGGCGATGTAGAGCCTAAGAGTGTTGAAGCGGTTCTGGTAGCTGCAGCTGATGCTGTTTCTGCTGCAAGACCTGGCGCGAGACGCGAAACATTGGAAAGCTATTTGAAACGGTTAACTCGATTGGAAGAGATTTCTGAATCTTTTGAAGGCGTTGAAAAATGCTTTGCTGTCCAAGCAGGACGTGAAATTCGCATAATGGTAAAACCTGACCAGATCGATGATGCTACATCTATTTTGTTAGCGCGCGATATTGCTAAAAAGATTGAAGCCGAGATGGAATATCCCGGTCAGATCAAAGTCGTCATCATTCGTGAAACACGCGCTGTTGATTACGCAAAATAATAAGGTTGAGAATAAATCCCCAAGCCGTCAGGTTTGGGGATTTTTTACATAATTGTTACGATTTATTCGGTTAAAGCACTGCGATTGGCGTTTGTTTTATGTTATAATATGAGTATTAATTCATTATCTAAAATTTTCTGGAGGTCAGCTAATGAGAATTGATGGTGCCGGCGGTTGTTTTGATAACCGTATTTACGAAATAAACAATAAAAGTGCCTGGAATCTATTATTGCTTACAGTCAACGAAATGGGCGTGACGGTTGATTCCCGCGATGATGAAAATGGCATTCTTGAATGCCATAATGATAAAAAGGTGATGCGTTTTTCGGCGCAGGCGATGGACGAAGAAACTACTCAGATTTTTGCTGATGTTCATGGTAAGAGGATTCAGGTTTATAACTGGAAACCACAGGATAAAGAGGTCAACCTTTTTTACGACTTGTTTGAAAACAAGCTGCGTGAATATCGGGCCTTTATCCTTTGTCCCGGCTGTAAGGCCAAAATCAGTTCCCTTGTAAAATTTTGTCCGGAATGCGGTGTACCGGTAAAATAAAAATAAACCAAATACCGTTAGGTATTTGGTTTATTTTTAATAATCATAAATTAGATAGCGCGGGTAACTTTACCGGAACGCAAGCAACGAGTACAAACATTAACGCGTTTTACAGATTCGTTAACAATAGCCCTTACTTGTTGAATGTTCGGTTTCCAAGCACGTTTAGTATGTCTATTGGAATGGCTGACGTTATTGCCAGCGAGAGTACCTTTGCCGCAGACTTCGCAAATGGATGCCATGAGTCCCACCTCCTTAACGTATTACGAGCATTAGTTACAAATTTAACAAAAGTATCATACCATAGACTGTAGGTAAAAGCAAGTAAATTTTATAGATTGGCAGTGATTTTATGTGGTGGCGCGAGCCTATTACCAGTTTAAAAGGTATAGGGATAAAAAAAGCTTTAGAATTTCAGAAATTGAATATAGAAACGGTCGGCGATCTGCTCAACAGATTTCCGAGAATGGATAGTTATCTTGATTATTCTAAAGTGAAACGTATTGGAGAACTGACTACTGATAACGAAAAACAGCTTTTTACAGGAGAAGTGTTTCGAGTTGCAGATAAATATTCAGGCAGAGGGAAACGTTATACTGTGATCACAGTTCAGGAAGATGGCAGTTATGCCGATATTTTTCTGTTTGCAGCGCAGCGTTATCAGGCCCGTAAATACAAACCAGGTATGCGTCTGATCGTTATTGGTAAAGTGCGCCGTGGTACAACGTCAAAATTTGTTTCCGAAGCGTTTATTCAAATTGCCGACAGTGATGAAAGCATCAACGCTTTAGGAATTTTACCTGTTTATAGTCTGACAGGTTCTTTGACGCAGGCAGCTGTACGTACAGCAGTCAAACAGGCACTGGCAAAGGCAGAACAGTATTTGCCGGAAACACTGCCGGCAAGTATTATAACGGAAAGGCAGCTGCCGGACCGTTATACCGCATTGAAGAATATTCATTTTCCTGGCAGCTTTGCTAAACTGGCAGAGGCTAAAAAAAGATTTATTTTTGAAGAACTGTTTTTACTGCAGTGCGGTCTGCTCTATTATCGCGACCGCATTAAAGAGGTGAGGCAGGGCATCAAGCACGGCGTGGACGGCAAGCTTGTTACAGCGGTGAAAAGCTCACTGCCGTTTGAACTTACTGAAGCGCAGCAGAAGGTCTGGCAGGAAATATCACTTGATATGCAGGATAATAAGCCGATGCACAGACTGCTGCAGGGCGATGTAGGATCTGGTAAGACTGTTGTTTCGGCTCTGGCGCTGGCTAAAACGGCTGAAAACGGATATCAGGGCTGTATTATGGTGCCGACAGAAATTTTGGCACAGCAGCATTTTGAAACCCTGACAGAGTATTTGGGCAAACAGGGGTTAAGAGTTGAGCTTTTGACAAGCAGCGTCAAAAAAGCTAAACGCCGGGAAATTTTAGAAAATCTGGAGCTGGGTGAGATTGATGTACTGGTTGGCACGCATGCCCTGATCCAGGACGACGTTGTTTTTGCCAGATTAGCGTTGGTGGTTACTGATGAACAGCATCGTTTTGGGGTAGACCAGAGGGCGAAATTATCTAATAAATCACAGTTTGCTCCAGATATTCTGGTTATGACTGCTACTCCGATACCGCGAACTTTAGCTTTAACTATTTATGGTGATCTTGATACTTCCATGATGCAGGGAAAACCTGTTGGACGTAAACCGATTGAGACTTTGTGTTATACAGGAGAGAAGCGTAATGCAGTATATGCTGGACTGGTGCGCCAGGTGCAGGCCGGACATCAGGCTTATGTTGTCTGCGCTCTGATCGACGAATCTGAAGGTGTAGAAGCGCGTTCTGCAACAGAAGTTTATACGGAACTGCAGGCAACGTATTTAAAAAATATTCCCTGTGCTCTGCTGCACGGACGTTTGAAAAACCAGGAAAAAGAAGAAATTATGAGCCTCTTTGCCGCAGGAGAAATCAAAGTGCTGATCACGACGACAGTTATTGAAGTTGGTGTCAATGTTCCCAATGCAACGCTGATGATCATTGAAAATGCTGACAGATTCGGGTTGGCCCAGATGCATCAGCTGCGCGGCAGGGTAGGGCGCGGCAAGGATCAGTCGTACTGTGTGCTGCTTACGGATAATGACAATAAGGAAACACTGGAACGACTGCAGGTATTGCGCGACAGTGATAACGGGTTCTTTTTAGCAGAAAAAGATCTGGAGCTGCGCGGTGCCGGGCAATTATTCGGTTTGCGTCAGCACGGCTTGCCTGATTTATATATTGCTGATATACTGCAAGATATAGGCGTTTTGATAGAAGCACGTGAATTAGCGAAAAAAGCGTTCCAGAACCCGCAGATGCTGCGAGAGATAGAAGATGCTCTGAACAGTCAATTTGACGAACGGTTCCAGCGTATTTTTTATTCGTAATATTAAAGGAGTTTTAATGGAGAATAAAACTAAATGGTATCGTGACCCTGATATCATAACTAAAATCGTTGCGGTGGCTTTTTTGGTGCTGCTGGGATGCTGTATACATTTTTTTGCTCAGGATTTTTTTGATAAAACTCTTAAACTGGCTATCAGCGGTAACGTTAATGCTTTGGCTGAATATCTGCGGTCTTTTGGGTCCTGGGCAATTGTGATCAGTTTTTTACTGGATGTGTTCATCAATGCGGCCAGTATTTTTCCTTCAATTTTTCTTTCGACGGCTAATGGTTTGATTTTCGGTCTGCCACTGGGAATACTGATTTCCTGGCTGGCGGAAACTGTCGGTGTTGTGATCAGCTTTCTGCTGATGCGTTATTTATTCAGAGGTACTGCTGAAAAGATCATTGCTACCAGTAACAGCCTGAAAAATATCGACGAAGCCAGCGGTAAGAACGGTTTGCAGTGGATGGCATTTGCCAGAGCGCTGCCGTATTTCCCTTCGGGAATTTTAACTGCCATCGGAGCTTTGAGCAAAATCAGCGTCAGAGATTATATTATTGCCAATCTGATCGGTAAATTTCCTTCGACGGCATTAGAAGTTGTTATTGGGCATGATATTGTAAATTTCAAGCAAAACAGTATGCGTTTGACAGTGTTGGTTATTGTTACGGGCATCGTGTTTTTTGCTTATAAACGTTATAAAAAATAGCAGTGTGCTTTATTTACTCATATCTACTGAGGCAGTGGCGATGAGTTTTATACTTTTGAATAAATTTATATGGACAGATAAAATAACTGCGTTACGGCAGTTATTTTTTATCTACAATTAGGATAATAATTTTCTTTTAGTATCTATTGCAAGAATAATTGAGAGCAGTTATAATAAAGGCAGTGATAAAAGAGGAGGGTCTCTTATATGAGTAAACATCAATTTACGGATATCCGTGTTGCTATTGAACCGGATAATCCTGCTGTACAAAGGCTGGAATTCAAATGCATCAAATGCGGTTCCTGTAAAGCAGTCTGCACCGATTATATCGGTGTCTGCGGCACCTACGATCTCAAGGCGACCGGAGATGTGCCTATCTGTATCAACTGCGGGCAGTGCGCTAATGTGTGCCCGGCAGACAGTATTACTGAAAAGGTTGAGGCTTATGAAGTAACTGCAGCAATGCGTGATCCTGAAAAGGTTGTTATTTTCAGCACTTCTCCTTCTGTGCGCATTGCTTTAGGTGAAGAATTTGCTATGGCAGACGGTAGCTTTGTTGAAGGAAAAATGGTAGCGCTGCTAAAAAAACTGGGGGCAGATTATGTGCTGGATACTAATTTTGCTGCTGACCTGACGATTATGGAAGAAGCCAGTGAGTTGGTGGAACGTATCACAAAAGGCGAAAAACCGCTGCCGCAGTTTACCAGTTGCTGTCCGGCCTGGGTCAAATTTGCTGAAACCTATTATCCGGAAATACTTCCGCATATTTCCAGTGCTAAAAGCCCGATAGGAATGCAGGGACCGACAATCAAAACTTATTTTGCAAAAAAAATGGGACTTGATCCCCAAAAAATAGTTAATGTGGCTGTTACTCCCTGCACAGCTAAAAAATATGAAATCCGCCGTGATGAGATGAATGCTGCTGCAAGGCATTTAGGTATTAACGGTATGCGTGATATGGATTATGTTATTACTACGCGTGAACTGGCTATGCTGGCCAAAGATGAAAATATTGATTTCGCAGCATTGGAAGATCAGGCATATGATGACTTTATGGGACTGGGGTCAGGTGCCGGCGTGATTTTCGGTAATACCGGCGGCGTTATGGAAGCTGCAGTACGCAGTGCCTACACTTTTGTAACGAAAAAAACTGCTCCGGCAGCACTATATGATCTGAAGCCCGTACGCGGTCTGGAAGGTATCAAAGAAGCTTCCGTAGACATTGACGGCTTGGAAGTAAAGGTTGCTATCGTCTATGGTACTGCTAATGTTCGTAAATTGATCGAAAAAATCAAAAGCGGCGAAAAAAGCTATCATTTTGTCGAAGTAATGACTTGCCCGGGCGGATGCATCGGTGGCGGCGGTCAGCCTAAAGACAGGGAATATAAGGGTGATGCGCTGCGCGCCAAGCGTATTGAAGGCCTTTATAAACGCGACGATTCGATGCAGCTGCGGTTAAGCCACGAAAATCTTGAAATCATTAAATTATACGAAGAATTTTACGGTGAACCCTTAAGTGAGCTGGCAGAACAGATGCTGCATACGGTGTATTTTGACAGAAGTGCTGATTTGGGAGGAGTTTATATCGCTCCGACAGAAGTTCAGTCTGCAGCAGGTTTAAAACAATTTCGCTGCAAGGTTTGCGGTTATATTTATGAAGGTGCAAGCCTGCCCGAAGATTATATCTGTCCTACCTGCGGTGTGGGTGCGGAAATGTTTGAAGAAGTGCGCTAAAGTTTAAATAAAAAGCTGAAACCAAAAGGTTTCAGCTTTTTATTATTTATCCAGCAATTTATAAATCTGTGGAAAGGGTTCAACGGTGCGTTTTAAAATACCGTTGATATAGGCGATAGTGATACCGTAATTGGTGAAAGGTATGTTTTGGTCTGCAGCACATTTGATGCGGTACTGCATTTCACGTTCGTTCAGCATACAGGCGCCGCAGTGGATAATCATTTTATACGGTGATAAGTCCAGTGGAAATTCCGTGCCGCTGGTAAAAATAAATTCTGGATTTTTACCGGTATATTCTTTAATCCAGCGTGGCAGCTTGACGGTGCCGATATCATCGCATTGGCGGTGATGTGTGCAGCCTTCGCCGACAAGAATTTTATCTCCGTCCTCAAGGCTTTCAAGTGCGGTAACGCCTTGAACGGCAGTCTGCAGATTACCTTTATAGCGTGCAAACAGGATCGAAAAAGAGGTCAGAAGAATATCTGCAGGCGTTTCAGCAGCAACTTTTTTAAAGACCTGGCTGTCGGTGATAACCAGTTTGGGTCGTTTACCTAAATTTTGCAGTGTGTTGGCCAGTTCGTTTTCTTTAACTACAATAGCGGCAGCATCTGCTTCCAAAATATCACGGATCGTCTGCTGCTGCGGCAGGATCAGTCTTCCTTTAGGAGCGGCAGAATCGATGGGCACTACTAAGACAACGAAGTCCGAAGGCGCCAGCAGATCAGCAACTATCTGTGCTTTATTTTCATCTGCAGGTACGGCTTGGGCGATTGTTTCTTTAAGCTCAAAAATATTGAGCTTCTGTTCAGCACTGACAAATAGAAGTTTACCATTTGGCAGCAGAGCTTGATAAGCAGTTTTTTTATCCTCATTTATGGTTTCACATTTGTTGATAACGATGAGCAGGGGGATTTTTTTGGCATTGATCCGTTTTATTAAACGCAGATCTTCAGCAGAAGGGCCGACTGCAGCGTCAATAATTACAAGCGCGATATCGGTTTTGTTGAGTACCTGATAGGCTTTTTGAATACGCAGGCTGCCCAAAACGCCTTCATCGTCGATGCCCGGAGTATCAATGATCATTACCGGCCCCAGCGGTAACAGCTCCATAGCTTTATAAACAGGATCTGTGGTTGTACCTTTGGCTTCAGAAACTATTGCTAAATTTTGCCCGGTGATCGCGTTGATAAGGCTTGATTTGCCGGCGTTACGTTTACCGAAGAGGCCGATATGAACGCGTTCGGAAGATGGGGTAGTATTTAGACTCATAAAATCACTTCCTTTTATATAAATTATATACTAAAATAGTGCGATTATAGTACAGATAAGTTTTCTGAAAAATATACAATATCACACTTGTATACAAAAGTGCTAAATTTATGTAACAGTTATTGACGATGTTGTTAGTTTTAAAGTATATTATATATGCGTGTGGAATAATTCACAACCAAACCAAAATAAAGGAGGCGTATGAATGAGTACTAATAATGATTCAACGCAGCATGTTCAAATCGCAGTAGCCGACCCTACACCCTTGGGACTATTTGGTCTGGCCGTCGTAACAATGGTGGCTTCTGCACAAAAATTAGGTATCGTTGAAGGAGTATCCTGGGTTTTGCCGTGGGCTCTTTTCTGCGGATCCTTCGCCCAGCTGTTGGCTGGTTATTTTGACTATTGCCATCGCAATATTTTTGGCGCAACAATTTTCAGTGCTTTCGGCTTTTTCTGGTCTGCAGTAGGTATGAGCTGGATGATTAAAGCAGGAACCTTTGGTCCCGGTCTTGCTGCCGGTGTGGATCCTAAAGCTATTGGTTTTGCATTTTTGGCCTATTTTATATTTGCCTGCATTGGTACCATTGCTGCGTCCTCTGCAAGTCTGTTCTTATTCGTAGATATGGTTTTCATTGATATCTTACTTTTAGGTTTAGCTTTAGACGGACTTGGTATCGGCGGTCATTTCCCGCACACCATGGCTGCTTATGCTGAAATGGCAGTAGCGCTTATTTCCTTATATGGCGCCGGAGCCGGGTTCCTTAATAATTTCTATGGCCGTCAGTTCTGGCCTGTAGGAGCTCCGCTTGGTATCTGGAAAAAATAATCTTGTTTGATAAAAAAGCACTGTGAGATTTTCACAGTGCTTTTACTTTTTTCAAAATTACTTAACAAGTTCCAGCCGTGGGTTGGGAAGATGTACTCGTCCTGCTTTAGCGCATTCTTTGCCGTCTACCACAACGATATCCGCTGTAAAGTTGATATTACCGTCAAAAAGGCTGGATCCTACTGCATAAGTATCTACGGGAACCTTTAATGCTTCAAACTCTTTGATACGTTCGGCGTCAAATCCGCCGGAAACGATGATTTTTACATAATCGAAACCTTCTGCATCAAGTGCTGTGCGTACATTATGTACTAGTTCCTTGCAGACGCCTGTCGGTTTGAACATACCCATTTGGCTGATCAGGCTTTTATCTACCATAGTGCCGGAAGTATCCAAGCGGACTCCTGCTAATTTGCGGCCGAGTTTGCGTGCTACCTGTAAAGTCGTACCAACACAGTCATTATCGAAGTCGACCAGGGCAATACGCGCGATATCAGGCGCTACATATTTATCAAAGGCGCTGGTTGCTGCCAGAGTGTCACCGTTGTATGCTGCTATCAGGGCGTGGGGAATAGTTCCCAGACCTTTGCCATTGCTGGCTAAGGCGTTGGCATCAGTAGAGAAACCTTTGATGCCGCCAATCATAGCAGCATAGCCGTCAGATTCCTGGGTTTGATAGGTATCATACCGGGCAGGAAAAAAGAGGACCGGTTTGCCGTTGGCGGCTTTAACAACACGGCGTACATTAGTAGCGATACGGCTTTGCCGCGCCAGAAAACCAAGATAGATAGTTTCCAGATGGGCAAAGTCTGCCAGATCGCCTTCGATCGTCATTAGTGTTTCCCAGGGGGCAACCTCATCTCCGTCATGTAAAGCATGGATAGTAATATTTTCAGGATTATGTGCGCAGGTTTTGATCAGGGCGATAGTTTCATCGATGCCGCAAACAACTACCGGTTCACGGGTAAAAAGCTGCATCATTACTCTAGGATGGTGATTATCGCCATTCAGTATCTCCTCGGTACGTAGAAAATAAGCGTCGGTGTAATAACCGGCTTTGATTTTTTCTACCGGAAAATGAAAATGTTCAACTGGTAAACGATTTTTCATGATAACCTCCATCATTATATAGAATAAATTAGCTCTTGATATTGTGCTAATTACATTTTATGATACAATAATAGCGCTACAGGTTCAAGTTTTTTGATAAATTTTTCTTAAATGGAGTTTATAAATGGCATCTTGTGAAAAAAAATATACAATATTATTATTGTCGGCTCCGATAGGTTCAGGGCATAAGCTGGCCGCTCAGGCTCTGGAACAGTCTTTTGCACTGGCAGACAATGTGCAGGTAGTGCACGGAAGTATTTTTGACTTTTTTCCGGGCAGTATCGGCAATGCTTTTTTACGTTTTTATTTATGGGTGCTCTCATATTGTCCCTGGCTGTATGAGCTGGCTTATAAATGGGGAAACCGTCAGAGCGGGTCGCTATGGTTGCGTAACTTTATTAATGGTACCTTAGCAGGTTTGGCACAGGATTTTATTGTCAGGACCAACCCCGATGCTGTAATTGCCACACATGCTACACCGGCAGGCATCATGGCTATCTATAAGAAAAAATTCAAGCCAGAGTTGCTGTTGGGAGCGGTGGTTACTGATTATACTGTACATAAATGGTGGCTTTGCGAAGGCGTTGATGTGTATTTTTCAGCATCAGAAAATCTGCGTGCACAGTTTGAGGGGACTGATGCTGAGGTTTTACCGACGGGAATACCGGTTCGGCGGCAATTTTACCAGGCATATGACCGTCAGGAGCTGCGCCGTAAATTTAACTGGTCTGAGCAGGATATAGTATGTCTGCTGATGGGCGGCGGTGAAGGATTGCTGCCGATGGAGAATATAGTTAAAGCTTTTCACGGTAATTTGCCGCAGAATTTGAAAATAATTGCAGTCGCAGGACATAATGAAGTTTTGCAGCACCGTTTGGAAATTTTTAAAGAAATACCATTGACTGTTTACGGTTTTACGGATGATGTACCGGAGTTATTGCTGGCTGCTGATATTGTTGTAACTAAAGCCGGTGGTTTAACGGCTGCTGAAACATTAGTTGCAGGCTGTGGTTATATTATTTATAAGCCGCTTCCGGGTCAGGAAACCGGCAACGCTGTTTATTTAGAGCAGTATTGCGGTGCACAGGTAGCAGGTTCGCCTCAGGAGGTAAAAACAATGGTCTGCCGGTATGCGGACATCGGCTCCCAAGTGCGCTTTATTCAGATACAGCAGCGCAGCTTGCAATATGGTAAGCCTGGAGCTGCAGAAGAAATAAGCAATTATATTTTAAAAAAACTTGAAAAATAAGTAAAAGCTTGACCGTTGACTCAATCAACTCTATAATGAAATGGATTTGGAAAAAATAATATTTTGCGACACCCGTTTTTCGTGTGGATGCCTGCAATTTATCGGAGGCATTGCTGTGGAACGTTATTATTGGGGTGCATTAAGCGCTGCTGTCGGATTGGGCAATAGTAAGCTTGAAGCTTTAGTTGCGGTATTTGGCAGTGCGCGCAGTGCGTATCTTGCTGATCGACAAGAGCTTTTGGCTGCTGGTGTTTATAAAGAGGCGGCCATTGATAAATTCCTAAAATGCAGAGACCTTGCGTTACCTGAACAGCTGCATAACTTTTGTGTGCGGCAGCAGGTGCGGCTGATGATAAGCAGTGATGCGGACTATCCAGCCTCATTAAGGCATATTGCATTACCGCCGAAGGTTTTATATATCAAGGGTAATTTGCCCAAGCTTGATTACAGTATCGGTATCGTTGGTTCACGTCGGGCTTCTGCTTATGGGTTAAAGGCGGCGAGTGACTTTGCTGCTGATCTTGCGTCAGCTGGTTTGGTTATTGTCAGCGGCGGGGCTAAAGGCATTGACAGTGCTGCCCACAAAGGGGCTTTACAGGCTGGCGGAAGTACGATTGCCGTACTTGGCTGCGGTATAGATGTTGTTTATCCGCGTGAAAATACGGTGCTTTTTGAGCAGATATGTTCAAATGGAGCGCTGATAACAGAATTTGCACCGGGAACAGAACCTCTTGCAGCTAACTTCCCGTCACGCAACAGAATCATCAACGGAATTACGAAAGGTATACTGGTAGTTGAAGCTGCTAAGAAGAGCGGTGCTATGATAACGGCTGAATTTGCCGCAGATGAAGGGCATGAGGTATATTGTATTCCAGGAAGTATCTATCTGCCTAACAGTATTGGCTGCCATAGCCTGATAAAATCGGGAGCACAGCTTGTAGATAGACCGGAAGATATTTTGAATGATCTGGAATTGAACTGCGGCAGTAAGCAGAAAATAGAGAATTTATCGTTGTTTGCCAGTGAAGAAGCAGAGGCCGTTTCAGAACTAGCCAAACAATTGATGGATATAATGACACAGGAACCAGTTACGTTAGAGGAGCTGGTAGAATTAAGCGGTCGCTCTCTGGCAGAGATCAGCGGGGAACTGCTGGATCTGCAAATGCAAGGTAAACTTGGCCTGGCAGACGGGCGCAGGTATTACCGAATTTAGGAGGACTTATTATTATGACGAAAAATTTAGTAATCGTGGAATCACCTACTAAGTCAAAAACTATTGAAAAATTCTTAGGGCGCAATTATACTGTACGCGCTTCGATGGGACATTTGCGCGATTTGCCGAAAAGTTTGTTCGGCGTTGATATTGAGCATGATTTTGAGCCTAAATATATTAATATTCGCGGTAAAGGCGAATTGATTAAAGAATTGAAAACTTTGGCTAAAAAAGCTGATAAAATTTATCTGGCAACTGACCCTGATCGCGAAGGCGAAGCTATTGGCTGGCATTTAGCGCATATCCTTGGTGTTGACCCGGAAGCAAACTGCCGGATTGAATTTCATGAGATCACTTCCGGTGCTATCAAAGATGCTTTGAAAAATCCGCGCCCGATTGATTTGGATAAAGTTGATGCTCAACAGGCACGTCGTATTATTGATCGTATCGTAGGCTATCAGCTTAGTCCTTTGTTGTGGCGTAAAATAAGAAAAGGCTTGAGTGCAGGACGTGTACAATCTGTAGCGGTAAAAATCATTGCCGATCGTGAAAAAGAAATCGCTGATTTCATCCCTAAAGAATATTGGACTCTGAACGCTAAACTGCGTGAAAAAGCGAAAGCTCCTATTTTTGAAGCAGAGGTTATCAAGCATCTGGGCAAAAAACTTGAAATACATACTGCTGAGGAAGCGGCTATTGTAGAAAAAGCTTTGGCTAAAGCTGCTTATATCATTGAAGAAGCAACAAAAAAAGAGCGTAAACGTAATCCGCTGCCCCCGTTCACTACCAGCAGCCTGCAGCAGGAGGCTGTTAAACGTCTGAATTTTACTACTAAAAAGACGATGATGGTAGCGCAACAGCTGTATGAAGGTGTTGCTGTCGGCAAAGAAGGTTCTGTTGGTTTGATTACTTATATGAGAACCGACTCAGTACGTATTGCTGATGTTGCCGCTGATGATATCCGCGGTTATATCGAAAGTGAGTTTGGTAAAGAATTTCGGCCTGCACATGCAAACAGCTATTCCAGTAAGAAAAATGCTCAGGACGCACATGAGGCGATCCGTCCCACAAGTGTACATCGTACACCGCTGGAAATGGCAAAACATCTGAATAAAGATCAACTCAAGCTCTATTCTTTGATTTGGAACCGTGCCGTTGCAAGTCAGATGGCAGCGGCTGTTTTTGATGTTACTACTTTGCTGATCGGCGCCGGTGATTATCAATTGCGTGCAACGGGTTCTGTTTTGAAGTTTGAAGGCTTTTTAAAGCTGAGCGATAAAAAAGACCTGCTCGAAGATAAAGATAAAACTGTTCCTTATCTGGAGGCTAAAACGCCTGTAGAATTATATAAACTTTTACCTGCTGAACAGCACTTCACCGAACCACCGGCGCACTTTACTGAGGCGACCCTGGTAAAAGAGCTGGAAGACAAAGGTATTGGACGTCCGAGTACTTATTCGCCTACTATCCAAACTATTCTTGACCGTGGTTATATTGCTAAGGAAGGCAAAAAACTGATGATTACCGAGCTGGGGCTCATGATCGTCGATATGCTGACTAACTATTTCAAAGATATTATTGACATTCCTTTTTCTGCTGAATTAGAAACAGAGCTTGATGAGATTGCTGAGCATAAAGCCGATAAGACTAAAATACTGGAAAAATTTTATGTGCCGTTTTCAAAATTGATGGAAAAAGCCGACAAAGAAATTGAGGCAATAGAAGCTCCTGTAGAAGTCAGTGATGTGCAATGCGAGAAATGCGGACGGATGATGGTAATTAAGCAGGGTCGTTTTGGTAAATTCCTGGCATGTCCAGGCTTTCCGGAATGTCGCAATACGAAACCGATTCTGCATAAGATCGGTGTTAAGTGCCCAGAATGCGGCGGCGAAGTTATCGAGCGCAAGACAAAAACGCGCCGTATTTTTTACGGCTGCGCCAATTATCCGGAATGTAAATTTACATCATGGGACAGACCAACAGAAGAAAAATGTCCGAAATGCGGTAAAGTAATGCTGGAACGAATTGAAAAGAACGGCAATAAGAAACTGTACTGCTCTAATGAAACCTGTGAAAATGGCTTGCATATAAAAAAAGGAAAGGCAGGACGTAAAAGTGCTAAAAGCAAATAAACCGATTCATGTTATCGGCGCAGGTTTAGCCGGCTGTGAAGCAGCATATCAAATAACTAGATATGGCATTCCTGTAATTTTGCATGAAATGCGTCCTGTAAAGTCTGACGAAGCTCATAAAACTGCAGATTTTGCGGAACTTGTTTGCAGTAATTCTCTGCGTGCCAATAATCTGGAAAATGCTGTCGGGCTTCTTAAAGAAGAGATGCGCCGTCTTGATTCTCTGATCATGCAGCAGGCTGATAAACATCAGGTTCCTGCCGGCGGAGCCTTAGCTGTCGACAGGGAAGGTTTTGCTCAGGGCATTACGGAATTTATTAAAAATCACCCTTTAATTACTGTGGTTTATGAAGAAGTAACAGATTTGCAGCAGTTGGAAGGCTATGTTGTAGTTGCCAGCGGGCCTTTGACTTCTTCAGTACTGGCTGAAAATATAAAACAGCTGGTAGAAGCAGATTATTTTCATTTTTTTGATGCCGCTGCTCCTATTGTGACCGCAGAATCCTTGAATTATGAAAAAGTATATCGTGCCTCACGTTATGATAAAGGTGATGCAGATTATTTGAATTGCCCGTTTGAAACCAAAGAAGAATATCTGGCGTTTTGGGAAGCTTTACGAACAGCGGAGCTGGCTCCGGTAAAAGAATTTGAAAAAGAAGTTTTTTTTGAAGCCTGTATGCCGATTGAAGAAATGGCTCGCCGCGGTGAAGATACCATGCGCTTCGGTCCACTAAAGCCTGTTGGACTGGTAGATCAGAGAACTGGTAAACAGGCCTACGCCGTGGTTCAGCTGCGTCAGGATAACGCTGCTGCTTCGCTGTATAATCTGGTCGGATTTCAGACTCATTTAAAATGGCCTGAGCAAAAACGTGTTTTTGGTATGATTCCGGGGCTGGAAAATGCAGAATTTGTCCGGTATGGTGTAATGCACAAAAACTCTTATATCAATTCGCCTAAATTATTAAATGATAAGTTCAATTTTAAAGCGGTACCGCGGTTTTACTTTGCCGGGCAAATGACAGGGGTAGAAGGCTATGTGGAATCGGCTGCTTCTGGTCTGATGGCTGGCATTCATGCCGCCCGGGCTTATTTAGAGCTTCCCGATGTTACCTTCCCGGAAGAAACAGCTCACGGTGCATTGGCACATTATATAAGCAATCCTGGAATCAATGATTTTCAGCCGATGAATGTCAATTTTGGACTTCTGCCGTCTTTAGGTAAAAAGATACGTAATAAAAAAGAGAAAAACGGTCTGATTGCAGAGCGCGCATTGAATGCTTTGCAGGATGTACTGCAAATAATCAAGTAAGCTGTGATGAACTGGAAAGAAAAACATAACTTGTTTTTTAAACTGCTGCGGCTGCACTTTGGTCTGGCTCTGTATTCCATTGGGTTGACCCTTGGCATCCAGGCTAATATCGGCTTGGCGCCATGGGAAGCATTTGGCATCGGTGTTTCCTATGTTACAGGATTGACCTATGGAACGATTAATGTTTTGAGTGGTCTTTTGATTTTAGTAGTGACAGTTGCTATGGGTGAACGGTTTGGATTAGGTACGATTCTCAATGCTGTATTGATCGGTTTTGGTGTTGATCTTCTTCAGTACTATCACGCTGTACCTTTGATAGAAAATTATTGGCTGGGAATCATCGTAATGTTTTTAGGGCAGTTTTCCATCAGTTTGGGCACTTATTTTTATATCAGTGCCGGACTTGGCTCTGGTCCGCGCGATTCTTTGATGATCGGGTTAAAACGTCGTCTGCCTAAAGTTCCGATTGGTATGATCAGAGGCCTTATAGAAGGCAGTGTTTTGCTTGCTGGCTGGCTGTTGGGAGCGAAGGTTGGTTTGGGTACTGTGATCGCTGCATTTGGCATCAGTACTATTTTGCAGTTGACTTTTAATTGGCTGAACTTTGATGCAAAAGCAGTTCAGCACGAAGGCATCTGGCAGACTTTAGGCATAAAAAATTAAAATATTAAGAGTAGCGGCACATTAAATTGGCCGCTATTTTTGTTTATATTCAGATTTTTACACATTTTTGTGTATTCAATAAAAAATTCAAAAAATTTAGTATTTGGTTATTGAAATAGCTTCCTGGTTTATGATACTATAAGTCTACATAAGAAGAAGGGATTTATTATGGCAGAGTCAATATCGCAATATCCTATGGTTGATAAGTTTCTCAGGTATCTGCAGGTTGAAAAAAACACGTCGCCGCTGACTGTTAAAAATTATGCCGCTGATATAAGTTTATTCAGTAATTTTTTAGCAGAACGTCTGGGGAAAGATTTTCAATGGCAGAAGATCGGAGTTTTGGATATTCGTGCCTATTTAGCGCTGCTCAATAAAGAAAAGTATGCACGTACGACGATTGCCAGGCGTATTTCTTCGCTGCGTTCTTTTTATAAGTTTTTACTGCGGGAAAATTATGTGGAGCAAAATCCTTTTGTTAAGGTAAGAACGCCAAAGCTGGAAAAAAGATTACCGGTATTTTTGGAAGAACTGGAAATCAATGAGATCTTGACCTTGCCGGATAAAGATACGCTGGGATTAAGAGATCAGGCGATATTAGAATTACTCTATGCCACAGGTTGCCGTGTTTCCGAATTGGTGGGACTTACGGTGACTAATATAGATCTTGGCAGCCAATATGTTTTGCTGCTGGGCAAGGGCAATAAAGAACGTATCGTGCCGATAGGGCATACCTGCTGCCAGGCTGTACGGCAGTATTTGCAAGTTACACGCGGAGCTTTGATGGGAAAGTATAAAACAGAGGCGCATGACAAGGTTTTTGTCAATAGCAGGGGAGGTCCGCTGACGGATCGCAGTGTCCGTAGGATCTTAGATAAATATATAACCCAGCTGGCTATGCAGAAAAAAGTCAGT
The DNA here is from genome assembly GCA_900551745.1 of uncultured Phascolarctobacterium sp. Taxonomy (GTDB): domain Bacteria; phylum Bacillota; class Negativicutes; order Acidaminococcales; family Acidaminococcaceae; genus Phascolarctobacterium. Next base: position 198,045 of record URXA01000001.1, read on the forward strand.
CCTCACACGATCAGGCATACTTTTGCCACACATCTTTTAGATCACGGTGCTGATTTAAGGGCTGTTCAGGAACTGCTTGGACATGCTAATCTGTCCACAACGCAGATTTATACTCACATCACGACCGAACGTATTACTTCTGTATATCAGAAAAATCATCCGCGTGCTTAAAATTTGAGGGAGGAATCATCATGGAACTTTTGGAGAAAACAAGAAAAATCAACAAATTGCTGCAAAGAGGAGAAAAAGTAGAATATAACGCTATCGCACGTCTGCTGCGTGATGTTATTGGCGCTAATATTTATATCGTTGGGCGTAAGGGCGGCGTTAAAGGCAGCGCTCTTCAGGATGATTTCGAATGTGATATCATGCGCGAACAGGTTTTGGATGTCAAAAACTTCCCGCAAAAATATTTGGACTTTATTATGGACGCGAAAGAAACAGTTTCTAATATTGAACATAAAAATCAGGAATGTTCCTTTGTTAAAGGTACAAAATGCTTTTTTGATCAGAAAAAAACTACTATCGTGCCTATTTACGGTAACGGTGAACGTATTGGTACCTTGATCGTAGCTAAATATGATAAACCCTTCGACGATGAAGACCTGTTGCTGGCGGAATATGCTGCAACTGTTATCGGCGTCGAGATTCTGCACGAGCGTGCAGCTAAAGTAGAAGAAGAAGTGCGTAAAAAAGCAATGGTTCAGATCGCTTTTTCAACGCTTTCTTATTCCGAACTGGAAGCTATCGTCAATATTCTAGGTGAACTGAAAGGCATGGAAGGCTTGCTTGTGGCTTCTAAAATTGCTGATCGTGTCGGAATTACACGTTCAGTAATCGTTAATGCTTTGCGGAAATTCGAAAGTGCAGGTTTAATTGAAACGAAATCACTTGGGATGAAGGGAACATATATACGGATTAAAAATGAGTTCCTGCTGGAAGAACTGCGTAAAAATAATTCTTAAATAAAAAATGACCGGGTTGCTGTAATGTTGCAGTAAATCGGTCATTTTTAGTATCTTTTAGGCTTTTCAAACAAGATTTTGTAAAAAAAATTACAGAAACTACTTGATTTTGTGTAATCACTGTGCTAGTATAGTAAAAATATTTCAAAGAAGAAGGGAGTTTTATAATGCGTACAGACAAATTTGCAAAAGAAGGTTTAACTTTTGATGATGTGCTTTTGGTTCCGGCAGAATCTGATGTTTTGCCGCGTGATGTAGATGTTTCCACTTATTTGACTAAAAACATTAAATTGAATATTCCTCTGATCAGTTCCGGTATGGATACCGTTACAGAATCAAAAATGGCGATTGCCATTGCCCGTGAAGGCGGTTTAGGTGTTATCCACAAAAATTTAACGATTGAAGAACAGGCAGGAGAGGTTGCCAAAGTAAAGCGCAGCGAGCATGGTATTATCGTTGATCCTTTGTTTCTGGCTCCTGATAATATTCTTGCAGATGCTGTAAAAATGATGGAGCATTATCATATTTCCGGTGTTCCTATTTGTGATCCTGATGGTAAGCTGCAGGGAATTATTACTAATCGTGACCTGCGTTTTGAAACTAATCTTAATAAACAGATCAAAGAATGTATGATCGGTGAAGGGTTGGTAACTGCTCCTGTTGGTACAAGTCTTGAAGAAGCTAAAAAATTACTGCGCGAACACCGGATTGAGAAATTGCCGTTGGTCGACAGCGAAGGTTATCTTAAAGGACTGATCACGATCAGTGATATTGAAAAAGCTAAAATGTATCCTAATGCCTGCAAAGACAGTGATGGACGTCTGCGTGTAGCCGCTGCGGTAGGCGTTGGCGCTGATATGATGGAAAGAGCTTCCGCTTTAGTTAATGCTAAGGTAGATGTTATAGTTATCGATACAGCTCACGGACATTCGCACGGAGTGCTGAATTCAGTGCGTCAGTTGCGCGAAGCTTTCCCGGAATTGAATATTATTGCCGGTAATGTAGCAACAGGCGCTGCAACTGAAGCATTGATCAAATGTGGTGTTGATGCCGTTAAAGTTGGCATCGGGCCAGGATCTATTTGTACGACCCGTGTTGTAGCCGGTATCGGTGTTCCGCAGATTACTGCTATCAATGATTGCGCGTCAGTTGCACGTCAATATGGTATCCCTATTATTGCCGATGGCGGCATCAAATATTCTGGTGATATTGCTAAAGCTATTGCCGCAGGTGCTAATGTTGTTATGATTGGCGGTTTGTTGGCAGGAACTGAGGAGTCACCTGGCGAAACTATTATTTATCAAGGCCGTTCTTATAAAGTATATCGTGGAATGGGCTCATTAGGTGCTATGGAACGCGGTTCCAAAGACCGCTATTTCCAGGAGAACGCCGATAAATTAGTACCAGAAGGAATTGAAGGACGTGTGCCTTTCAAAGGCCTGGCTGCAGAAACAATCTTCCAGTTGGTTGGTGGTTTGCGTGCAGGTATGGGCTACTGCGGTGCTAAGGATATCGATGAAATGATTACCAAAACTCAATTTATTCGTATGACTGGCGCCGGTTTGAAGGAAAGTCATCCTCACGATGTCATCATTACGAAAGAAGCTCCTAACTACAGCCTGTAATAAAATTTAGAGGAGGTTTTTCGAGTATGGAAGATGCAGTTTTATTTTCACTTAAAGGTCAGGTTGCTGTAATTACCATGAACAGACCGCAGAGCTTGAATTCAATGAATGAAGCGTTGATAGACGGACTGCATGAAGCACTGACCAAGGTAGAAACAGACACGGCGATAAAATGTGCTGTGCTGACAGGTAATGGCAAAGCTTTTTGTGCCGGCGGTGATCTGCCGTTTTTGGAGACTCTTGCAGATACTGCTGTGAAAAAGGCTTTCATTACCAAAGTAGGGCAGGTTGCAAAACGTATTACCGCAATTGAGAAGCCAATTATTGCTATGGTCAATGGAGTTACCGCTGGTGCCGGTGTTAATCTGATGCTGGCCTGTGACCTTATTTATGCAGTAGATACAGCTAAATTTGCTCAAAGCTTTGCGAAAGTAGGGTTGATCCCTGATTGCGGCGGTTTATATTTCCTGCCGAAAGCTGTCGGCGTTCATAAAGCTAAAGAACTGATGTTTACAGCTGATTTGATTGATTCAGCAACTGCTGAAAAACTGGCGTTGGTAAATCATATCTTCCCAGCAGCAGAGCTTGAGGACGCGGTTATGCAAATGGCTGAACGACTTGCTGCTTCAGCACCTTTAGCGATAGGGCTCATCAAAAAATATCTGAATAATACTGCGATGACTTTAGACGAAGTACTGGAAACGGAAGCAGTTGCCCAGCCTTTATGTATGGGTACGGACGACAGTGCAGAAGGAATAACTGCTTTTAAAGAAAAACGTACTCCTAAATTTACAGGTAAATAAGAATTCACAAAAAAGACGGAATCGCTGTCAGCGGTTCCGTTTTCTTTTCGCATAAAATACTGTATAATATTACTATTGACGATTATGGAGGTTTGTATGTTAGATTTTGATTTTTCATCAATGTTATATAGGATTCCAGCGCTTTTGATCGCTATCACTATCCACGAGTATGCACACGCGCAGACTGCGGAAGCTATGGGCGATCCTACACCGCGGTTCATGGGACGTTTAACTTTTAATCCTTTAGCGCATCTTGACCCTATTGGTGCCTTGATGCTTATTGTGGCCGGTTTCGGCTGGGCTAAGCCTGTAGGTATCAATCCCAATAATTTCAGAAATCGCCGCGAAGGTATTTTAAAAGTTTCTTTTGCAGGCCCTGCGGCAAATTTGTTTTTATGCTTTCTGGCAGCATTGATTGTTGCTTTAATGACCAAATTTGGTGTTATGACCAAAGGCGTTTATTCGTTTTTACTGTGGACACAGCTTTATAATGTTTGGTTTGCTTTTTTTAATCTCATCCCAATCCCGCCTCTGGATGGTTCAAAGATTTTAGGAGAACTGCTGCCGCCGCGGACTGCTTATCAGTATGAAAATATGGTTGGCCAATATGGCTTTTATATCTTGCTGGCTTTGGTCTTTACCGGTATCGTTGGCATGATCATAAGGCCTTTGGCAAGCACGTATATGGCTTTGGTAAACAGTATTTTGGGGATAGTATTTTAATAAAAACGGCTTGTTGAATTATGATTAATGAAGGGACTTGATGTTGATGACTAAAGGTAGAATTTTCAGTGGAATGCAGCCATCTGGCCGTTTTCACTTGGGTAATTATATGGGAGCACTGGAGAATTGGGTTCGCTTGCAGCACGAATATGAATGTTTTTTCTCCATTGTTGATTTACATGCTCTGACTTCGTCTTATAGTGATACTTCAAAATTACAGGAAAATGTTATGGAAATGGCTATTGACTGGCTCAGTGCTGGTCTTGACCCTGAAAAAAATGTTATCTTCGTACAATCGCATGTTAAAGAGCACGCTGAACTGGCGCTGCTTTTAGGTATGAGCACTCCGTTGTCGTGGTTGGAACGCGTGCCTACCTATAAGGATAAACTGCAGAATTGGTCTGCTCAGGGGAAGGATAATAATACCTATGGTTTTTTGGGGTATCCTGTGCTTATGGCAGCGGATATCATGCTTTATAAAGCAACCTGTGTTCCTGTAGGTGAAGACCAGTCTGCTCATTTGGAGCTGACCAGGGAAATAGTACGCCGTTTTAACTATCTTTATAATGAAGAAGTGTTCCCAGAGCCGCAGGCAGTATTTTCCAAAGCTAAGGTTTTGCCGGGGATTGACGGCCGTAAAATGTCAAAATCCTATGGAAATACCATTCCTTTCGGTGCTGGGCCGGAAGAAATGTGGGAACGTATACGTATGATGACTACTGACCCGCAGCGTATAAAAAAGACTGACCTGGGACATCCGGAAGTTTGTATTGTCTACGCTTTTCATAAGGTGTTCAATCCCGAGGAATATGAAGAGATTGGGGCAAGATGCCGTGCCGGCGAGATTGGCTGTGTAGAATGTAAAAAACGGTTGGCAGAAAAAATGAATTCCTTACTGGCCGATATCCATACTAAACGGGAAGAATTATCAAAAAAACCTGAATATATCAAAGAAGTACTTGATTATGGAGCTCAGCGTGCCCGCAAGGAAGCTGAAAAAACCATGGCTGAAGTTAAGACTGCCATGAATGTGCTGTAATATATGGCTAACCTGTCAATCAAGGTTCAGGATTTTGAAGGGCCTCTGGATCTGTTGATACATTTAATAGAAAAAGAAAAAATTGATATTTATGATATTCCTATTGTGGCAGTGACTGAGCAATATATTGAATATTTACAGGCAATGACAGAGTTTGATATTGAAATTGCCAGTGAATTTCTGCTGATGGCTGCTACGCTGCTGCAAATCAAATCGCGTATGCTTTTGCCAAAACAAACTGCAGAAGGCGAAGAAGATGAAACTGACCCGCGTCAGCTGCTGGTGGAAATGCTTGTGGAATACAGGCGTATCAAAGCCTGTGCATCCAATTTAGCCGCACTGAAGCTTCAGGCAGAACGTTGCCGTTACCGACTGCCGCTTTTGTCCGGTTTTGTTGAACGCAGCTTGAAACAATATGAGGCTGCAGAGTTGATTAGTGCGATGCTGACCCTGCTTTCAGTGAAAACTGAGAATACGGCTTACATTGCGCGCCAGGAATTTAATGTGCAGGATAAAATGAATGAGATCGTCCATATGCTTTCTCAACATCTCAACGGTGTAGAATTTGCCCAAGTATTTTCACGTACTGGTTCTCGCAGCGAGAAAGTCGCGTCTTTTTTAGCGGTTTTGGAACTTTTAAAACTTGGTGTTGTAACTATCAACCAGACAGCGGCTTTTGCTCCAATCTATATATTCCTGCGACAGGGGGAACGATAAATGTTTCACGATTACTTAAGAGGTTCTTTGGAAGCTTTGCTGTTTGCTGCCGGCGAACCGTTATCTGTTGCCAAGATAGCTGAAATCATGCAGCTTGATAAACCTCAGGTATGGGAACTCTTATCGCTTTTAGAGCAGGATTATGAAGATGAAAAGCGTGGCCTGTATTTAAGAAAAGTGGCAGAAGGTTATCAATTATGTACAAAAGAACAGCATTATGAATTGATAAAACAGCTGGCACGCTCTCAGGAAATGAAATTATCTAATGCCGCTATGGAAACATTGGCTATTATTGCTTTTAAACAGCCTGTTACCAGAAGTGAAATGGAAGCTATTCGCGGTGTTAAGGTTGACGGTGTCGTTAATACGCTTTTAGAATATGGATTGATTAATGAGGCCGGACGTAAGGATTCTATTGGTCATCCTATTTTATATGGAACTACAGATAAATTTTTGATTACTTTTGGTCTGAATTCTTTAAAAGACTTACCGGATTTTCCTGATCTTTTGTCAGAGCATGAAAACGAACCGGAACAAATGTCACTAATGGCTGAATTTAATGAAGAGCTTAATAAAACAGAAGAAACAGAGGATTTATAATCTATGGAAGAACGTTTGCAGAAAGTTTTAGCTTCTGCTGGGGTAGCCTCCAGGCGCGAAGCTGAAAAATATATTTTAGCCGGGCGTGTAAAAGTAAATGGTAAGATTGTTAAAGAATTAGGAACTAAAGTAGGAGAAAAAGCTTTTATTTTGGTTGATGGTAAACCGATTAAACGTGAGAAGAAAGCCTACTATTTATTTTATAAACCTCGCGGAGTTGTTACTACTATGACGGATCCGCAGGGGCGTAGAACTGTTGCTGACTTTGCCAAAGATTTGCCGGAACGGGTTTTCCCGGTAGGTCGGTTGGACTATAATACAGAAGGTCTGCTGCTGCTGACGAATGATGGCGATCTGGCTCAAAAACTCACTCATCCCAAACATGAAGTAAATAAAACATATAGAGTGACTGTTCCGGGACTGGTTCCGCAGGAAAAGCTTGATCTGCTGAGGATCGGTGTAAAATTGGAGGATGGGATGACAGCGCCTGCTATTGTTACCCTGATTGGTTATGATAACGAAAAAAATAATACGACTTTTGATATAATTATTCATGAGGGCCGTAATCGTCAAGTGCGCAGGATGTGTGATTTTATTGGATTTCCTGTAAGACAATTAAAACGTATAAAATTAGGGAATCTAACACTGCAGGGGTTAAAACGCGGCAGTTATAGAATTTTGAATGAAAACGAAATTAATGCTTTAATAAAGGCGGCTGCGATCAATGAATAAAGTTATCGTCGTAGGCGGAGGTGCAGCTGGCTTATTGGCGGCTGTTGCTGCTGCCGAACAGGGAGCCCGGGTAACAGTTTTAGAAAAGATGTTTAAGCCCGGTAAAAAACTTTTGATTACAGGTAAAGGCCGTTGTAATATTACTAATGATTGTGAATTACAGGAAATAATAAAAAATATTCCTGGAAATGGACGCTTTTTAAACAGTGCTCTACGTCAGTTTACTAATGAAGATATTGTAAAACTTTTAAATGATAATGGTTTGGCAACTAAAGTTGAACGTGGTGGGAGGGTTTTTCCCGTCAGTGATCAGGCTAAAGATGTAGTAGATACATTGTTAAAAATTCTGCATGATTTAGGTGTAGAATTGTTTACTGATGTTTGTGTGACTGAAATTTTAACTGATACTGATAAAGTTATCGGCGTCAAGACTAAAAGCGGAAAAGTATTTAAAGCAGATGCAGTTATTGTTGCTGCAGGTGGAGCGTCTTATCCTGGAACCGGATCTGACGGAAGTGGTTTTAAACTTGCCGAAAAATTGGGACATACAATAACATCTCTTAAACCTTCTCTGGTACCATTAACTAGTGATTCCCCTTATATTTCTGATTTGCAGGGGCTGTCCCTGCGTAACGTACAGGCTACTGTTTGTTCTTCAGGAAGTAAGGCTGCTTCGGAATTTGGGGAAATGTTATTTACGCATTTTGGTGTGTCGGGTCCAATTATTTTATCACTTAGTAAAACAGTCGCAGCACTTCTGGAAGCTGATAAAATGAATATTGATTTGTTGATAGATTTAAAACCTGCTTTAACTTTTGAAAAGCTTGAAGCAAGAGTTCAGCGCGATTTTGAGCAATACAGTCGAAAGCAGCTGTTGAACGGAATGAAAGATCTTCTGCCGCAGCGCTTGATCCCCGTAGTTTTAGATCAGGCTTATCTAAATGAAGAAAAGCCTGTCAATCAGATATCAAAAGAAGAACGTAAGCGTTTGGTGGAAGTATTAAAAGGGTTATCAGTTTCTATTACGGGAACGAGGTCTTTAGCCGAGGCTATCGTAACAGCCGGGGGCGTATCCATAAAAGAAATAGAGCCTAAAACATTGCGTTCCAAGTTGTGGCAAGGATTGTATTTTGCAGGAGAAGTCATTGATATAGACGGTTATACTGGCGGTTATAATCTGCAGGCAGCATTTTCAACAGGATATGCCGCAGGAACGGCGGCTGCATGTCAATAAATAGGCAGGGTGGTAAATGATGGAGAAGAAATTAGTAGTTGCTATCGACGGTCCGGCAGGAGCAGGTAAAAGTACTATTGCTAAACTGGCAGCCGAAGAATTGGACTATATTTATATCGATACAGGTGCTATGTATCGTTCTGTAGCCTGGAAATTTTTACAAAGCCAGCAGGATTTTTCACCTGAATTAGTAAGTAAACTTGCTGCTGAAATGACTATTACTTTTAAACAGGAAGCAAAATTGAATCGTGTTTTTGTTGATGGACTGGAAGTAACAGAGGCAATCAGAACCCCTGAAGTGACAGAAATTGTTTCTAAAGTATCTGCTGTAGGAGCTGTACGCGAAGCAATGGTAGCTCAGCAGCGCCGCATGGGAGAAGCCGGTGGGGTAGTGATGGACGGGCGTGATATTGGAACAGTGGTGTTTCCGCATGCTGATTTGAAGATTTTTCTGACTGCTTCTGCTGAAGAGCGGGCATCGCGGCGATACAAAGAAATGCTTGCCAAAGGCATGCAGGTTGATCTGAAGCAGCTGCAGTCTGATATCGAGGCGCGCGATAAGCAGGATTGTGAACGTAAAATTGCGCCGCTTTGCTGTGCAGAAGATGCAATTTTTTTGGACAGTTCTAATATGTCTATTCAGGAAGTTGTTTCTAAAATTTTAACTTTGGTGCAGGAGCATTAGACTATGTTTTATTCAGTCTTAAAGATTATTTTAAGAATTGTATTCAAAATATTTTTGCGGTTGGAAGTAAAAGGTACAGAAAATATTCCAGCAACAGGCCCTTTGGTCATTGCCAGTAACCATTTAAGTTTGCTGGATCCGCCTGTAATCGGTGTAGCTTCTACTAGAAAAGTACACTTTATGGCCAAACAGGAGCTATTTGTACCCGTTTTGGGTGATATTTATAAACTTTTGGGCGCCTTTCCTGTAAAACGCGGAGGAGCCGACAGAACAGCAATCAAATACGGTATTGACTTGATGCTGGACGGTGGTGTGTTGGCTATTTTTCCTGAAGGGACTCGCAGTAAAACAGGGGCGTTAGGTAAGGCTGAGCCCGGGGCTTTGATGATGGCAGGAAAAGCTAAAGCAGTCATTGTTCCAACATGTGTAAAAGGTACCGATATCAAACGGCAGGGAAAATTATGGCCGCAAGTGAACGTCACATTTGGAAAACCTATTTTTTTTCCACAGGATGTACCAATCAGCAAAGAACTGCTGCATGAACTTACAGAAGCTTTGATGCTGGAAATAAAACGCTTACAAGAAGCGGAGTGATAGTATGAAAATCAGAATTGCTGAATATTGCGGATTTTGTTACGGCGTCAAACGTGCTGTAGAGATGGCATATAAATTGGCTGAAGCAAACGAAGCATCTGGGACATTAGGACCTTTGATACATAATCCGCAGCTTATCGAGGATTTAAATGCCAAAGGAGTGCCTTGCCGTGAAAGCCTGGACGAATTTCAAGCTGGAGAAACTGTTGTTTTTCGCTCGCATGGAGTTGGCCCTGACGTTTACGAAGCTGCTCAGGCAAAAAATCTGACTATTCTTGATGCAACCTGTCCAAATGTTAAAGCTGCTCAGAAAAAAGGACGAGCTTTAGCTGAGGCGGGTTATTTACCTGTAATTATTGGTGAAAAAAATCATCCTGAAGTAAAAAGTATTGTACAATGGGCAGGAAAACATGCTATAGTTATAGAATGTATAAAAGATATAGGTAATGTACCTTTAGCAGATAAATATGGCGTTTTGATTCAAACTACCTTTGAATTGGCGAAGTTTGAAGAAATCTTGGCAGAACTTCAGAAGGAACGTTCCGGTGAATATAAAATAGAGAAAACTATTTGCCTGGCAACGTCTCAACGACAAAATGCTGCTCTGAAGTTAGCTGGAGAAGTAGATGTCTTTGTCGTAATAGGCGGCAGGAACAGTGCTAATACAAGACACTTATATGAACTTGTTGCAGAACACTGTAAGCGTGCTTACCATATCGAAACAGCCTCGGAATTAAACGAGGAGATGTTTAAAAACTGTCAAAATATAGGAATAACGGCAGGCGCATCAACGCCGGACCGTATAATTAAGGAGGCTATACGTGTAATGGAAAACATGGAATCTTTTGAAAGTATGCTGGAACAAAGCCTGGAGGACGCACACGTCTACCCTGGTAAGATTGTTAAAGCTACAGTCATCCAAATAGGCAAAGATGAGGTATATGTTGACTTCGGCTATATGAAAGAAGGCGCTATTACTTTTTCGCAATGGTCTAATGAAGCTCCGGAAATTTTGGCTCAGACTATCAAAGTCGGTGATGAAGTAGAGGCTAAAGTTATACCTGGGACTTCAAAAGATGATTTTATCCGTCTTTCGAAAATCAAAGCTGAACAGGATGCTGCCTGGAATTATGTGGCAGATTTGGCAGAAGGCGAAAAACGCCATGCTACTGTAAAAGTTCTGCGGATTATTAAAAATAAAATGAAAAATATCGTCGGTTTAGCTGTTGCAGTTGAGGGTGTTGAAGGGTTTATGCCTGCTTCTCATGTGGAATTACGCCGCGTAGAAGACTTTTCCGATTATATCGGTAAAGAATTAGAAGCGGAAGTTATTGAGGTTGATACGGCAAAAAAACGTTTAGTTGTTTCACGTCGTGATTTACTTAGAAATGAAAAAGAAGCAAAAGCTCAGGCTTGGCGTGATGCCAAAGAAGCCAGGATACAAGCTGCCAAAGAAGCTCGTGCTGCCGCAGAGGATGCTGCTTATGCTTCTGTTGAAGAAGGAGAAACAGTTACAGGCAAAGTTGTAAGAATAGCTGATTTTGGCTTATTTGTTGAAGTTGGACAGGGGCTGGTCGGCTTAGTTCATAATACCGAATTATCCTGGGATCGTAATGTAAAAGCAGAAGATGCTGCTAAAGTCGATGATGAAGTAACCGTACTGGTGAAGAAAATTGACCGTGAAAACAGACGCGTTGCACTCAGTATAAAAGCTACTCAGGAGGATCCTTGGCTGACTTTAGCTGCTGCTTTTAAAGAAGGTATGGTTGTCGAAGGTACTGTAGAGAGGTTCCTGCCTTTTGGCGCTATCGTAAAACTTGCTGATAAAGTTGAAGGATTGGTACATGTTTCTGAAATTGCTGAAACCCGTGTTGAAAAACCGGAAGACGTTTTGGAAATCGGTCAAAATATAAAAGTAAAAGTTATCAAAGTTGATTTGAAGCATAAGAAGATCGGTTTAAGTATCGTTAAAGCAGTTAAAGAAGCAGAAAAAGCTGAATACAGCTCTTTTATCAATGACAAACCGGAACTGACTCTTGATTTAAAAGAACAGCTGGAAGGTTTGAACAATTAATTAAACGGATGGTAGATATGTCGCGAGAGCAAAGAAAATTAGATCATATCAGATATGCATTAGAACTTGGCGATGGGCCGCTTACGAACGGTTTTGCCGATATGCATTTTCTGCATAATTGCTTGCCTGAACTTGCTCCCGCTGATATTGATATTACAACGACGCTGGGCGGTATTAAGCTCAGCGTTCCCTTTTTGATAAATGCGATAACCGGCGGTACGGACAATGTTATTGACATTAATCGTAAGCTTGCAGAAACAGCAAGATCAGTTGGTGCCGCTATAGCAGTTGGTTCACAATATGGAGCTGTAAAAAGTAAAAGCAGTTATCAGAGTTTTAAAGTAGTGCGCGAAGTTTATCCGAATGGAATCGTTTTTGCTAATGTCAGCGCTCTGGCAACACCGGCTGAAGCAGCTGAAGCTGTTAAAATGCTTGATGCTGATGCTTTGCAGGTTCATTTGAATCCTGCGCAGGAGCTTGTAATGCCGGAAGGTGATAAAGATTTTAAAGGTACTTTGGATAATATGCGCCGCATTTTAGAACATAGCGAAGTTCCTGTCATCGTCAAGGAAACTGGTTGCGGTATGGCATCGGAACAAATCCAACAGATGCTTGCCTTTGGCTTTACATGGTTTGATATCGGCGGAGCCGGAGGCACTAATTTCCCTGCAATAGAAGCAAAACGTTTTACTTCACAAAGGTCTATTTTGTCTGAGTGGGGGATAAATACTGCTAAAACTCTTGCTGAAGCTTTTTCTGTTTGCGGCAGTAATGATATTATTATCGCCAGCGGAGGAATACGAGACGGACTGACTGCTGCGAAAGCGTTTGCTTTAAGTGCTGATACGGTAGGGATGTCAGGTAATATTCTGCGTTATATTATGGAAAAAGATGTTGAAGAAGCTCAAAAGGTATTAACAGATATCATCAATGATTTGAGGATGGTAATGCTGCTTACAGGATCCAGTAATCTGAAAGCTCTGCGTAAAGCTCCAATGTATTTTACAGGCGAATTACGTGAGTTTTTACTTGGTCGTAATTATGATATTTTAAAAATAAGCGCAGCCAGAAAAAGATAGTAGGTTTATCCCGTTCTTCAAATAAGAACGGGATTTTTGTGTGTTTTGTCAAATTTGAAATTATAATGTATAATATTAAGATACCAAACTGTGCTTTTAGAAAGGGAAAATATGCAGGGAATCATTAGTGCCGTACGCCGTAACAGTTTAGCTGAAAATGCCGGAATCAAAGCCGGTGAAAAACTGTGTGCTGTTAATGGTGTGTTAGTACGTGATATTATAGAATTAAGTTATTTAGTTGCAGACGAACAGATTACATTGACGATTGAAGATTCGGAAGGCCGACAGCGCCAGATAGTTATTGAAAAATATACTGATGAAGAATTGGGACTGGAATTTGAAACGGCTGTTTTTGACGGGGTTACTACTTGTTATAACAATTGTGTATTCTGTTTTGTAGATCAGATGATTCCTGGTATGAGAGAATCATTATATGTACGTGATGATGATTATCGTTTATCTTTCTTATATGGTAATTTTATTACTCTTACAAATATGAAGGAAGAAGATTTTGAACAGATCATAAAGACGCATATGTCGCCGCTCTATATTTCCGTACATGCAACAAGACCCGAAGTACGCTGCCAAATGATGAATAACCGCTTTGCCGGTGAATTGATGTCCAAAATCAATAGATTGGTCGAAGCTGGAATTTCTATCCATACACAAATCGTTTGCTGTCCTGGTTATAATGATGGAGAAGTGTTGGAACAAACCTATCGTGATTTGGAAGCCTTAGCGCCTATGGTAGAAACAATGGCTGTAGTTCCGGTTGGTATTACAAAGCATAGAGAACATTTGACGTCGATGCGTTTATTTTCTAGATCTGAAGCTGCTGCTATAGTTGATAAAGTTACTGTATGGCAGCAGGAATGCCGCGAAAAATTTGGAAAATCCTTCGTTTATCTAGGAGATGAGTTCTATTTATTGGCAGAAAAACAACTCCCCGATGCATCATGGTATGATGGATTTCCGCAAATCGAAAATGGCATTGGTCTGAGTCGTAGTTTTATTGACGAATGGCAGCAGGTTGCAGACAAAACTGCTGCTTGGAAGAATAGTGTCGACGCTGTAATACCAGTTGGCACCAGTGCTTATAAAATTTTGCAGCCACTGCTGGATAATTTTAATAATAAAACTGGTTCAAAACACAGTTTTATTCCGGTAAATAACGAATTTTTTGGTGAAACTATCAATGTTACCGGGTTATTAGTTGGTAAAGATATTTTAAATGCTGCCAAAGGCAAGCAAAGAATTATTTTGCCTGCAGTTGTTTTAAATCAGGATAATTTGTTTTTAGATGATATGTCCTTTGATGACTTTAAAAAAGCTTTTGACGGCAAAGTAGAGCGTGCTGTCAATGCACGCGAACTGGTTTCACTGCTTAGCAGATAGGAGGACGATTATGAAAGGTTATGGTTTACTGCAGGTTTATACAGGATCAGGAAAAGGAAAAACTACTGCGGCACTGGGTGTGGCTTTGCGTGCTGCTGGCAGGGGAGCCAAAACGGTCATGCTGTCATTTCTCAAAGATGATCCTGCTTATGGTGAAGCTATGGCGGCGCAATACCTTCCGCATTTTTTACTGAGGCAGGTTGGACGCGATGCTTTCGTAAATTTTCATAATCCAGATCCTATTGACCTTAAAATGGTTCGTGAAGGCTGGGAAGAAGCAAAAAAAATTATTCTTGAAGATACCGCAGATTTATTGATTTTAGATGAACTTAATATTGTTTTGGCAACTGGAATGCTGCCATTAGAGGAAGTTATTGATTTTCTTAAAAAATATAAAGGTAAGACAGAGATCATTACAACAGGACGTGGTGCTCCTGAAGAACTGATCTCTATAGCCGATTTGGTTACGGATATGCAGGAAATAAAACACTATTTCCATAAAGGCATCAGTTCCCGTGACGGAATCGACCATTAGAGAGTGAGGATGAGAATGTTATGGGAAAACCGATAGTTGCTATCGTAGGTCGACCAAATGTAGGTAAGTCGACATTATTTAATATTTTTGCTAACAGTAGGATTTCAATAGTTGAAGATACTCCCGGTGTAACTCGTGACCGATTGTATGCTGATACCGAATGGCTTGATAATGAATTCATGATGGTAGATACCGGTGGTATCGAAATTATGAATACTGATAAAATAGCTGTTTCTATCCGTCAGCAGGCACAGATAGCAATTGCTGAAGCAGATGTTATTTTGTTTGTTTGTGATGCGCGTGCGGGTATTACTCATGAAGACGCAGAAGTAGCTAAAATGCTGCGTCAATCGAAGAAACCAATAGTTCTTGCTATCAATAAAGCTGATTCTCCGAAACAGGAAATGGAAATTTTTGAATTTTATAATCTTGGAATCGGTGAACCTATTCCCGTTTCAGCCGCAAATCATCTTGGACTTGGCGATTTACTGGATGCAGTTGTGGAAAAATTTCCTGAAACTTCAGCTTATGGTGAAGACGGTGATGAGGATGAAATCAAAGTAGCGTTGATTGGTCGTCCGAATGTTGGTAAATCTTCAATTTTTAATACTTTAGTGGGTGAAGAACGTTCTATCGTAAGTGATGTTGCAGGAACCACGCGTGATGCTATCGATACTCCTGTGGTTAGAGAGGGGCAGAAATTTCTTTTTATCGATACTGCAGGTATGCGTCGTAAAGCACGTATAGATGAGCCTATTGAGAAATACAGTATAATTCGTTCATTAAGGGCAGTAGACCGCTCTGACGTCGTTTTGATGGTTATAGATGCTATCGACGGTGTTACAGAACAGGATAAAAAAATTGCCGGATATGCACATGAGGCTGGTAAAGGTATTGTTTTAGTAGTAAATAAATGGGATCTGTACGATAAAGACAATACTTCTACCTTGCGTTATACAGAAAATCTGCGCAGGGAATTAGTATTTATGCAGTATGCTCCTGTAGTCTTTGTTTCAGCAATGACTAAACAGCGTATACACAGACTGCCTGAGGTTATCCATTATGTAGCAGAGCAGAATGCTATGCGTATTTCTACCAGTGTGCTTAACCAGGTTGTTGAAGATGCTATTGCAATCAATCCGCCGCCTACCGAAAAAGGTCAGCGATTAAAAATATTGTATGCCACACAGGTTAAAATCAAACCGCCGACATTTGTTATCTTTGTTAATGAACCGGAAATCATGCATTTTTCGTATCAACGTTATTTAGAAAACAAATTACGCGAAGCTTTTGGTTTTGAAGGAACACCATTGCAAATGATCATTCGCGGTAAAAACGAAGAAGAATAAGGTGGGGGAGAAATGGCAGAAGGCTTAGTATGGCTTGTTTGCTTCATTGTCGGTCACGCATTTGGTTCGATACCATGCGGGCTATGGCTAGTAAAAGCTGCTCATGGTATTGATATCAGAGAATATGGCAGTAAAAATATAGGAACAACTAACGTTTTTCGCACTGTAGGTGGTAAAACAGCGTTTTTTGTACTGTTGTGCGATATGATGAAGGGGATTCTTGCTGTAGCGTTAGTGGCTTATTTCACCAATAACGCAATGGGTGGAATGGTTGCTGCCGGTATTGGAGCTTTACTCGGGCATAATTATTCTATATTTTTAGGATTTAAGGGTGGGCGCGGTGTTGCTACCGGTTTGGGACTGATTCTTTATTTTATGCCTAAAGTTTGCATTGCCAGTTTTGGCGTCTGGTTGGTTTTGGTTTTACTGACGCGCTATGTTTCACTAGGGTCTGTTGTAGCTGCCATTTGCACACCGATTTTTGCTTATTATTTTGGTTACGCTCAGCCATTAGTAATTTTTGCTGCCGTAGCAGGAGGGTTTGTTGTTATACGTCATGCGGAAAATATCAAAAGGCTTTTGAATGGTACAGAAAGTAAAATAAAACAGGGTAATGCAAAAAATCTACAAAAAAAATAATAATATTGATTACAGCCGTATTTATGTACTAAAAACGGCTGTTTTTCTATTTTTATAAGAAAATCTTAAAACATATGGCTTTTACCACGAAACAATGATATAATAAAACACATGTAAAAACCATATGGACATTCAATAAAAGGGAGGACGATATCAATGTCTGACAAATCTACTTTTTACTTAGTGCGTGAAGAAATTTTACCGGAAGCAATCAAAAAAACTATTAAAGTAAAAGAAATTCTAAAACGCGGTGAAATCAAAACTATTAATGAAGCTGTTGAAAGGATGGGTTTAAGCCGCAGTGCTTATTACAAATATAAAGATTATGTATTTCCATTTTATGAAGCCAGCAAAGAAAAAATTATTACATTATCTTTGTTGCTTGAACATAAAGCTGGTGTGCTTTCCAGAGTTTTAAACACTGTTGCCAGTGATTCCGGCAGTATTATGACTATTAACCAGGGTATACCTTTGCAGGGCGTTGCAAATACCACTATTTCTATCGAAACTAAAGACCTTACAATTGATTTGGAAGCCTTATTAGATAAATTGCGTATGATCGACGGAGTGAAACGTTTGGAGGTTTTGGGCCAAGTTTAAGTTATATCCGTTGATGCGCTTTTAACCTTGGAGGGGATATTGTGAAAGAGTGCATTAAAGTCGGACTTTTAGGTGCAGGAACAGTTGGCAGCGGCGTGTTGACTGTTTTAGAAGAAAATATTGCCGAGATTGAAAAAAAAGTCGGCGTTCCAATCCGTGTATCTAAAATTTTAGTTCGCGATATGAAAAAAGCTAAAGCATTATCAGAAAAATATCACTTAACAGATAAAATCGAAGATATTGTTGAAGATCCTGAAATTGATATCGTAGTTGAGCTTATAGGCCGTGAGCATCCGGCAAAAGAATACATTGCTGCTGCTTTAGAACATAAAAAGAATGTTGTAACGGCTAATAAAGATGTTTTAGCAAAATATGGTAAGGAATTATTCCCATTAGCAGAAGAAAATAAAGTGGATTTTATGTTTGAAGCAAGTGTAGGCGGTGGTATTCCTATTATCAGACCCTTAAAATCCTGTTTGGCTGCTAATAAAGTCACTTCTGTAATGGGTATTGTTAATGGCACCACCAATTACATGCTGACTAAAATGTCGCAGGAAAATATGGATTATACTGATGTTCTGCGTGAAGCGCAGGAAAAGGGTTACGCAGAATCTGATCCTACCGCAGACGTTGGTGGTTTGGATGCAGCCAGAAAACTTGTTATTCTTGCGTCAATAGCGTTTAATACTCGTATTGATTTAAGTGACGTTTTGGTAGAAGGTATTGACGGACTGGATCTATGCGACATTGAACATGGTAAAGAACTCGGTTATGCAATCAAACTTCTAGCTATTGCTAAAAACAATGCTGAACACGGCATTAGTGTTTGCGTGCGTCCTACGATGCTGCCTGTATCTCATCCTTTAGCTGGTGTAAATGATGTATTTAACGCCATCTTTGTTACAGGTGATGCTATCGGAGATGCGATGTTCATGGGCCGTGGAGCTGGTAAAATGCCTACAGCAAGTGCTGTCTGCGGCGATATAATTGATGTTGCACGTAATATTATTCATAAATCGAACGGACGTATTAATTGTACCTGCTTTGATGAAAAACATCTCTGCAGTTTGGAGAATATGATGTCTCCCTGTTATATACGGCTGCATGTACAGGATAAGCCTGGTGTTTTAGCTGCTATTGCTGCGGCTTTTGGAGCGCAGAATGTAAGCTTAAAGAATGTTGTACAAAAGAGTAAAGTCAAGGGTGTTGCGGAATTAGTCGTTATTACTTATGATGTCTCTGAATTAAATTTACAGATGGCGGTACAAACATTGAAAGCTCTGCCGATCGTTGAAAAGGTTTGCAGCGTTATTCGTGTTGAAGATCACGACCTGGAGTAATTTTGATATGAAAAATAAAATAACTGTTATTGTTCCAGCTACATCAGCTAATTGTGGACCGGGATATGATTCTTTGGGTTTAGCCTGCAACTTGTATAACGATTTTACTTTTGAGATTTTAAATCACTCTGGTTTTGCTTTAGAAGTTATTGGAGAAGGCGAAGACCGTCTGCGGGCAGGTGGCAGAAATTTAGCATTTCTGTCATTTTTGAAGGTTTGGAATGAAGTTCGTGGCACTAGAATTGGCCTTAAAGTAACGATGCGGAATCGAATCCCCCTATCGAGGGGGCTGGGAAGCAGTTCTACGGCCATCGTTGCCGGACTTATAGCGGCTAATCTACTTACTGGATCAACTTTAAGTAAAGATAAGCTTTTAAATTACGCTACGGAAATCGAAGGACATCCTGATAATGTGGCCCCGGCACTTTTAGGTGGGATTACAATCAGTTATATGGATGAAGCAGGGGCACATTCACTGCGTTTTCTGCCGCAAAAAGATCTTCGTTTTATAGCTGTTGTACCCGATCAGCCTCTTTCCACGCATAAAGCACGTCAGGCGATACCACAGCAGATTCTTCATCAGGATGCTGTTTTCAACGCGAGTCGGACTGCACTTTATGTTGGAGCATTGATGAGC
Source organism: uncultured Phascolarctobacterium sp. (assembly GCA_900551745.1). Classification (GTDB taxonomy): domain Bacteria; phylum Bacillota; class Negativicutes; order Acidaminococcales; family Acidaminococcaceae; genus Phascolarctobacterium. Next base: position 217,410 of record URXA01000001.1, read on the forward strand.
GGGAATTATCAATATCTTAGTGCTGCTTTAGAAGATCGTCTTCATCAGCCTTATAGAATTCCCTTGATTACAGGTACAGAGGCAGTTTTTGAGGCAGCCAAAGCGAACGGTGCTTATGGAGCTATTATTAGTGGAGCTGGATCTACATTGATGGCCTATGCAGATCCAGAAAAAGATTGTGAAGAGATTGCTGCAGCAATGATCAATGCTTTTGAGAAACATGGTCAGCGCAGTACTGCTCATATTCTTAAGTTAGATTTTGCTGGTGCCAGGGAAAAGGAAAACATCCCAAATTAAAATATTGCTTGACTTTTATATGCAGGATGGGTATAATACTCATTGTGATTCGGGGCGTGGCTCAGCTTGGTAGAGCGCTTCCTTGGGGTGGAAGAGGTCGTGGGTTCGAATCCCGCCGCTCCGACCATTTCGGATCGCCAGCCTTTACGGGTAACCCCCGTAAAGGCTTATTTTTTTGTCTGTGGGCAAGGAGGTTCATACCTATGATTCGTACGCTGCCTTTAGTTTGCAGTAGTTGTGCTAATAAGTTCGTTCCTGCTGAAGAATTATATTATCGTGACAATTTCATGAGCAACAGCATTAGAGATGTGCAGTTTATCTGTCCAGATTGTATAAAAAGCTGGAAAGACAAGTGGCAGATTAAAACAGCTGTTTTTTCTGAAAAAGATTATGTGATGACAGTGAGCATTACTTTAGAAGATGGCACAGTATATAAAAATCTTGACTGTACTCCGTTAGAAGAAACTGTTGTCACAAGTGAAGAAATCCCGGAAGAAGCACAGCGGAGATTATTCAGTATTTATACTGAATGGGATTCTGAGCGCAAAAAGAATTCCTTGAAAGACTGTACTTTTAAAGATGAGTTCATGAGAACAACTTTTTGCTGCGAAACCTATGGCGGCGAGAAGTTTAATGATATTGCCTTTCGTTTTAATATGAAAGGGCAAATAGAAACAGAAATACCGGTGCCTGAATATGTGTTGAAACAAATAATAGATGCATATCGTTTATATGAAATGCAGAATAAAGAATAATTAGGGGGATAATATGCAGGAATTGTTGGAGAAAATTGAGAAACGGCGTACTTTTGCCATTATTTCTCATCCTGATGCTGGTAAAACGACCTTAACTGAAAAATTGTTGCTATATGGAGGGGCTATTCATCTGGCCGGCTCAGTAAAAGCTAGAAAAAGTAATAAACATGCAGTATCTGATTGGATGGAAATTGAAAAACAGCGTGGTATTTCCGTAACATCGTCTGTTTTACAATTTGATTATGATGGGCACCGTGTAAATATTCTTGATACGCCTGGACATCAGGACTTTTCAGAAGATACCTATAGAACTCTGATGGCAGCTGATAGCGCTGTAATGCTTATCGATGCTGCGAAAGGTGTTGAACCGCAGACAAAAAAACTGTTTTGGGTTTGTCATCGCCGAAAACTGCCCATTTTTACATTTGTTAATAAATTAGACCGTTATGGAAGAAATCCGTTTGATTTAATGGCAGAGCTGGAGCAGGTTCTTGGTATTCATGCTTACCCAATTAATTGGCCTATTGGTATTGATGGCAATTATAAAGGTGTTTATGACCGTATCAAAAAGCAGATCGAACTTTTTGAGGATGATAATAGCCATGGTTCTAAAATTTTAAAATCTACTACTGGTTCTCTTGATGATCCTCAGATTATTGAGGCATTAGGGCAAGAGCTATATGATAACTTATGCAATGATATCGAGCTTCTTGATCTGGCTGGCGATGAATTTGATATGGCGCGTGTAAATAATGGAGAACTGACTCCGATGTTTTTTGGTAGTGCCATGACTAATTTTGGTGTTCGCAGCTTTTTGGAAAAATTTTTAGAGCTTTCACCGCAGCCACAGCCCAGGATTTTGCAGAACGGTGAAATTTTAGAGCCTGCTGCAGAAGAATTTTCTGCATTTGTTTTTAAAATTCAGGCTAATATGAATCCCGCCCATCGCGATAGAATCGCTTTTATGCGTATCTGTTCCGGCGTCTTTGAAAAAGGGATGTCTGTTTACCATAAGCAGGGTGGAAAAGTAGTTAAACTTTCACAGCCACAGCAGTTTTTGGCTCAAGAAAGGACTATTGTTGAAAAAGCTTATCCAGGCGATATTATAGGTGTTTTTGATCCTGGTATTTTTGGAATCGGTGATTCCTTAAGTGATGAAAAGATGAAAGTCCAATTTGAGGATTTTCCTGTTTTCCCGCCGGAAATTTTTGCCAGAGTGCAGCCTAAAGATTCTCTGAAGCGGAAACAATTTGTCAAGGGCATTACTCAGCTGGCACAGGAAGGCGCTATTCAGGTCTTTGAACAAAAGGACATCGGTATCGAAAGCTTTATTGTTGGTGTTGTTGGTGTTCTTCAGTTGGAAGTATTGGAATATCGGCTTATCAATGAATACAGCGCGCAGCTTTTGATGAATCAGCTTGCTTATACTGTTGCCCGCTGGGTTTATGCTGAAGATAAAAATCTTATTGATAATATTAAAGGATTAGACAGCGGTATGCTGGTATATGACCAAAAAGACAGACCTGTTATTTTGGTTAATAACGAATGGTCGTTGAACTGGATTTTAGAACGAAATCCAGGCATTCAATTTTTGACAGTTCCTTCAGATGTTGCTAAAATTTAGATATTAAAATATAAATTATGCAATAATTTAAGTAAAGTTAATTGTAAAAACTTTAAAAAGTGGTTTATGCTATAAAAAGTGGCAAAAGAATTTTGGGTGAGGTGAAAAGTATGACATACAAAAACGGAACAAATAAATTCACCTTATCACAAAAAATAGTGCTTTTGATAACATTTGTTATCGTCGCATCATTATTACCGGCCAGTTTGCTCATTGCTCACAGAGTTTCCGGTGTCGTTGACGAACGTATAAGTGTAAATGCGGTGAGTATTACTACTTTACTCTCTCACTCCCCAGCTGTAATCCGCTCACTTACATATGAAACTGATATCAATAATACTAATGAAGCTCTGAACAACGTCGTTAACATGGCGGCGAAGTCCTGTAAAGCCAGTATTATTATTTTGGACCGAAATAAAAATATACGGGTATTCCACAATCCTACTTCGATAGACGGATTTGAAGATGAAGCGCGTCAGATAGTAGCTGAACAGGGTCTGAGTACTAATCTAAACTGGTATGATACTTCAGTTTTTAATGAAAAGGCAGTTGGGGTTATTCGCGATGACCGGAATACTGTTGTTGGCTATATCGTAGCTGGAGTATCGCCTAAAATGATCCAGGATTTGACTGTAGAATCAGTTCTGCTGATTTTTCTGGCAAGTTTATTTGGTTTATTTGTAGGTATAGGCGGTGCCGTCTTTTTAGCCCGTCATGTAAAAGCTACTTTATTTGGATTAGAGCCTGAAGATATTGCTACATTGTTACAAGAACGCAATGCCTTGCTTAATTCTGTCAAAGAGGGCGTTGTTGCGATCAATAAAGATGCTGAAATAACTTTGATCAATACTGAATCAGAGTTTTTGTTTGCTCAGGCAGGAATACCTAATCCGCATACACTTTTAGGCAAACCGCTTGAAACAGTTATGAATGGGCTGACATTGGATGCTGTCTTAAAAGATGGAAGAGCAACATTGGATATGCCGGTACAGGTAGGATCTGTTCTGTTTATCGCAACTCTTGTTCCGTTATTTGACAATGGACATATCGGTGGTGCCATTATAACGTTCCGTAAAAAAACGGAATTGGAAGAATTGGCCAATCAGTTGACTGGCGTACGTAATTATGCTGACGCACTAAGAGCTCAGACACATGAATTTATGAATAAAATGCATGTTATCATGGGTTTGATTGATATGAAAGCTTATGACGAGTTAAAACAGTTTACGATGGAAATTGCCAATAACCGGCAGGCTGAAGCTGCTTATGTAGTCACCAGATTAAAAGATATTACATTAGCAGGGTTTATTTTAGGAAAAATCAGCAGGGCAAGAGAATTAGATATCGAGTTTTCTTTAACAGATGAAAGCGAACTGACGACTGAATTTATTCGTCCTACAGTACAGGAGCTGATTCTTATTATTGGCAACTTGATTGAAAATGCTTTTGATGTTCTTCGCGATCACCCCAGTGAGAGAATTGTAAATCTGAGTATTTTAACCTTTGATAATGAAATAATGGTCATGGTTGAAGACTCCGGTCCGGGCATTCCTGAAAATAAACTTGAAACTATCTTTGAAAAAGGTTATTCTAGTAAGGGGCCCAGACGCGGTATTGGACTTTTTTTAGTAAAACAGACAGTTACCCATTTAAAAGGTACTATCGAGGTTGAATCAACCGTAGGCGAAGGTACCACGTTTACCATAAGATTACCAATCGTAAGGACGGTGAAAACATCATGACCAAAGTTTTAGTAGTAGAAGACGACCCAATGGTAGGGAAGCTTCACGAACATTATTTGACCCAAATCAAAGGTTTTCAGCTATGTGATATCGTTCGCAACAGTGATGAAGCTTTGAAAATTATGCAGACTAAAGAGTATAATCTTGTCATCCTTGATATTTTTATGCCAGGAATGGATGGTCTGCAGCTGCTGGCAAAAATCAGAGAACAGGAATATGATGTCGATGTCATTATTGTATCCGCTGCCAATGATAAAGATAAGATTAAAGCAGCGCTGAGGTTAGGAGCATTTGACTACATTATTAAACCATTTGAATTTGAAAGATTTAATTTGGCTTTAAATAATTATAAGAGTCGATATAATTTGGTAGAAGAACAGTCTATTCTTAAACAGGATGAACTTGATAAAACCATCATTCATCAGGATACAGATGTAGAAGTTACTTTACCTAAAGGTTTGGATAAAAATACTTTAAATACCGTTTGGTCTGAAATCATTAAAATCGATGGAATGTTTACTACAGAAGAAATTTCGGCTAAAGTTGGTATTTCACGTGTTTCTATCCGTAAATATTTAGAATTTCTTAAGTCCTTGAAATTATTGAGCCTTGATCTTCATCGAGGCAGTGTAGGTCGTCCGGTTTACAAATACAAATGCATTGATAAAAATGCAAATATTATTGATCTATATATTCAATAAAGGTTGTTGCTGATGGAAAAAATTACTGCTATTCAGGTTTTGGATGTACCTGTGCACCCATATAGTATGGATGCAGCTGTTCAATATCTTGATGACAAGATACAAGAACAAGAGCACTCTTTTGTAGTTACTGCCAATGCAGAAATCATTATGATGTGTCAAGATGATGCAGAATATAAAAATATCTTAACTAATGTTGCCGATTTGGTTTTGCCTGATGGTGCTGGTACCGTTTGGGCAGGCAGACAGTTGGGATATGATGTACCTGAAAGAGTTGCGGGTTTTGATTTATTTAATCGTTTACTTAATCTGGCTGCAGCCAAAGGTTATAGAGCTTTTTTCTTTGGCGCGTCGCCTGGTATAGCTGAAGCTGCAAAGAAAAAAGCAGAAAGTTTATATCCTGGTGTAACTGTAGTTGGATGTAGAGATGGTTATTTTAAAGAGAGCGATAACAAGTCTATAATAGACGCCATTAATAATAGCGGAGCACAGATTTTATTTATTGCGCTGGGAGCACCGAAACAGGAAAAATGGTTGTATGCACATCTTCAAGAATTGAAGCCTTATATCACTATAGGAATAGGCGGCAGCTTTGATGTGCTGGCCGGAAAAATGGAACGAGCTCCGTTGTGGATGCAAAAATATTCTTTAGAATGGCTTTTTAGACTGTACAAACAACCAAGCCGTTTTATAAGGATGCTTGCTTTACCAAAATTTGTTATTAAAGTAATTTGTTCCAAATGAAATAAAAATGGACAAAAAGAAATGGCTGTATTATAATAATGTGATGAACTAAAGGTTCATCACATTATTATTTTCTTTTCTCAAACTAGCCGAAAGAGAGGGGCTCTCTATGAATATAGTCAAAGACGGTCATCCGTTCATATTCGCTTTTGCTATTATTACTTTTGCTGTAGGTTATTGGGGGAGCTTAGTATGGGCTGTTGTTCCTGCAGTATTAATGCTGTTTTTTATTTATTTTTTCCGTAATCCCAATCGTCCTACACAATCAGATGACTCTATTATTTATTCTCCTGCAGATGGAACAGTAATGGCAATAGAAGACTTTTATGATGAAGAATATTTAAATGAAGATGCTATAAAAGTTACTATTTTCCTTTCCGTTTTTAATGTGCATGTCAATCGCAGCCCTGTTAATGGTGAAATAAAATACCAGCGTTATACATGTGGGCAGTTTGTGCCGGCATATAAAAAATCTGCCTCTTTTGAAAATGAACGTCATGCTATTGGAGTTCAAAACGATAAGATGAGAGTTTTGGTTATTCAGGTTGCAGGATTACTGGCGCGTCGTATTGTATCGTGGGTGACTTTAGGTCATAATTTGAAACAAGGCGAATGTTATGGTATGATTAAATTTGGATCAAGTACTGAATTAGTTTTACCAAAAAATGTTGAAATTCTTGTAAAAAAAGGCGATTCAGTAGTTGGAGGAGTTTCTCTGATCGGGAGGGTTCATTAAAAAATGAATTATCGTCGTATCGTACCTAACAGCATTAGTGCATTAAGTTTAACATTTGGCGTTTTATCTATTTTTGATACATTTGAAGGAAATTTCTCAAGAGCAGCTATATTTATAATATTGGCTGTTATTGCAGATTCTATGGATGGAAGAGCTGCTCGCTTTTTAGGAGTAGGAGGCGGGGAATTTGGTAAAGAACTGGATTCTTTATGTGATTTAGGTTCTTTTGGTGTCGCTCCTGCTATTCTTATTTATCAATATGGTATGACAGATTTAGGTTTACTTGGAAAACTCATTGCTTCCATTTTTACAATTTGTGGTGCCATGCGTTTAGCAAGATTTAATGTAAATGTTGGTGAGGTAAAGGGATATTTTCAAGGCATGCCGATTCCTGCGGGAGCCTGTGTTTTAGCAACGTATGTTCTTTCTGGCTATTCCTTTTCCACTTATTTTGTTGCAATTCTGACTTTTGTAATTGGCTGTATTATGTATAGCAATGTAAAATTCCCGGATTTTAAAGGTAAAGGAAATCCAATGTTTTTACCTCCGGTAATTATTGCTGCTGCTGTTGGCATATATCTACTATATGTAAATCTTTCAGCCTGGCCATTTGCGGCTATGTTCACCTATTCTTTAGCTGGGATTATTAACTGTGTTTATGCAAAAATGCTAAACAAGCAGTAAATATTTTTAGAAAGCAAGGAGATTTTTGATGAGTACCTATTTTGACTTGATCATGATTCCGTTGCAGCTTTTAATTGTATTCTTCACGATCTATTATTTTACGCTTTCTTTCTTTGGCCTTTTTGGCCGCAGACCGGAAGAAAAAATTTATGATGAGCAAAAAACTTTTGCTATGATCGTCTGTGCACACAATGAAGAGCAAGTTATCGGTCAATTGGTCGAGAATCTGCATCTGCTCAATTATTCTGATCATTTATATGATATTTTTGTAGTTGCAGATAACTGTAAAGACAATACAGCGCAAATTGCCCGTCAAGCAGGAGCAATCGTTTATGAACGCTTTAATGATAATGAAAAAGGCAAAGGTTTTGCAATGGATTGGATGTTCCAAAGACTTTTTGAAATGGAACGTCAATATGATGCTGTTTGTGTCTTTGATGCTGATAATTTAGTTCATCCTAACTTTTTAAGAGAAATGAACAGCCGCTTATGCAAGGGTGAACGACTTATTCAGGGATATTTGGATTCTAAAAATCCTAATGATACCTGGATTTCCGGAGTATTTTCTATTTCTTTCTGGGTTGTAAACCATGTGTGGCATTTGGCTAAATATAATATAGGGTTATCAAGCTGCCTCGGTGGCACTGGTATGTGTATTTCTACAGATATATTACGCAGGCATGGCTGGGGCGCTACATGCCTTACAGAAGATATGGAATTTACCATGAAAGCTTTATTGGAAGGTATACCGACTACTTGGGCACATGATGCTATCGTTTATGATGAAAAGCCTCTTACTTTTATGCAATCATGGAACCAACGTAAACGTTGGGCTCAAGGGCATTTTGATGTAGCCAACCGTTACATCGGCAAATTGTTTGTTAAAGGGATTAAAGAAAGAAATATCGTCGTACTTGATGGAATAATCAATTTATTCCAGCCATATTTCTTACTTATTTCTACTTTTTTTGTTATTTGCAGTTATATCTATCAATTCTATCCTTTCTATACCAATGTCTTATATGCTATTCTGCCGTTAGAAGTTTGGACTCTGATAGGTATAGGTCAGTATATTTTCCCTATGATTGTACTTTTTAAAATTCATGCTTCTTTTAAATCTTGGATGTATCTTTTATTGTATCCGCTCTTTATTTACAGCTGGATACCTATTACCATCCTGGGGTATATCCACAGGCATGATCATGAATGGAGCCATACTGCTCATACCCGCGGAATAAGCTTTAACGAAGTTTTAATTCCGGAAAATGCTGAACTTGGCCCGAAACAGGTTGTATTTCCTAAAAAACAATAACTTTTGACCGCTCTTCTAAAGAGCGGTCTTTTTCTTTATATAATGCTTGAATTCTTTATTTTATAAGGCTTTTATGTTATTATAAGATGATAAGATAAAAAATATATAAGGAGAAGTTTGTGAAGATACGCGGTATTTTATTTGATTTGGATGGAACCTTGATCGATACTATCGATTTGATAATCCAAGCCTTTGAACACAGCTTTGCAGTCTGCTTAAATAAAAAAATGCCACGCGCAGAGCTGGTAAAATATTTCGGGCTGCCGTTACGCAGCGCTATGGAAAATTACGTGGATAAAAATCAGGTAGAAATATTATGTGCCGTTTATAGAGATTTTAATCTGAAATATCACGATGAACTTATTAAACCTTTTCCAGGAGTTCAAGAAACATTATCTGTTTTGCAGCAGAGAGGAATAAAAATGGCTGTTGTTACTTCCAAAAAGGTCCCAATGGCCAAACGCGGTTTGCAGTGCATGGGGTTAGAACCTTATATAGAAACGGTTATTGGTTGTGATATATGCCAGCATCATAAACCACATCCGGAACCAATGGAAAAGGCGTTGAGCGCTCTTAAACTGAAAGCGGAAGAATGCCTTTGTATAGGTGACAGTCCTTTTGATTTACAAAGCGGACAGGCTGCAGGTTGTTATGCTACGGCGGCTGTTCGTTATACCAGCTTTGACTGGCAGCAAATTCTAAATGAAGGTAACCCAACATATATTCTTAAAGAAATGCCGGATCTGATAAAAATTATTGATGATCTTGATAATGAACACTAAGGAGGACAATATGCGTAAAATAGCAATAATAGGTGGAACAGGAATTTATAGTCCAGAAACATTACAATGTTTTGAAGAAAAGGTGATTCAAACTCCTTACGGTCCTGCTTTATGCAATATTGGAACAATGTGCGGCAATCAGGTAATTTTTATTACACGTCATGGTGTAGGGCATAAAACAGCTCCACATAAAGTAAATTACCGTGCAAACATCTGGGCACTGAAAAACCTTGGTACAGAAGAAATTTTTGCGACTACTGCAGTTGGTTCTTTGAATCCGGATATGGAACCGGGTCATTTCGTTGTATGTGATCAGGTTTTAGATTTTACGAAAAGCCGTATCAATACTTTTTATGACAACCCGGAACGTGGTGTAGCTCATGTTGATTTTACCAATCCTTACTGTCCAAGATTACGTGATAAAGTAATCAACTGCTTATATAAGACAGACATTATTTTTCATAAAAAAGGCTGTTATGTCTGTACTGAGGGACCGCGCTTTGAAACTGCTGCTGAAATTAAAATGTTCGCAATGCTTGGCGGTGATCTTGTTGGCATGACTAATATGCCAGAATCCTTATTGGCCAGAGAGGCAGAAATGTGTTATACAAATTGTTCTATAGTTACTAATATGGCTGCCGGAATTTCTCCAACACCTCTTTCTCACAACGAAGTAGTTGAAGCTATGGATAAGAGTATTAAAAATATGGAACAGCTTATCAGTGCCTTTATTGCTGCTAATGAAGCAGATAGCATGGAGTGTGGATGTCCGCAGTGTATGGCTGAATTTGGTGGTTTTACTTTATAAGGAGCCTGTAAACATGGTTAAAACTATGGAATGGCAAGGACAGAGTTTGCTCTTATTAGATCAGACAAAGCTGCCATCAGAAATTGTAGTTATTATTTGTAAGGATTACCGCAGAGTAGGAGAGGCAATAAAACGTTTAGAAGTACGCGGAGCACCTGCCATTGGCGCAGCTGCCGCTTTTGGAATGGCATTAGGATGGCAGGAGCTTACTGTAAGATATGCTGATTCCAGTCTGGAAACTCTTTTATTAGAGTTTAAAAAAATAAAAAACTTTCTTCTTTCTACTCGTCCAACGGCGGTTAATCTCGGTTGGGCAGTTGAAAAAATATACATACATGCTGTTGCCATGGTAAAAGCACAGCAATCGTTAAAAGTCATTGAAGAGTCATTAGAAAATTTAGCCTGTAAAATTTATCAGGATGATATTACAGTCAATAAAAAAATTGGGGGCTACGGTTCTGCATTACTGCCACAGCAAGCTAAAATACTCACGCATTGTAATGCAGGAGCTTTAGCTACTTGTGGATGGGGAACTGCCTTGGGGGTTGTCAGACAGGCTTTTTTAGATGGAAGGCTGACGATGGTATATGCAGATGAAACACGGCCGTTATTACAGGGGGCGCGTTTAACTGCCTGGGAATTAACAAAAGATAAGATTCCTGTTACTTTGATTACCGACAATATGGCAGCCTGGGTCATGCAAACTCAACATATAGACGCTGTTATAGTTGGTGCGGATAGAATTGCTGTCAATGGTGATACGGCAAATAAAATCGGTACTTATGGAGTGGCATTGGCTGCAAAATATCATCAGATACCGTTTTATATTGCGGCACCGATCAGTACTTTTGATTTTACTTTAGAAACTGGCAAACAGATCCCTATTGAAGAACGTTCTGCTGATGAAGTACGATTGCTTCAGAGTGTGGTAACAGCACCACAGCAGGTAAATGTTTTTAATCCTGCTTTTGACGTCACTCCAGGAGAACTAATTACCGGCATTATCACAGAATATGGTGTCATAGCTGCACCGTATATAGAAAATATAAAAAAATTGCAGAAAATACTGCACGAGGAGGACTAATATTAACTATGGAAAGTATGATTAGGGATATAGAGTTAGCACCATCTGGAAAGCAAAAAATATCTTGGGTAAAAGAGCATATGCCTTTGCTCAATATTCTTAATGAAAAATATACTGAAAATCAAATTTTTAAGGGTTTGAATATGGTAGTTACCATTCATTTAGAAGCGAAAACTGCATATTTAGCTCAAGTACTCAAAAATGCTGGTGCTAATGTAGTTGTAACCGGCAGCAATCCGCTGTCTACTCAGGATGATGTAGCTGCAGCGTTAGCCGATAGTGGTGTTACTGTTTTTGCAACTCATAACTGTACTGATAAAGAATATGATATGTATCTCAGTAAAGCATTAGATATTGAGCCGGATCTTATCATTGATGATGGTGGAGATCTTGTGAATATGCTGCACGGTGAACGCAAAAATTTGGTTGCTAAACTTATTGGCGGCAGTGAAGAAACTACCACTGGCGTGCATCGTTTAAAGGCTTTATCCAATAATGGCAAGTTGTCTTTCCCAATGATTGCAGTTAATGATGCTTATTGCAAATATCTTTTCGATAATCGTTATGGGACTGGACAATCTTCTTGGGATGGGATTATGCGCACTACAAATCTTTCTGTTGCAGGAAAAACAGTAGTCGTTGCTGGTTATGGCTGGTGTGGTAAAGGTGTGGCAATGCGTGCTAAAGGATTGGGCGCTAATGTTATCGTTACTGAAATAGACCCTATTAAAGGAATAGAAGCTGTTTTTGATGGGTTCAGAGTAATGCCTATGCAGGAAGCTGCTAAATATGGCGATTTCTTTGTTACCGTTACCGGCTGTAAAGATGTTATCACAAAAGAACATTTTGCCGTTATGAAAGATGGAGCTATTCTTAGCAATGCCGGTCATTTCGATGTTGAAATAAACATCAAACATCTCGAAGAATTAACTGTAGAACCGTCGTATGAGGTTAGAAAAAATATCAGAACTTTTACGATGCCAGATGGCCGCAAAATAAATTTATTGGGAGAAGGCCGTCTTGTAAATCTCGCCTGCGGTGATGGACATCCTGTAGAAGTAATGGATCTTTCTTTTGCGATGCAGTTTTTAGCAATGAAATATCTGTGGAAACATAAACATGAACTTGAAAATAAACTTTATATTTTGCCAGAAGAGTTGAATACAGAAATTGCTGCGCTTAAATTACAAGCTATGGGCCTTGGTATTGATAAGTTAACGCAGGAACAGGAAACATATCTGCACCAGGCCTAAAAGGAAGTGTTAATCTTGCGTGATGATCTTATTATAAATGCGGCTCGTCAACAAATAGTTACTGCAGGCATAAAAATGGTCGAGCAAAAAATGATTGCAGGCTCTTGGGGAAACCTAAGCATAAAAATAGATACTTCACGTTGCGCAATAACACCATCTGGACGTAGTTATGACAGCTTAAATACTGAAGATATTGTTATTGTGGATATGCAAGGTAATAAAATAAAGGGAGCTTTGATTCCTTCATCAGAAACACCTCTGCATCTAGCAATCTATAATGCTATACCTGAAGCAAAAGCCATAGTTCATACACATAGTATTTATGCCAGTGCCTGTGCTGCGATGCATAAATCAATACCGGCGTTAATTGAAGATCTGGTACAAATAATAGGCGGTAGTGTGGATGTTGCCGAATATGCATTACCGGGAACAAAAACCTTAGCTGAAAATGCCTTAATAGCTTTGCAAGATAAAAAAGCTGCGTTACTAGCTAATCATGGAGTTGTATGCTGGGGCAATTCTTTAGGAGCTGCTTTAATGACTGCTGAAATAGTTGAGAAAGCAGCACATATTTATTGTATTTGTGAAACTATGGGCGGTGCTAAATTATTACCGGAATCAGATATTGCTATAATGCATGATTTCTATAAGCAGCATTATTCTAAACGCCAAATGGAAAAGGGAGATGAAGTACTTGAGTAAATTACTGATAAAAAATGTAGAAATAATTTCTGCTCCCGATAACGAAAAATATTTTTTGGGTATTGATAATGACACTATCAGTATTATTAGTAAAGAAATGCCGACAGGCTTTGAAACTGCCGAAATAATCGATGCTGCTGATAAGATTGCAGTACCTGGTATGGTAAACACACATACTCATGCTGCTATGACTTTATTACGCAGTTACGCAGATGATATGGTATTAATGGACTGGCTGCAAAATAAAATCTGGCCTGCGGAAGCGGGATTAAATGATGAAGATATCTATTGGGGCACAATGCTTTCAATCGTAGAAATGCTAAAAACAGGAACTACATGTTTTGCAGATATGTATTTTGCAATGGATAAAGTTGCCCAGGCAGTAAATGAAACTGGTATTCGTGCTTCTTTAAGCCGCGGTCTGGTTGGACTTACACCAGATGCTGATGAAAAACTGCAGGATAATGAAATGCTTTTTAAAAACTGGCATGGAAAAGCTGATGGCCGTATTAGAGTAATGTTTGGTCCTCATGCTCCCTATACTTGTTCGGTCTCATATTTAAAGAAAGTTGTAGCTAAAGCCGGTGAATTGAATGCAGAAATTCATATGCATTTATGTGAAACAGCAGGAGAAGTAAGTGATTGTGTAAAAGAGCACAATATGACACCGATACAACTAATGAATAGTTTGGATATGTTTGATTGCGGAACTTTGGCCGCACATTGCGTGCATGTAAGCGAAGCTGACTTGGAGATAATGGCTGATAAAAAAGTTCGTGTAGCGCATAATCCGCAGAGCAATCTAAAGCTGGCCAGCGGTATTGCTCCCGTACCGGCAATGCTTAAACGTGGTATTATAGTCGGCTTAGGTACTGATGGAACTTCCAGTAATAATAATTTGGATCTTTTAGAAGAATGTCGTCTGGCAGCTATGCTTCATAAAGGAATAAGCGGTGATCCATTGCTCATTCCAGCCCATGAAGCTTTAAAATTGGCAACTAAACAAGGTGCTTTGGCTTTAGGATTTACTGATGTAGGAGAAATTAAGGCAGGTCAGAAAGCTGATATTGTTCTTTACGATATGCAGAAGCCTTATTGGTATCCGCGCCATGATCGTGTTTCTTTACTGGTTTATGCTGCAAGCGCAACTGATGCTGATACAGTTATTGTCAACGGTAAAGTTTTAATGAAAAATGGCGAACTGTTGGAAATGGATGTAGAAAAAATTTATGCGGAGGCCAATATGCGAGGCCATCGCTTAACTAAATAAAGCAAAAAAACTTTAGGAGTGACGAGAGTGGCAAAAATACTTGTAAAAAACAATTTAGCACCGGCTGTTTATGAATTTATTATTGAAGCGCCAATGATAGCACATAAATGCCAACCCGGTCAGTTTGTTATGATTCGTACAGATGAAAACAGCGAACGTATTCCTTTGACTATAGCTGATTTTGATCGCGAAAAAGGGACAATAACTTTGATCGTGCAAACAGTAGGCAATACCACAACACATCTTTGTAAAACTTTTATTGTTGGTGATGAAATTTTAGATGTTCTTGGACCATTAGGAATGCCTTCACATATGGGTAAATTCGGTACAGTTGTTTGCGTCGGCGGTGGTATCGGTGTTGCGCCGGTTTATCCTATTGCCCGTGCCTATCATAAATTGGGTAATAAAGTCATTTCCATTATTGGTGCTCGCAATAAAGATTTGATTATTTTTAAAGAAAAAATGGAAGCTGTCAGTGATGAATTGATTATTACTACTGATGATGGCAGTGCTGGTCAGAAAGGTTTTGTAACAGATCCTCTGAAAGCAATGCTTGAAACCGGTGAAAAAATTGATTTAGTCTTGGCTATTGGACCTGTCATTATGATGAAGAATGTTGCAGAAACTACCCGACCCTATGGAACTCCGACTACTGCAAGTTTAAATACTATTATGGTTGACGGAACCGGGATGTGCGGCGGGTGCCGTGTCAGGGTAGGGGATGAAAATAAATTTGCCTGCGTTGACGGACCGGAATTTGACGCACATTTAGTAGATTTTGCCAATCTTGTTCAGCGTCAGCAAATGTATAAAGGTCAGGAAATGCTTGAATATAGCTGCGGAGGTCATTGCAAATGCGTGGAGGAATGAGAAACCCTATGCCGGAACAACCGGCTGATGTAAGAAATAAAAATTTTGAAGAAGTAGCGCTTGGCTATGATACGGCAACTGCTATTGACGAAGCACAACGTTGCTTAAATTGTCCTAAACCGCGCTGTGTTGAAGGCTGCCCGGTTAACGTAGAAATACCTGCTTTTATTCAAGCCCTTGCACAAAGTAAATTAAATGAAGCTATAACTATTTTGAAACGTAAAAATAGTTTACCAGCTGTTTGCGGACGCGTTTGTCCTCAGGAAAATCAATGTGAAAGTAAATGTGTTTTAGGGATCAAAGGAGAATCCGTTGCTATAGGGCGTCTAGAGCGCTTTGTTGCAGATTATGCTCGTGAGCAGGGAATTGATATCACTAAAACTGATATAGATTCATTTAAAAATAAAAAGGTAGCAATTGTTGGCAGTGGCCCTTCAGGTTTAACAGCTGCAGGAGATCTTGCAAAAATGGGCTATGATGTTACTATGTATGAGGCTCTTCATGCTCCAGGTGGAGTTTTAATGTATGGTATTCCACAATTTCGTTTACCGAAAGAAATTGTAAAACATGAAATTGACGCTTTAAAAGATTTGGGTGTAAAAATCATCCCTAATGCCGTCATTGGCAGAACCTTCACTATAAAAGAATTAATGAATGAAGAAGGATTCAGTGCAGTTTATGTAGGTACAGGGGCTGGATTGCCACATTTCATGCATATCGATGGCGAAAATTTAAATGGAGTCTATTCTGCGAATGAATTTCTTACTAGAGTTAATTTAATGCGTGCATACCAATTCCCTAATGTTGCAACGCCTGTATATGTAGGTAAAAATGTTGCTGTTGTCGGTGCTGGAAATGTTGCCATGGATGCTGCTCGCACAGCAAAACGTCTTGGCGCTGAGCAGGTATACATTGTTTATCGCCGCAGCGAAGACGAAATGCCGGCTCGCAAAGAAGAGATAGGCCATGCTAAAGAGGAAGGCATAGAACTGAGGCTGCTCAATAATCCTACCCGTATTCTCGGAAATGAAAAAGGCTGGGTTAATGGTATGGAATGTGTAAAAATGGAACTTGGTGAACCTGATACATCAGGACGGCGTTCTCCTGTAGAAATCAAAGGTTCGGAATATGTCCTTGATGTTGATATGGTAGTTATGGCAATCGGCCAAGGACCTAATCCTTTACTTAAACAAACAACACCCGAACTGGAAACTAATAAACGCGGCAATATTGTTGCTAATGAAGAGGGAGCCACATCTATTCCAGGTGTTTTTGCAGGTGGTGATATAGTTACTGGTGCGGCAACAGTAATTTCTGCTATGGGCGCCGGCAAAAAAGCAGCTTTGGCAATTGATGAATATTTGTCGAAGCATTAATTAAAATTTTCTTCCTCTGATAATAATAATTGCATAAAATATCCGGCAAAATCTGCCGGATATTTTTAATTTTCTATTCATATTTGTTTTTATTTTACTTAATTGCAGAATGGTAAAAACTTCTATGATATGTTAAAATAAATAAGATAAGTTTTATATTAAAAATTTTTCTTCGAGGTGAATAAAATGCAATTCCCGTTAGTATTAGGAGTTTCTGCACGTCATGCTCATTTATGCCGAGAACATATGGATATTCTATTTGGCGAAGGATCTGAATTACATCCCAAAAAATATATTGGACAACCGGGACAGTATTCTTCAGAAGAGCAGATTACTTTAGTAACTGCGAAAGGTGAGATGAAATTAAGGATCATTGGTCCTCTGCGCAAATATACACAACTGGAGCTATCTTTTACTGATGCCAGAAAAGTAGGTCTGAATCCCCCAATTCGAAATTCTGGAGATATCAAAGAATCTGCTGGCGGAAAATTAGTAGGACCTAAAGGTGAAGTAGAAATTACAGAAGGTGTTATTATAGCTGCACGGCATATCCATTTATATCCTGAAACGGCAGAAACATATGGTTTAAAAGATGGCGATATCGTTTCTATCCAAACAAATGGAGAACGTGCTTTAATTCTGAATAATGTTTTAGTACGTGCTGGTGAAGGGAATGCTGATGAAGTACATATTGATACTGACGAAGCTAACGCATGCAATTTAGACAGCGGTATGATGGTTGAAATTATTACAAAATAATTAACGAGGTGGTAAAGTGATAAAATTTTTGATATTTCTATCCCTGTTAATTCAATTGTCATTACTAAATATCGGTTATGCAAAAGAATATCGTAATCCTGAAGCTGGCTTTAAAATAAAAATACCACAACAGGAAATAAATATTGTAAGTAAAAATTTTTATGGTGGAATGCAGCCTAATGGTAATTTTATCTATGTTTATAGTCTGAATCAAAAGCAGGCTTCAGAGTTATTAGAACAAAATTTCACTACAGATGCTTTTAATGATGATTATGCGTCAATAGAATTATTGGAACGTTCTGGCATTGATCCTCAAAAAGCCAATCTAAAATTATTAGATCCTGTTCTTTACTGGCCTTCAGATAAACCTTTTGTTAAACAGCTGCCAAATGATGTTGCTTTTAATATTCAGATTCAAAAAATCCATGGCAGAAAAAGTTTAAATATGCAGTTTACTGAGAATATGGAAAATGAAATTAAGGATAAAGATTCATATTTATGTTCAATTGATTTGCTTTCTGCAAATAACAGATTGTACGTAATCAGTACTAAAGTTTTAAACAGCAAAAAAGAATCTGAAGTATCAGCTGAATCAGCACGCAACGAGTATCGAAAAGGTGTGTTAATAACAAACCCTTCTGCAAATACTAATACATTAATTTACACCGATAAAATAGGAAAATTTAAATTTGATCTTCCTGAAAATTGGTATTATGTTCAAAGTTACTTTTCAGATAATCCTAAAGCTTGTTTGACTTTTGCCTTACCTTTGGAAACATTGGAAAAAATTAAGGAAAAAACTCAAAATTTGGAAGCAGATGACTTAGATAAAGAAAAAATAGCTGATAATGTTTCTGAAGAAAACATAGCGTCATGGATGGATTTACTAACAGAAAGTGTATGGTCAGTTTCCTGTGAAACAAAGGAATTTGAGACAGCTGCTTATTTAGAAAATCCAGAAGCTACTAAAGCAGAAATGCAGTTATTGTTTTCAGAGCTAAAAAACTATATTGAAAGTAGCCGTTACTATAAAAACAGTAAGTTTGATTTTGATGTTAACATTACTCCTAAAATAGGATATATAAATTTCGATCTATCATTTAATTTAAAGGATAAAAAAGATTTCGATAATACCGGCAGAATTTTCTTTACAAAGAAAAAAGGTGGTCTTGTAGTTTATACTTCCACTCTTAGAAATACAGAACAACTGGCTTCTAAAGAACTTATAGAGCATATTAAGAAGCTTGATTTACAGTGATTTTTAATGCCCCTTTACTTATCAGTATGAATGCAAAGGAGACATAAATATGAGAAAAACAATCTGTTCCGGAATCATCGCATTCGGTATCCTAACCAGTCTTTCCAGTTGCTACGCTTTCGACTATCGCAGTGAAGAAGCGGGTTTTAGTGTCGATATCCCAGATAATAACACTATTATTGTCAGTAAAGATCTGTTTGCGGCAGGCAGCAATAAGTCTGGCATGCATGGCATAGCAGCTATCAGCCAACAATCTATTGAAGCATATACGAAAACAGCTTTTGCTACCAATAAATTTGAAAGTGATTTAAAGAAGATAGCTGAGGATATTAAAGCTGGAAAAGATATCTTAGACGATCCTGCTTATGCTTATCTTACTGTACCGCAAAATGAGTTACAGGTATATATGCAGAAAATTATGCAGGATAATCTCCAATCTTTACCTGGTAATAAAAGCTATAAAATAACAAAGATTAACAAAATACCAGCATTAGAAATCAACAATGATATGCTGTTGAATTATGAAATAAAATTGCCAATTGCTTATACTCGGAAAGAACAGCAGAATATACAAAAATATAATCCTTATGTTAAATTCAGTGCTGATGGTAAACAGATGACAGCACAGTACAATTTAATTTCTAAAATTTATATTTTGTCACAAAATGACCAATTATATAACATAAGCAGTGGATACGTTGAGTTTCCTGCAAAGGACCAAAGTGAAACAGTTGTTGAAGAAAATAAAGCTGATAAATTTATTCAAAAGTTCACGGACAATAAAGTTGATAAACGTGCATATAAGAAATTCTCTAAAGCGTTTACAAAAAAACTGAATTTCTTTAAACCACAATTATCTAATTCTGAACTTATAATTAAAGATGGTATTTTTAACAAAGAGTTCAAAGTACCACATAACTGGCTTTACATTCAAAGCAATCAAAAATTGGAAAATATGCCTGTCAGCTTCTTCTCTGCATTACCTGTCAGTAGTTTGGAAAAGATGGGGAAGGAGTATATAGATTCTAAATTATTTAATATTGAAACTACCAAAATAGGCATTAATGTAGAATCTAATAATATTGATGACTTTGATTTTAGTAAAATTTTGAAAGCTTATTCCGAAGGTGTTGTAGGTATTTCAGCAGAATATAAGCCAGCTCGTCCTAATGATCAAGGACCAAAGCGGTTTTTAGAAAATCCTGTTTTTACTAAAATGATGTTCGAAGAATTTATGAATAAACCGTTTTTGAATCCACGTGAAAAAGCAAAACTAGAAAAGTTTGTTCAGATTAAAAATTTTACACATGATATTGATATCAATCAAGAAAACTGCCTGCTTCAATTTACTTATGATGTAGATTTACATTTGCCACAAACTTTATCTAAAATCAACCAACCTGGTTATGATATTTTTCAAGAAACCGATTTGACGGATTTATCTATATATGGGCAAAAGAAAGTTTACTTTGATTCAGATAATCGAATTAATCTGTTGTGTTATTTTATACAAGATAAAACGATGAAATCAAATTTGATTCAAAAAGAATACGACAGCTATAATTTATTCAAAAGTTCTTTGTTAAAAGAAAAATATTAAAAAATACTTTCTAACACCTGGATAATAAGTCTTAAAATATTATCCAGGTGTTTTTATCTAAAAATACATCGTCATAAATCGTTTTTAAGGCAAGTGAAAAATAAATTGAATAGAAGTTATAATACAATAGATTAAAACAGCTTAAAAGAGAAATTTACGCATATATGTGGATTTATGTTAAATATTTACGTTATAGAGTTTAACGGTATCAAAAATATCGTTAATACTTGCCGACGACCGTATTGCGGTTTATAATCTAATTTGTAGAGTTTTACATAATATATATTATCGGACGTAAAACGAAAACAGTAAATTAAGTTGAGAATAGTTGCTGAAGAATAAATTCTATTATTTTCATTAAACGAACAACGGCAAACAGATGTTTTGACATTCTCACCTGTTCCTGATATAATAGAAACAATTAGAAATAACTGAGTAGTTTATTACCTAGAAATTCTGTGAGTATATGATGATTGAAATTGGAGGCTGGGTTTATGGCAAGAAGAGCACGTTTCAGTGATTTTGATGGAGTTATTACAGAGGAAATGCTTTCCGATCGGCAAAGAGCTATTTTAGATTTCATTCGTGAGCACGTCTATGCTAAGGGATATCCTCCTGCAGTACGTGAAATCGGTAAGGCAGTGGGTTTATCTTCAAGTGCCAGCGTACACACTCATCTGCATAAATTAGAAGAATATGGTTTTTTGCAAAGAGATCCAGCTAAACCACGTGCTATAGAATTGACTCAAGACAGCAGCTGGCGTCAGAAAACGGTAGTTCCTGTTCCTTTAGTTGGTAAAGTCACTGCAGGACAGCCTATTCTAGCGGTCGAAAATGTTGAAGAGACCTATCCTATTCCGCTAGATTTACTTGGCTGTCAAGAAGATGTTTTTATGTTATCAGTTTCTGGAGACAGTATGATCAAAGCCGGTATACTTGATCATGACTACATCGTTGCCAGAAAGCAAAATTTCGCTAATAACGGAGATATAGTTGTTGCTCTTATTGATGGTGAAGAAACGACAGTTAAGCGTTATTTTCGCGAATTACGTTCAATTCGTCTACAGCCAGAAAATGATGCCTATACTCCTATAACAGGTACTGATAATATTCAGGTTCTTGGTAAGGTAATAGCAGTGTTCAGAATGCTGTAACGTCTGTAATACGTCAAACAAGAGTCGTAGAGACATCTATATGACGTCACTCGGATGTCTTTGCTTTCCTGAAAAATCAAAAAGCAGATAAGAGAATTTTAAGTTCCTCTTATCTGCTTTTTCTACATTATAAAACCTGAGTTTTTATTTCTCCCCTACCATTTTTGCAGCCGACATAATTGCAATACGTCCATGCTCAAAAGTAAGGCCACCCTGAAAATATACATTATAGGGTTCACGACAAGGACCATCAGCGCTTAATTCTATTGATGCTCCTTGCACAAAAGTCCCCGCTGCCATAATTATTTCATCTTGATAGCCAGGAATTATCGCAGGAACAGGAGCAACATGTGCGTCAACAGGTGAATTACTTTGAATGGCTACGCAAAAATTACATAAACGCTCTTTAGTTTCCAAACGAATGGTCTGAATTATATCACTGCGTCTATCATTGGCCGCAGGAGTAACCTGATAGCCTAAGCGGGCGAATACTGCAGAAGCAAAAATTGCTGTTTTAACGGCTTGTAAAACAATATGCGGTGCCAAGAATAAGCCCTGGTATAATTCTCTGGCCGTATCTCCAAGTGTAGCACCCATTTCTCCGCCTAATCCGGGAGCGGTTAATCTATAGGATGCAAGTTCTACTAAATCCTTTCGGCCAACAATATAACCACCGGTAGGTGCAAGACCACCGCCAAGGTTTTTGATAAGAGAACCGGCCATTAGATCAGCTCCAACTTCTGTTGGCTCTTGTTTTTCAATAAATTCACCATAACAGTTGTCAACAAAACAAATAATATCAGGTTTTATTGCTTTTACTGCTTTACAGATCATTTCTATTTCTTCAACTCTCAAGGTTTTTCGCACACTACTGTAACCGCATGAACGTTGAATATGTATCATTTTTGTTTTAGACGTAATTGCATTTGTAATTTTTTCAAAATCAATTTGAGAACCAATCATAGGTATTTCTTTATAAACTACACCTAAGTCAGTAAGAGAGCCAGGTGTTTTTACAGGTACGCCTATGATAGTCTGCATCGTGTCATATGGAGCTCCTGTAGCAGCTATTACTTCATCGCCTGCTTTCAAAATTCCGAGTAAAGCAACGGCCAATGCATGAGTTCCAGAAACAAACTGAGATCGTACCAGTGCAGCGTCTGTTTTAAAAATGTCAGAATATATTTCATCTAATTTTTCTCTGCCAACATCGGAATAGGCATATCCAGTAGTTGGTTTTAAATAAAAATCTGATACCATGTGTTTTCTAAAAGCCTGCATAACCTTTTCTGTATTGTATAAAGCTGCTTCTTCATAGCTTTCGGCAGCATGTAATACTTCTAATAATGCTTCTTCTTCTATTTTCTTAAAATCAGTCATTTATGTATCGTCCTCATATTATAAATTTTTCAAAATCCCCTAACTGTTCCGATGCCAGACGTACCTTTATAAAAGTACCGTTTTCTTTATAGTCCTGTTCTAAAACGGTGCCTATAGTATGTAGTTTAGCAGCTTTTTCAGATTCTGTATATGGAATAAGCATAGTGACCTCTAGAGATTTTAATTTCAGATTTTCTGAAATAAGATTTAGGAGTTGATCTATGCCAATGCCACTTTTTGCCGATATACAAACACTATTTTCTTGCTGAGATAAACGCTGTGCCAAAGCATTTTCAGGGGGAAGTTTATCTATTTTATTGTAAACGGTGAGGATTGGTTTGTCCTGTGCATCTATTTGTTCTAAAACCTTATAAACAGCATCACTTTGTTCCTGATATAATTCATGGCTCACGTCAATAACATGCAGCAATAAATCTGCTTCAGCAACTTCTTCTAAAGTAGATCTGAATGCTGCAACTAATTGATGAGGTAAACGTTGTATAAAACCAACGGTATCAGTAAGTATTGCTTCATGCTTATCTGGTAACATTAACTGACGTGTAGTAGGATCAAGAGTTGCAAACAATTGATCTTTAGCATAAATATCAGATTTTGTTAATAAATTCAGTAATGTAGATTTACCGGCATTAGTATAGCCAACAAGACTTATTGAAAGGACCTGATTTTTGGCTCGCTTAATTCTATGCAAAGTCCGGACAGCACGAACCTTTTCTATGGAGTCTTTGATAAAAGCTATACGGTCACGAATACGTCTTCTATCAACTTCTAATTTTGTTTCACCAGGGCCGCGAGTACCAATACCACCGCCTAAACGTGATAAAATAAGTCCTTTACCCATAATTCGTGGCAAATTATATTGCAGCTGTGCTAGTTCCACTTGTAATTTTCCTTCATTAGTACGGGCCCGCTGCGCAAAAATATCCAGAATCAAAGCTGTTCTATCAAGGATACGAACGCCCATGACCTGTTCTATATTTCTTTGCTGTGCCGGTGTTAGTTCATCGTCAAAAATACACAAGTCGATATTTTCCTGCTGGGCATACAAGGCTAGCTCCTGCACTTTCCCTTTACCGATAAAAAAAGCCGGATCAGGTTTAGCACGTCGTTGGATAAACTTGTTTACAACTACGGCTCCTGCTGTATCAGCCAGCTGTTTCAACTCTTCAAGGGAATCTTCAGCAGTCCAACCACCTTTTATCTGCCCCCAGTCCATACCGACTAAAATTGTCTTCTCTGCAGCTACTGCTAAACTGGAACTACTTGTTTGCTTGTCTAAAATACGCTCTATTGTATTGATTACATTAAGAAAATTAATAGATTCTGCTTCTTCTAGAGAAAAAGGTCCATATTCATCGCAGATGAACTGTTCTTCTTTGTCAAGCCCAACTATCATGCCAAAAGACATTATGGATTGCGTGTAATCAGGTGCGGCAACACCTATTGTAACCATAGCATCGAATTTATTGTTTTTTAACGCTGAAAAATCAACTCCACTCAGCGCTGGATTACCATTTGGATGGGTATGGACGCAACGGATTCCGCTTAATCTTCCAATACCTCTGCGACCTTCTACCGCTGGCAATTCCACGCTGTCATTGCCGCCGATTACGATATTAGTTATTTGACCGCTTCGAGAAATATAAAGAGAAATTTCTCTGTTAATAAATTCGGTGATATCGGCTAATTTTAAAGCTAATTCAGCAGAAATAAGCTGACCTAACGGTACTTGCATATCGTATAAAGTTATTAATTCGTTTAAAACAGAATCACGTATTCCTTTTTTATTACCTAAAATTTCACGCATAACTTATATACCTTAAAGAGCAGACATGGTAAAATACCGTGTCTGCTCTTCCTTTTTTACAATTATTGACGAGCTTTCGCCGGTTCAACGTTGACTTTATAGCCTTTAATAGTGTTTTTGTGCATTGATCCTAAAACCTTTTCGGCCATATCTTCAGGTACTTCTACAAAAGTAAACTTATCATAAATATTGATCAAGCCTACTTCTTTGGCAGGAATATCTGCTTCAATGGCAATAGTGCGAACTATGTCCTGCACAGTAACTTTCTGACTGCGGCCTATATTCATGAAAAGGCGGACCATGCCAGGGCGGCCGCCGGTATTACTTAAATCTTTAGACAAAATATCTTCAGGAGCAGCTTCCAGTGCTTTATTGCCTTCCTGCATCAGTTTTAAAGCAGCAGCAACCACATCTTCAGATTCATATTCTTTTAGCAAGCTTGATGCAATAGACATATAGTCATGATAATTAGCCTGATCCAGTACGCTCTGCATTTTAGAGAAAATCATTTCGCGCTGACGCTCGACAACATTTGCCGTGGTCGGTAATTGACGACGTGTGATCTTGGTCTTAGTAGTACGTTCAATCAATTTTAACTGACGGAATTCACGAGGTGTAATAAATGTCATAGCTACGCCGGTATTGCCTGCACGGCCAGTACGTCCAATACGGTGTACATAGCTTTCCGGATCCTGCGGAATATCAAAATTGATAACATGTGTAATATTATCAATATCTATACCACGGGCAGCAACATCAGTGGCAATAAGAATATCAGCAGTACCATCACGGAATTTTTTCATAACGCGATCACGCTGAGTTTGGCTTAAGTCACCGTGCAAGCCTTCAGCCATATAACCACGGCTTCCTAAGGCAATAGCAAGGTCGTCTACACCTTTCTTCGTGCGACAGAAAATAATTAGTTTACCATCGATTTCTGCATCAAGCAAACGACATAAGCCTTCGATCTTATCCTTAGTTTCAAAATAATACTGATCGATAAGCGGAACTGTGAGCTCTTCTTTGCTGATCGTAACATTTTTAGGAGCCTTCATATATTTTTTTGTGAGGCTCAGGATCGGTCTTGGCATAGTCGCTGAAAACAACAAAGTCTGACGTTCTGCAGGAAGATTTTTCATAATTTCTTCCATATCGTCTACAAAGCCCATATCCAACATTTCATCAGCTTCATCCAGGACTAAAAATTTAATATGATCAAGTTTGATAGTTTTGCGGTTTATATGATCAATCAAACGGCCGGGTGTACCAATAACTATTTGCACACCGCTGCGTAAAGCTCTGATCTGACGGTCGATAGGCTGTCCACCATAAACAGGTAATGCTTTAATTTTAGAAGTACGTCCGATTTTACCGATCTCTTCTGCAACCTGAATTGCCAGTTCACGTGTCGGAGTCATAATCAGAGCTTGAATATGGCGATGATCGGTAATACTTTGTACGACTGGAATACCAAAGGCGGCTGTTTTACCAGTACCAGTCTGTGCCTGACCTATAACATCGCTACCATCTAGTACTAAAGGAATAGTTTGCTCCTGGATCGGAGACGGTTCTTCAAAACCCATAGCTGTTAAAGATGCTACGATTTTTTTATCCAGCAGTAAGCTGCCGAACATTTCTTGTACATTAGTTGTCATTGTTTAAATTTCCTCATTTCTTTTTGCTTTTATTTTATCTATCACCATAGAAATAGCCGTTAACGCACTACGCAGTTTATTTTCAGTTCTGGTTCCGCCGAAAAGATGTTTCACACAATGTACGTCATTGCCATCAGCTACAGCCATATAAACTAAGCCTACAGGTTTTTCTTCTGTGGCACCACCAGGACCTGCAATACCAGTGATACCTACACCATAAGTTGTTCCAAAAAGATCTCTTACTCCGGACGCCATCTCACAGGCAACCTGTTCGCTGACAGCGCCGTATTTTTCTAAATTTTCTGCAGATACGTTGACCAGTTTTTGTTTGGCCATATTGCTGTAAGTCACAACACTGCCCAAAAGATATTCACTGCTTCCAGGAATATCAGTGATCATGCTGCTGGCTAAACCTCCTGTGCATGATTCCGCAAAGGCAATCGTACTACCGCTTTTTAATAATTCCTGACCAAGATATTCTGCTAAAGAAGCATCATCAACGCCATAAATAAATTTACTTAACCGCTCATAGATTTGTGCTTCTGTACCGGAAATAAAGGCTTTGGCTTCTTCAACATCGGACGCTTTGGCTGTAATACGAACAATAATTTCACCGCGGCGAGCATAAATGGCAATGGTAGGATTACTTTGTGAAGTGATAATATCATCAAGCTGCGCTGCAACAGATGATTCTCCAATGCCACGCATTTTTAAAATACGCGAATATATTATACCTTGTTGAGCATAACGCTGCATAAGTAACGGTAAAAAGCGCTGTTCACATACGTAATTTAATTCTGACGGAGGTCCAGGCAGCAAAACAATCAGCTTGCCATTATGTTCTAATACCAAACCCGGCGCAGTTCCAACTTCGTTGATCAAAATTTCTGCACCTAAAGGAATCATTGCCTGTTTATCATTATTAGATGACATACAAAGACCTTTTTTAACAAAAAAGCTGTTAATCCTATCCCATGTATCTAAATCCAGATACATTTCCAGTCCCAGCATATCAGCAATAACTTCTTTCGTGATATCGCCTCTTGTAGGTCCAAGACCACCTGTAGTAATAATGATATCCGCTCTCTCTAAAGCAATCTCTAAAACGCTTCTCAGCCTGGTCTCATTATCGCCAACAGTCGTCTGATAAAGCACATCATAGCCTAGTTTATTTAATTGTCGTGATAAGTACTGAAAATTAGTATTAAGTATTTCTCCCAACAGCAGCTCAGTACCCGTATTTACAACTTCAACGATCATTTGTTTTGCCTCCCTGCCGGCAAATTAAATTCTCTCTCCTACCATTTCATAAGTGAATCCCTGTAAAATTTTTACTTTAATAAATTCACCTGCCTGAACATTTCCTGCGTTTTCGACAAAAATACTGCCATCAATATTAGGAGCTTCTCTATAGGAACGGCCAAAAACAAGATCATGGTTTTCTTCATCGCAGCCTTCAACAAGCACTTCTAAAGTCATATCTTCCATATCATGATGCATATCTTCTGATATACGTGCCTGTAAAGACATTAATTCATGGAAACGTTCTTCTTTGATTTGCTCATCTATCTGTTCCGGTAAATCAGCCGCTGCAGTTCCCTCTTCCTGAGAATAAGAAAACACACCTGCATTGTCGAAACGCTGCGCTTCAACAAACGCTTTTAATTCTTGGAAATCAGCTTCTGTTTCTCCAGGAAAGCCGACAATAAACGTGGTCCTGATGGTAATGCCCGGTATACGCTGCCGTAATTTGTTCAGCAGTGCCTCAACTTCTGATTTAGTATCATAACGATTCATGCTGTTAAGCAATCTGTCGCTGGCATGCTGAAGCGGAAGATCCACATATTTGCAAACCTTATCCAGATTTGCAAAAGCTTCAATCAAATCGTCAGTAAAATTATTCGGATAACAATACATGACCCGGATCCATTTCAGTCCTTCCAGTTTATTAAGTTCGGCTAAAAGCTCAGGCAGCCGCAGTTTACCGTAAAGATCTTCACCATATCTGGTTGTATCCTGAGCAACAACTATAAGCTCTTTAACACCGTTCTCAACTAATGTTTTGGCTTCCTCAAGTACTTGTTCAAACGGTTTGCTGACATACGGTCCGCGTAATTTGGGGATAATGCAGTAAGAACAGCAATTATCACAGCCTTCAGCAATTTTTAAATATGCCATATAATCAGGAGTTGTTAAAACACGCGGCGCCGATACTGGAGCTAGTTCTGCTTTTTCCAAAGACTCCAGCATAATGAAACGCTCTCCCTGAGTTACTCTTTGGATAACATAAGCAATATCTTCATAGCATTCAGTACCGATAACTGCATCTGCTTCGGGAATATTTTCTAAAAGTTCTTCTGCATAACGCTGTCCTAAGCATCCGGTAATAATCAAATATTTGCAGGTGCCTGTTGTTTTATACTCCCCCATTTGCAGAATCGTATTAATAGATTCTTCTTTGGCAGATTCTATAAAACCACAGGTATTTATAATAATCAAATCTGCTTCTGCGGGATCATTAGTAATTGTTATCTGCTGTTCATGAATCAATCCTAACATTGTTTCAGAATCAACGAGATTCTTAGGACAGCCAAGACTTACTAAGCCTATTTTCACGTTTGTTCCTCCATCTATTTTACTGCGAATCTAGCTGACTGCAGCCATTTATTTGTTAAACTCTCCTGTTGTGCCGGAGTATTATAAGCAGTGTTAAGCCATAATTTTTCAGGCTGCTCGATATGATTACCATTTAAACCATTGGATAGTAAAAATATGTAACCTGTATTTTGCTCCAATGCAACTTTCTGCGGTGCCGCTGACATCAAAAGCCAGTCTCTGAACATTTGTGCAGCCTCATATTTCTTAGAAGCAGCATCAACTGCTACCCCATATAAGCTTACTGGAGTACCTTCACTGGGAAAGACGATATATGCAGGAAAATCATTTTCCAAATATTTGAATACATAGCTGCGTCGAGTAATAGCCAAGTCCGCATCACCAACAGTGGTCAGGCGAATAGGTGTGAAAGGAAAGCGGGAATATTGCGAAATTTGTCTGTTAAGACCTCTGAAATATGCCAGGCTTTTTTCTTCGCCCCGAACACTTGCAAAAGCAGCTAAAAAGTTACGTGTATTTGCCGAATCAGAAAGATTTTCCATAGCCACACGCACATTTTGAAGTTTAATAATATCCTGCCAGCTCAAAATATTTTCCTGACCATATTTTCTGGCATAACTTTGATTAACTAAAAAAACTACGGGGTCATAAAAGACGCCGAACCACTGACTTTGTTCATCCTTGAAAACAGACGGTAATAAATCTCCTGCCTCACTTAAAATTGCATATAAACGCTGTTGTTTACTTAACAGCTGCAGTTCATTATGCTCTAAAAGATACAAATCAGGTAATTTTCCTTGATCTCTTTCTTCCGGCAGTACTAGTTTTATCACAGCATTTCGATCAGGGGCATTATTATACTCACCGATCAAAGCCTGTAAAAAGCTATTATCTAAATTAGAATATAATAATAATTCAGTTTTTCCATGCACTGCTATATTCGTTTCATTTTTCTCAGGATCAAAAATAAACCAAGCTATGCAGAAAAACATTAGAGCAATGATTAACAGTATTTTTTTTTGAGGCATCTTTAACCTCCTGTTTTACCGCCGTTTGTTCATTTTAGGGTTGAATGTAATTTTGCTGTGACGTGCTTTTGGATTATATGAAGAAGATATTTTCAGTAAACATTTCGCATCATCGCCAATAAGGTCACCACGATTAGTCTGCTGCAAAGCTTCCTTAACCAACTGACGGTTTTTAGGATTTTTATATTGCATCAGAGCACGCTGCATCGCTTTATCGTGAGGATTACGGGCAACAAAAACCTTTTTGCCAGTTTCAGGATTGATACCGGAATAATACATTGCTGTCGATGCGCTTCCTGGAGTTGGGATAAAATCCTGCACCTGTTCAGGCTGATGTCCGATATCCCTCAGAAATTCACTTAATTCAACTGCATCACGCAGAGTACAGCCGGGATGACTGGAGATAAAGTAAGGTACTAAAAACTGTTTTAGACCTATCTCTTGATTTTTCTTATTAAAAGCACGCATAAACTTTAGGTAAACAGATTTACCAGGCTTGCCCATATTGGCTAAGGCATGTTCTGCTACGTGCTCTGGAGCAACTTTCAATTGTCCACTGACATGATAACGGCATAATTCATCTAAGAAACGATCATTTTTGTCTGCCAGCAAATAATCGTAACGGATACCGGAACGAACAAATACTTTCTTTATTCCAGGAAGCGCACGAACTTTTTGAAGCAGTGCTATATAATCGCTGTGGTCAGTATCAAGATTAGGACATGGTTTTGGAAACAGACACTGCCTATCGCGACAAACTCCTACTTCTAATTGCTTGGTACAGGAAGGATGCCTGAAATTAGCAGTAGGCCCACCAACATCATGTATATATCCCTTAAAATTTGGAAGTGCAGTGATTTTTTTTGCTTCACGAATGATAGATTCATGACTGCGTGTCTGGATTATTCTTCCCTGATGAGAATGAATAGCACAGAAAGAACAACTGCCAAAACAGCCACGGCAACTGATCACACTAAACTGTACCTCTTCTATTGCAGGCACTCCTCCGTATTTTTCGTAAGACGGATGATAAGTACGCATATAATCCAAATCATAAATAGCATCCATTTCTTCCTGTGACAAAGGAAATGGCACTTGATTTTGAACAACAAATTTTTTGCCATTCTTTTGGACAACAATCTTACCTGAAAATGGATCAAGTTCTTTACTTTGCAGATTATAAGCTTTAGCAAACGCTTCCCTGTCTTTTAATATATCTTCTAATGCAGGTAATTCGATAAATTCATCTATCAATTGTAAATCATCTGCTAAATAAGCTGTACCACGTACATAATGGATATCTTCGATAACGGCTCCGCCGGCTAAATAGTCAGCAATTTCAACGATCTGCTTTTCACCCATACCATATATCAATAGGTCGGCATTGCTTTCGACTAAAATTGACGGCAAAATCTTATTTTCCCAATAATCAAAGTGCGCAAATCTGCGCAAACTAGCTTCGATTCCTCCGATAATAACCGGCATTTTCGGCCATAAGCGTTTTATTTGCTGTGAGTAAACAACAGTAGCATGATCAGGTCGCTTCCCCATCTCACCACCAGGTGTATATACATCTTTTTTTCTTGGCTTTTTAGCAGCAGTATAGTGGCAAAGCATTGAGTCAAGATTCCCACCTGAAATAAGTACTGCCAGACGGGGTTTGCCCAGCGCCTCAAAATTTTTCAACTCGCGCCAATCAGGCTGACATAACAAGGCGACTTTATAACCCTGCGCTTCTAATACACGACAGATAACAGCCGGTCCAAAAGAAGGATGATCAACATAGGCATCGCCGCTGATAAATAAAAAATCTATTTGTTCCCAGCCGCGGGCATTGATATCTTCCCGTGAAATCGGCAAAAATTCTTTCATTAGGATTTCTGGCCTCCGATATTATTTCTTATATTCTTTAACGATAACTCCATCAACTTTTTCAGCTGGAACAGGCTTACCGTTAACAGCAATTTGCATTGCCTTAATGTTGCCATATTTTACAATAATTTTTTTGTTTGCAGAGAAATTTTTTTCCTGATTACTGACCAAAGTTCCTTCAAAAACTTTTTCTCCATCTACAGTAACCTCTACCCAGCATCTGTCGTTACAAAACATATAGAGATTTAGATTGTTTTTATCAGGAATAGCTTGTTTCTGCTGTTCCTGTTTATTATCAGCAGGCTCTTTCTGTGCTTTAACAGCAGCTGCTTGTTCAGCGCGTTCTTTAGCCTTTTTGGCATCTGCTTCTATTTTTGCTTTTTCCTGCTCAGATATTTCATTGCTTTTGGCAGTATCATCACTTAAGGCTGATTGTTTTGGTGTCACAACATTTTCTGGTTGATCACTGTTGCTGAATAAGAAAATATAACCGGCGGCAGCAATTATAACTAACAACACAAATGACAACAGATAAGTAAAAATATTTGAAGAATTTTTTTGCGGTTTTAGATGAGGAGTAACGCTTATTTTAGAAGTTGTACGGATTTCAGCTGGTTTTATTTCTTCCGGATCAACACCTGCGCAGGCAGCTTTGTAAATCGTAACTAATTCTGGACCGTTGAGACCTAGATAATTACCATAAGTGCGTATAATTCCTTTAGTAAAAACATCACCCGGAATTTTAGAGTAATCACCTGCTTCAATAGCCGCTAGATAGATTTTTCGGATACTGGTAGCTTCTTCTACCTGCTCTAAAGAAAGTCCTTTATCAAGTCTGGTATTTTTTAGAATTTCTCCTATATTATCCATAAGCTTACCCTCCTCTATCGTATTTATTGCGCTGTAAAAAAACGTTCTTCTATTTCATGACGCGACATAATTAATTCGCGGGGTTTGCTACCAACAGACTGACCTACGATACCAAGTTCTTCCATACAATCAACTAAGCGTGCAGCGCGTGTATAACCGATTCTAAATTTACGCTGCAGCATTGAAGAAGATGCCTGACCAGTATCCATGACTAAACGGACTGCATCTTCAAAAAGCTCGTCGCTCATCAAATCGTTGCCATTTTCAGACGCTGTGTTAGAACCTTTAGCATCACTTTCTAGTGCCTGTTGAGTAACTTCTTCTGAATATTCGACTGGTATGGATTGTTTCTTGATAAAATCAACAATTTTATTTAATTCAACATCACTTACAAAAGCACCTTGTACACGTACAGGTTTATTTGTACCGATGGGATAAAAAAGCATATCGCCTTTGCCCAAGAGTTTTTCAGCACCGCCCATATCTAAAATAGTGCGGGAATCTGTCTGTGAAGAAACAGCAAAAGCAATACGTGAAGGAATGTTTGCTTTTACAATCCCTGTGATAACATCGACAGACGGACGCTGCGTTGCCAAAATAAGATGGATACCAGCTGCGCGGGCTTTTTGAGCCAAACGCAGAATAGCATCTTCTACATCTACTTTAGCCACCATCATCAAATCTGCTAATTCGTCAATAATAATTACGATAAAGGGCATTTTTTCAGCTGCCTGTGCATTATAGCTGTTTATTTCACGCACATGATTATCAGCAAAAGCCTTGTAACGGCGTTCCATCTCAGCAACAGCCCAATGTAAGGCTGAAGCAGCTTTTTTGGAATCAGTAACAACAGGAGTCAGTAAATGCGGAATACCATTATAATTAGAAAGTTCAACAACCTTAGGGTCAACTAAGATCATTTTGACTTCTTCAGGACGGGCTTTATACAAAATACCGGCAATGATCGTATTAATACATACAGATTTACCGGACCCAGTAGAACCGGCAACAAGCATATGGGGCATTTTAGAAAGGTCTACCATAATAATGTTACCGCTGATATCCTTACCAAGCCCAACACAAAGTTTTGACTCTGTTTTACGAACTAAATCGCAGTCAACTACCTCTCTGAAAAATACCGGATCATTTTTTCGATTCGGAACTTCGATGCCAATGGCAGCTTTGCCTGGTATAGGAGCTTCGATACGAACACCTGAGGCAGCAAGTTTCAGTGCTATATCGTCTGCTAAGTTTACTACTGAACTTACTTTAACGCCGGGAGCAGGTTCCAGTTCAAATCTGGTGACGGAAGGACCGCGGGTAACAGCGACGACGCTGGCGCGAACGCGGAAATCTTCAAGTGTCTGTTCTAAAATAGCACATTGTTCTCTGATATCCTCTTCGGTGTGCTTATCTTTGGAAACATACGGAGGATTAAGTAACTCCAAAGGTGGAAACAAGTATGTACTTGTTTCTGCTGCCGGCAGAGTTTCTGTTTTTACTTTTTCACTGACAGCCTTTTTAGGAACCGGGCTGGCAGCAGAAGTATTTTTATCGGCAGTATCAATGATCTTTATATCGCCAGAAGTCTGATTTTTATAAGGATTAAGAAAATCATGCTCTGGCATTGGTACTGCTGTTTCTTTTGGTTTGTTAAAATCTATAATCGGCCTTGTAATAATATGAGGCTCATTTTTCTCAGCAATAGGAAATTTTTCGATAAATGTTTGTTCATCATCAAAAAATGCTTCTTCATTTTCAGCTTTGCTTTCATTTCTGCCAACAGCTTTTCGAATGATTTGTTTAAACTGGCTTTCTTTTTTGATTCCTGAAGTAAAACCTGCGAAATCGTCACTGTTGTAAGGATTAACAGTGTTCAAAACTTCAATATTTTTGAAATCAGAAGTTTCAGAAGTAGTTTCATTATCCGAATTTTGGTAAGTTACGATATTTTTGGCTTTTCTACCAGCGGTTTCTGCCGAAGCCTTTAAAGACAATTTTCCCGTTAATAAAACGCTACAGATGATACCTGCAAGCAAAATTATCAATGCTCCAGCCGTTCCTGACAAACGTCTTAATGCTAAAAGAAAAGTTCCACCCAACAAGCCGCCGCCTTCTTTAAGCTGTTCAGGAACCAGTTCTTCCCCGACAGGTACAAAAACATGATGAGCTGTGCCTAAAAGGCACAGCATCAATAGTGTTAGGGCTAATCCTTTTTTTGAAATACCAATTCCCTTGTGGGAAAAAGAAAATCTAATACCAATAACTATGAAAGCGAGCGGAAACAAAAACGCCCCTTTACCTAAAGTATAGTTCATAACTTTATCTATAAAAGCACCTATTGTTCCTGTAGGAAGCCCAAAATAAGCTGCTGCTGCAAAACATCCTAAAGCAAGCAAAAGAACGCCGCTTATTTCCAAACGACTGTTATTCTGTTGTTCTGTACGTTCTGCTTTGGTTCTTCTCAAATTAGGCACCTCATTTACAACATTAGATCTCCATTATAATAGGCAAAATCATCGGTCTTCTGCGTGTTTTTTCGTATAAAAATCTGCCAAGTGAATCGCGGACAGCAGATTTTATAACAGACCATTCAGAAACATTACTCTGTTCGCATTTGTCAAGAGCCTGCTGAACTTTCTCTTTGGCTGTTTCCATCAAGCCCTCTGCTTCACGCACATAAACAAAGCCGCGAGAAACTATATCCGGACCGGAAACTACAGTGCAGGTATCCTTATCGATAGTAACGACAACTATCATGATACCATCCTGGGACAGCTGTCTGCGGTCACGCAGAACGATATTACCAACATCGCCTACGCCGAGTCCGTCTACAAGTACTTTACCGGAAGGGACGCGGCCATTGATACCAATACTATTGCGTGTTAATTCAATGATTGAACCGTTTTCGCCTACGACGATATTCTCGCGCGGCATACCCAGGCTTCCTGCAAGCTGTGCATGCTTGATCAAATGTCTGTATTCTCCATGCACAGGAATAAAGAATTTAGGACGCACCAGATTATGCATCATTTTGATTTCTTCCTGACTGGCATGACCGGAAACGTGTACGCCATTGCTTTTTTCATAAATAACATCGGCACCGAGTTTATACAAATGGTCTATTGTTCTGGAAACAAGTTTTTCATTGCCTGGAATAGGTGTTGCAGAAATAATTACAGTGTCTCCGGGAACAATATCAACTTTTTTATGATCGGACATAGCCATCCTTGTTAAAGCAGACATAGGCTCTCCCTGGCTGCCGGTAGTAATGATAACTATTTTATCAGGAGTATAGTTGCTGCTCTCATCAATGTCGATCAGTACGCCTTCAGGTATTTTTAAATACCCTAATTCCATGGAAATATTTACTACATTTACCATGCTGCGCCCGATAACTGCTACTTTACGTTTATAACGAACAGCGCTGTCAACTACCTGCTGGATGCGATGGACGTTTGACGAGAAGGTAGCGACGATAATACGGTTTTTAGCATAACGAAATTCATCATCAAAAGTCTGCCCAACTATTTTTTCACTTTGTGTATAACCGGGGCGTTCGGCATTGGTGCTGTCAGCCATTAAAGCCAGTACACCCTGATCGCCGAACTCTGCGAATTTATTAAATTCAGTTACCTGTCCGTCTACAGGAGTCTGGTCAAATTTAAAATCACCGGTATGAATGATAATTCCAATGGGAGTATGAATCGCCAAAGCAACTGCATCGGGAATACTATGGTTAACACGTATAAATTCAACTTTGAAATTTCCTGCGTGAATTTTATCTCCGGGTTTGATGATTTTACATGCTTCAGAGCTGACTCCGTTTTCTTTCAATCTTCCCTGCAGAATACCTAAAGTCAAAGCAGTTCCGTAAACCGGGGCGCCGATCTGTTTCATAACATACGGTAAAGCACCGATATGATCTTCGTGCCCATGTGTCAAGAAGATCGCTTTAACCTTGTCTTTGTTCTCCACTAAATAAGTAATATCAGGAATAACAAGATCGATTCCCAGCATATCATCTTCTGGGAACATCAAACCGGCATCGACGAGAATTATATCGTCGCCATAACGGAACACAGTCATGTTCTTACCGATTTCTCCCAATCCGCCCAAGGGAATAATATTTAATTTACTTTGTATTTTACTCAAAAAAAATACACCTCCAAAATTTTTTTAATTTATTTCCGTACAAGTATTTAGACCTCTAGTAATAAAATCTATTAACCGCACACCTACTCTACCGTATATTATACATTAAACAATGCAGAAAAACAAATGTTTAATCAATTATCAGCAAATTTTTATTGTAAAGATTCCGTGAACTGAGCATAAAAAAACAAGCATACCTTTTAAGGTATGCTTGTTGAAGCTCTTACAAATCTTCACCGTGGTTTTCGATCGGACCTTTATTTTTATTCATACGCTGCCAGAAGAAAGCGACTGCAAGAATAACGATACCGATAGAGTCGGTAACAGCGCCAGGAATGATCATATTCAAACCGCCGATAAAGAATAAAAGTCTTTGCAAAATACTGAGCTTAGACTGGCAGAACCCAATCATGGCAATTGATACGCCCCACATACCAATAATCGCCGTTGCACAGGCAAAAGTGATCGTAAAGGGAGTTGCATCAATCATAAGCAATTCAGGTGCCAGAACAAAAATATACGGAACGATAAAAGCCGCTATTGCCAATTTTGCTGCAGCAAAACCTGTCTTCATTGGATCGGCACCGGAGATACCGGCACCAGCATAAGCTGCCAAAGCAACCGGAGGGGTTACGTCAGCAACGATACCAAAGTAGAAGGCAAACATATGCGCTGCCAAAACAGGAACATCCATCTGCACCAGAGCAGGAGCAGCAATCGTAGACGTAATAACATAGTTAGCGGTAGTCGGTACGCCCATACCAAGGATCAAAGAAGTGATCATGGTAAAGAACATCGCCGGCAATAAGTTACCGCCAGCCAGATCAAGCAAAGCAGTAGCTAATTTAAGGCCAACGCCTGTTTTGGTTACGACACCGATAATAACACCGGCAGTAGCACAGGCAATCAAAACACCCAGAACTCCTTTAGAGCCTTCGATCAAGCCTTTGACAACATCACCAAAGCTGATTCGTGTAGATTTTCTGAGACAAGAACAGATCAGAGTAAGTCCTATCGCCCACAAAGCAGCACGCATCGGCGTGTAACCGGATACCAACAAGTAAACGATGATCGCCAGCGGTAAAATCAAATGGCCTTTTTCCATAAACAGTTTACTGAATTTAGGCAATTGATCACGAGGGGTTCCTTTGAGTCCAAACTTTTTAGCTTCATAATGTACGCCCATCCAGACACCGATATAATAGAGCAGTGCCGGAATAACGGCAGCTTTAACAACTTCGATATAAGGAACGCCGACAAATTCTGCCATCAAGAATGCAGCCGCTCCCATAACAGGAGGCATCAGCTGCCCGCCGGTAGAAGCGGCAGCTTCTACTGCGCCTGCGAAAGCAGGACGATAGCCTAATTTCTTCATCATCGGAATCGTAAAGGCGCCCGTACCAGCTACGTTTGCAACAGAACTGCCTGATACTGTCCCTATCAAACCGGATGATAATACGGCAACTTTAGCAGGTCCGCCTGCGGCCCAGCCGGCAACAGCGTTAGCCAGGTCGATAAACAGTTTGCCCAGACCAGTAGCTTCCAAATAGGAACCAAATAAGATAAAGAGATAAATAAATGTCGAAGATACGCCAAGCGGAGTACCAAAAATACCTTCTGTAGTAAAGAAAAGATGATCGAACATCTCCTGCACACCCACGCCGCGATGTGCAAGGATCCCCGGCATATAGGGTCCGGCAAAAGCATAAAACATAAAAAACAGTGCAACTGTAAGCATAGGCCAGCCTACAACACGTCGAGCTGCTTCAAACAGAAGCAAGGTGCCAATAAAAGCGATGCTGAAATCAAATTCAGTATTCATACCGGCTCTTAAAACAAGTTCATCGTAAAAAATTACAATATAAAGAGCACTGGCAACACTTAGAACAGCGAAAATAACATCAAGCGGATGCATTACAGATCTGGACCAGTTTTTTCTGCCCGGATACAGCAGA
Source organism: uncultured Phascolarctobacterium sp. (assembly GCA_900551745.1). Taxonomy (GTDB): domain Bacteria; phylum Bacillota; class Negativicutes; order Acidaminococcales; family Acidaminococcaceae; genus Phascolarctobacterium. Next base: position 256,277 of record URXA01000001.1, read on the forward strand.
TAAATCAAAGAAAATCCAAATGCCAAATGGATAGCTCTCTGTAAGTGTGCATCAAGTACACCGAAAGTTGCGGTATACAATTGAAAAACGGCGAAGGCAATACAGATAAAAGAGATTAATTTGTCCCACATTCCCGTTAAATTACGTTTGTCAGACTCTTTGTCAAACTTTTGCAGGACTTCTTCTGCTGACATAGTTGTTTTATCTTGTTCACTCATTCTGCCCTCTCCTCCCCTTTTGCAAAATTTAATTTAACCAATATTGATAACGTTTTTCTGCCTTGATTTCAACCAAGGTTCCTTGTCCATATAGATCGCAAAGATCATAGACTTTATTTTTATGTATAATACGAGGCTTTGCTTGTACGGCAGTTCTTAATTTTACAGTCTTATAAGGCCGATTCATTTTTAAGATAAACTTACCGTCAGGAGTATTAGTCAAAATTCCTTCTGCAGGTGAATATGGCAGCCCTACACCCAGTGATTGATACCGTGTATACGTCATAACCATATCATCTGCACCGTTAACTCTAAAAAATTCTTCCACCGTCGTCAACTGGACCGAATGGGTGAATGCAATATTCCATTCTTCTCCTATTTCTGCAGTAAAACATTGTTTTGGTAATCCATCTTCGGGATTAATAGAAACTACTAATTGGTTGGCATACCAAAACAATATTCCCAAACCAACTAATACAGTAACTGATATCAGAATTATTTTTTTAGAAAAAGACCGATTACCGGAAGTTCCCGGCAACCGGTCTCTCAGGTTCAGCATATAAAATATTTAACTCTTATTTTTCTTTCAAGTATTTTTCTGCACCCGGATTAACAGGAACGGACATGCCGTCCAATGCGGTCGCTTTAGAAACTGCATTAGCTACAGAATGAGCTGCTTTCAAACGATCAAGATTGCTGAAAATAGCTTTTGTGATAGCATAGCCGGTATCAGCATCCATTTTATCAGTTACTGCCAACATAGCACGAACTGCGATTGCCTGAACGTCAGCTTCTTGATTCGGGTAAGTTTTAGCTGCAATAGTAAGTTTGGTATAGAAAGGATATTTTGCAATCAAAGCGTCAGCTTTATCGCTGTCAACCGGCAGCAAGACTACAGTATTTTGAGTTGCTATATCCTGAATAGCTGCGGTCGGATGGCCTGCAGTTACGAACGCAACGTCAACATTGCCGTCTTTTAATGCATTGGAAGCTTCTGCGAAAGAGAGGTATTGAACTTTGATATCATCATAAGTGATACCATAAGCTTCGAGTATCTGGCGGGCATTAGCTTCAGTACCAGAACCAGCGGCACCTACTGCAACGCGTTTGCCTTTAACATCATTAAGAGATTTAATACCACTTTTATCCAAAGTCACGATTTGTATCGTTTCGGGATACAAAGTCGCCAAGCCCTGGATACTGGGGACTTTTTTATCTTTGAACATTTCTGAACCGTTAACAGCATAATAAGCGATGTCATTTTGCACAAAAGCGATATCGACTTTATCCTGCTGCAACAAGTTGATATTTGCTACAGATGCACCAGTGGATTGTGCTGAAGCATTAGCGCCGGGAACATTTTTATTCAAAATGTCAGCGATAGCGCCTCCCAATGGGAAATATGTACCAGCTGTGCCGCCGGTAGCAATATTAATGAATTTTTGCGCAGCCGGTTTTTTCTCGTCCTTTTTGTCAGAACCACCGCCGCAGCCGGCTGCCATAGTAGCAAAGACCATGATTGCCATCAGAAAAGCTAAAAGTTTTTTCATAGGATCCCCTCCTCATTTTTTAGTGTACACAGTTATATAATGAAAAACAAAAGCTTATTTTTCAAATGACTATGCCACTTTACTTACTTAGTTTAATTCGATAAATTTCTATAAAATCCTGCAAGTTCGAAGAAGCTCTATATTGTATACAATATACTTTATCTGTTTTTCTTAAATTTTGCTGCTTTGCTAAAATTAAAAGAATATGGTATTATATATATCGTTATCAAATATTCAAAGGGCAATAACTTCCCTTGCCAATAAGAGAAAAGGATGTGTGTTTTATGAGCTCCGGAGCTTATACTCTCAAACTTTCACGTACGCTTTACAATGATACTTTCCGTGCCCAGCTGCTTGACGAAAATCAGCAGGTCATTGGCCACCTTCGTATCGTCCCAGGTGTCCCGCTTGACCGCAGCCTGGTCCCGGAAGACGCGCCAAGCGTTCCTGCTTATCTTTTAGTCATCGTTGATGATGCCGATATCAACAAAGATAATCTGATTGATTTTGAAGAACGCGCCAGCTATGCTTTACTAAAACGTTTTTCAACAGAAGCAATCAGTTTCCAACATTGCCAGTTCTATTATCCTTCACCTGCCTTCATTTTTGAACAGGCAGATGCGCTCACTAATCCTGTTATGTAAAAAAATCCCTTCAACATTCTTGTTGAAGGGATTTTTTATATACATTTTTATTATTATTTTCAGATAAATTTGTCACTGCCTTCGGCGCTTTCTCCGTTTTTAAAGCTGCGGTATTTATCATAAATTATCCGCATAGCCGTTGCAACGGCTTTTTTAGCACTGCCCTGATATTGACGTTCTAAAATATTCTGCAACTCTTCGTGCCCATTGGAAAGATTGTAACCAATAAGACACTGTGCGATATATTGCCGTGCCAGTTCAGTCGCCAGCGTGCAGTCTGCCTTTACGATAAGTCCGCTCTTCATATCGACAACAACAATCACACCTATGACCTTATACATTTCCGCAGCTGTAATCCCTACCGGTAATTTTGCATACCCCGAAAAAAGTACTCTTTCATTACTTTGTTCGTCTAACATAAAAATCCTCCTGTTTTTTTACCGACAAGCTGCGGACGGAAACATTGATTGTTTTGACCTGCATTGCCGTCATATATTCTACTTTTTCTTTTATTTTGTGTTGGAACAATTTTGTTACTTCAAAAATCTTAACGCCGTAATACAATACAATATCAACATAAATGCTGATGCCTTTCGTTTCGGCACGCCTACGGACTTTGATGCCTGTTACTTTATCAATGCCCATCATTTTTTCGGCAATGAGATTGATGATGTCATAAATAGCATAGTCGGAAATCAACAGCTTGCCATAGTAGCTGAATGCCGGTCTGACGATCGAACGGTCTTCCCCGCTTTTCTTCCTTTGCTTGGAAAATAAATTATATGGTAAATCAGCAAAATAACCTGTAAAATGCGGCTTCAACTCTACAGTCGGTACCGGAACAATATGCTTGCCGTCGCGCAGCCGAGCCTGTTTCGCCTTTTTTATCTCCTGCTTGGAAGCAATCTGCTGAATATAAACAGTCTTTTCAGGCTCAGGTAACTCCAAACGCTTAACTATTTTCTCTATCATATTGTCGGAAGTAGCCAAAATCAGCAGCCGCCGGACGTCATTACCTGCCAAAGCCTCACGCACAGCTTCTGCATGATCTTCTTCAGTAAAAATAGCACGCTTGACCGCCTGTATTCTATTCGTTTCATTTTTAGCAGAAGTTCCGGCTAATATTTTGGTTCCTTTGATAAGTAATCCGTCATCAATGATAGCATCACAATTATTTTTATGGGCAATACCTATCGCTCGATGACTTTTACCAGTACCGCTGGGACCTACAAAAGCTACTACTTTCATAAAGGCCTCCGCAAATCCGACTTAAATTTATTGTTTATATTCTATCACATTTTTGACATTTGTATATAAAACTTCAAAAATTCCTAATTGCTCAGGAAAACGCCCGCTCACTCCGTGAAAATCAGAACCGCCAGAAACCAGCAAATCAAAATTCTGCGACAGCTTCAGCCAGTATTTTTGCTCGTTTATATCTGCGGAAGGATGATAGACTTCGATACCGTCAAATTTGACATTCTTCATCAAACAGTCCACCAGCGGTTTATCTTCCAATTCACTTGGATGTGCGAGCACCGCCAGGCCTCCTGCCTGATGCAGCAGCTCTACTGCTTCCTCCGGCGATAACTTAGGCTGCGGTTCATAACCGGGCCTGCCTCTCTTTAAAAGCACGTCAAAGGCTTCCTGCACCGTAGCAAAATACCCTTTGGCAACTAAAGCTTTAGCCACATGTGGACGTCCGACCGCTCTGTTGTCAGGATCACATTCGGCCACCTCTACATAATAGCCCAAAGCCGCTATTTTCTGAAGAATCTTCTGCAGCCTGAGTTCGCGCGCATGGCGCATTTCATGCATTTTCGTCAGCAAACGCTCATTACTGATATCAATATGATATCCTAAAATATGTACGCTGGCCTCACCGGCCTGGGTACCAAGCTCTACGCCTCTGATGATACGGGGAGCGTTTTTTATATTTGCAGCAGCGGCTTCTGCTTGAACAATGCCATTTACAGAATCGTGATCAGTCAAGGCCAGTACGCCTATTTTAGCAGCAACTGCCGCTTCTACAAGCTTTGCCGGAGTATAGGTGCCATCTGAACTTGTGCTATGAGTATGCAGATCTACTAACATTTTACATTTCCTGCGCCAGCTTGATCAGTGTACTAACGCCAAATCCGGTACCACCCTTAACTTTAAAGCCGGAAGTTTTAGCAGCTGTAGAAGTACCGCCGATATCAATATGGGCCCAGGGTATCCCTGCTTCGACAAATTCACCGATAAACAATCCACCGCTGATACAGCTGGCTTCACGACCTGCACTGTTGAGCAGGTCGGCAACATCACTTTTCAAAGCTTCCTTACATTCCGGCAGTGCAGGCAGCTGCCAGTAGCTTTCACCTGCTTTTTTACCGGCTTCGATAAGCTGTCTGATCAAAACATCATCGTTGCCGACAACACCAGCTGTTTCTGTCCCCAAAGCAACGATAACGCCGCCAGTCAGCGTTGCTATATCAACTACCTTGGCTGCGCCCTGCTTGCAGGCGTACCAGACCGCATCTGCCAAGACCATACGTCCTTCGGCATCTGTCGAAATAACCTCGATCGTTTTACCGTTAGCTGCTTTTACAACATCTCCGGGACGCTGGGCGCTGCCGGAAGGCATATTTTCAGCACAGGCAATGATCCCCATCACATTGCAGGGTATTTTCAGTGCGGCAATAGCCCTTAATGCGCCTAAAACTGCACCAGCGCCAGCCATATCGTCTTTCATCTCACCCATATTGTCACTGGGCTTGATCGAAATACCGCCGCTGTCAAAAGTAATACCCTTACCAACATAAGCAGTATAAGGCGCAGCACCTGCTCCATTATATTTGATTGTAACCAGACACGGAGGATGGATAGAGCCCTGCCCTACAGCCAGTAAAGCATGCATGCCCATCGCTTCCATCATCGTTACGTCTAAAATTTCAAATTCCATATCATATTCCAGAGCCAATGCTTCTGCTTCTTCAGCCATAACGCTTGGAGTCACTAAATTGCCGGGCCGATTGACCAGATCGCGTGTATAACAAACCGCATCTGCCACAACCTCAGCTTCTGCAAGCACCCGTTCAGCATCTGGAATACCGGAAATAATAGAAAAATCAAGTTCCGGTTTAGATTCAGGTTTGCCTTTACATTCCGTAAATTGATAACCTCCCAAAACCAGCCCCTCAGCCAAAGCAGCTAAGTAATGGGTCCTTGCCGGATTAGAAAGAATCGGTGCCACAACAGCAGTCTGCTTTATTTTGGCAGCAATCAGAGCCCTGGCGGCACTGCCGGCAGCTTTACGCAGATTGTTCGGCTTACATTCATAACCTTTGCCAAAACCGGCAACAATAACTCTCTGCAATCTTCCGTCCTGCGCTATAACAAGATCAGTCAAGCTTCCTGCTGCTGTCAAATCTTCATTTTTTTCAGCCAGCCCATTGACAGCCTGCACTATATTAGCTGGAATATTCAGTTTCGTTAAGTACGGCAGACATTCCCTGCACAAAAACAAGGTAACAGACTCCGCATTGACTATACTTTCTTCTTCAAAACCATCTATCACTGATTTTACTAACTCTTTTACTGTTTCCTGATCTAAATCCATAATACTGCTCCTTTATCATTTTTATTTTTATCTGAAAGTTACACAGGTAGTCAACTCATCCAAATATGTGTTGCCATTTGATTTCTGCAGATTCAAATCACTGACAACTACCTTCATTACACTATGACGCGTACCGCCTGTATAATGGCTGCCCAGAGAATGAATAGCATATGGAATCTCGTTAGAGGAACCGAGATATAACATCACGTGTCCATCCATATGCAGTGTAGAACCAGGAGTTAAACCTTTTACGACATTAGCTCGCTGAGCACTGCTCATATTGCCCATTTTTTTATGGATACCTGCGCTTGTTTCCTGCTCGTCAGCATTGCGCGGCAGAAAAATACCTACTGTACGGTAAGCATTACTGATAAAACTGGAACAATCGACGCTTTGCTGCAGTCCGCCCCAGCCGTATACAGAATCGTAAAATTGAAAAGCGCTGCGAATAATATTATTAGTCGTATAAGGCAGATAACCTTCGTGCAGCGAAGCATTGACAGCCAAAACTACCTTATCTTCCTGCAGCTTGCCCTCTTTAGTCCTGACAGGAACCTTTACCGTATAGGCAGATGTTTTTTTATCAGCAAGCTGTAAACGTGCGCCCTGCTGGAATAAAACCTGAGCTCCGTCTGCCTTTAAGGCGTAATCCTTAGCAACCACGGTCAGAAAATTCTTTGGCTCCGCATAACGCGACCAGGTGCTGCGGTCAGTTTCGGCAACATCAAATTTAGACAGCCAGCCACGGTAATTATAAGCCTGCACATAATAAAAATAACCGTTAGTACTAGTATGCAAAATAGCGACAGCCTCACCCGGATCCAAAGCTGTTTCCTGCAAAGCATCAAAATTACGGTCACTGGCATAAAAAAACAACCCTTCACCTGTCGGCAGATTACGCAGATTAGTACGCCTTACAGTAACGCCATAACGCACAGTAACCTCAGCCGGTATTGCCGCCGCATTAGTTTGTGAACGCAGGATATTTTTATAATTATCACTGACGAGCTTACCTTCCCTGTACAGTTGATCACTCAAATCTGTATGCGTATTGACATAAGCTGCTACTGTTTTACCGCTCAGTGTTTTAGGATAAGCCGCCATATCATAAACTGTTGGCGACGCGGCAATGATCTTTTTATTGAAAGCCGCAACGCCAGCCGCATTGAGTACTACTTTATCACCGTCAGCATTATGTTCCGTCCAGTAAGCCGGGCTGATAAATTTTTCATAAGTAGTAATACCCGCTGCCTCTACAGATCCTTTAGGCATCAGCAATATCATCAGCGTCATACATAAAAATAAAAAGTTTTTAATCACAAAAACTACCTCCTAAACCAATGTTAACAAATATTATTGCCGGCAAAACACCGGTATATTTACCTGTCTTCTCCACGGCCTCAGCCTGTTTACTGAAGCTGACAGATTTGAGCGTCTTATTTAATTCGATAATTATTAAATTCTGTACCGAGGGTAAAAATCCTGCCCCAAACACAGAAAAACTACCGTAGTTTTATAATAAAACTACGGTAGCAGCAAGCATTAAAAAGCTTCGTAAATGCCGTCCTGACGTTTTTTCTCTGCAGTTTTGGAAATGTACGAACCAAAAATAACAGGGTAACCTTTACGTTCTACGATCGTCTTGATGTAGTCTCTATGTGGGCAAGGCGGACGGTGATAATTGTCTGATACGACGCACGATGCTAGATGCACCACAACATCCCTGCGATCATCGCCCCAGCGTTTAAGCTTACGGTTCAAATCTTCGATTTTTCCGGCTACACCCGCCCCACAGCAGCCGCCACAGGTAATCGTCATATATTTGGTATCGGCATCATAACCGGTAAATCTGCCGCTGCGCTCATAAAACGATTTCATGCAGGCATAACCAACGCATTTTTTCTGCACGATGTCACACTGAATGATCACTACTAATTTAGCCATTATTTTACAAGGCCGTATTCTTGGAGAACGGCGACCATTTTTGCTTTATTTGCCGGTTCCATCGGGGTAAGCGGCAGACGTGGCTGCCCAGCATCAATGCCGGTAACAAGCGTTACCGCAGCTTTTACCGGGATAGGATTGGTTTCGATAAACATAGCGTTTGCCAGCGGCACCATTCCCGCATTCAATTTTGCAGCTTCGCGTACGCGGCCGTCTTCATAAGCCTGCATAACATCCTGCAAGATACCGCCGCCAATATTGCTGAGTACAGAAATAAGCCCGGTCGCGCCGACAGACATAAACGGCAGAATCAGTCCGTCGTCACCGCTGTAGATCGTAAAATCTTCCGGCAGGACCGAATAAAGCTCGGCAACCTGAGCAACATTGCCTGCAGCTTCTTTGATCGCAACAATGTTCTCAAAATCAGCAGCCAGACGTGCTACTATCGCCGGAGAGATATTGGAAGCTGTACGTCCCGGAACATTATAAACAATGATAGGCAGTCCTGTACTTTGCGCCACAGCTGCAAAATGCTGGTAAAAACCTTCCTGTGTCGGCTTGTTGTAATACGGACCAACTATCAAAACACCATCTACACCCATTGCCTCGGCCATTTTCGTCATTTTGACAGAATCAGCAGTGTTATTAGAACCTGTACCGGCAATAACAGGCACGCGTTTGTTGATACGGTTAACAACTACGCGGAACAATTCCAGTTTTTCCTCTGCACTCATAGTAGCAGCCTCGCCGGTAGAGCCTGCTACGACCAAGCCGTCGGAACCATTATTGATAAGCCATTCAGCCAGATCGGCTGCCTTTTCATAATTGACGCTGCCATCAGCATTAAAAGGAGTAACCATAGCGGTCAAAAGTCTGCCAAAATAAGGATTTTTCATTGCTTACACCTCGCTTATAATTTAAACGCTTTATGAAGCGCCGTCACAGCATCGATCAGATGTTCCTGTTTGATTATCGCTGAGATAGTCGTATCAGAATCCACAGTCTGCAGGATGCTTATTTTGCAGCCGGTAAGCGCTGCAACAAAATTAGCCATAACACCGGGGACGCCGCGCATCGCCGAACCTACAACCGAAACCTTGGCGCAATCCTCGGTTAGAGTATATTCAAAATCCGTACCGTTTAAAACTTTATTTGTATGCTCCACATCATCGGCAAAAACCGCAAACATAGCATTGCTCTCAGATAAATTCAAACAGCCTACGCTGATCCCGGCATCTGCCAGATCCTCAAACAGCTTGCGTCCGCTGGCGATATCCTCAGGATTGAGCGCGACCCGGAACTGAGCCAAATCAGTCAGGTGAGTTACGCCGCTGGCCAGCCTGCGTTCATTAATAGAAGTATCCTCTTCCGTTTCTGCACAATCATTTGTAATGAGTGTGCCGGGAGCATCGCTGAACGTAGATTTTACGACCAGCGGTATATTTTTCTTCATTGCGATCTCTACTGCGCGCGGATGGATAACCTTTGCACCCTGATGCGCCATTTGACAAACTTCACCGTAAGAGATCTGCTTCAGTATCGAAGCCTCTTTGACCAAACGCGGATCCGCTGTCATAATACCTTCGACATCGGTATAAATCTCGACACATTCAGCATGCAAAGCAGCGCCTAATGCAGCAGCCGTAGTATCACTGCCGCCGCGGCCCAAAGTAGTAAATTTGCCGTTATTTTCCGTCATGCCCTGAAACCCGCAGACAATAGGAATAACGCCTGATTCCAATAAATGATGCAAATTGCTGACATTGATATTTTTGATCCGTGCCGCACCAAACTGAGAATCTGTAATAATCCCGGCCTGACCGCCCGTAAGCGCCATGGCATTGATCCCGAATTTCTGCAGCGTAGCTGCCATAACGCAGGCTGCCATGATCTCGCCGCAGCACATCATCATATCCAGTTCGCGCACGTTGACTGAAAGATTAGTTTCTTTCAGTACCTTGATCAGGGTATCAGTAGCATAAGGCTCTCCTTTGCGTCCCATCGCAGAAACAACTACAACCGGGGCAAAACCGCTGCGTACGGCTTTCTGCACCTTATCCTTAACAGCGATGCGCGCTTCCTGTGAAGCAACGGAGGTACCGCCGAACTTTTGCACTAAAATTTTCATGAACTGTGTCGCTCTCCTATCTTAGATCCAGCCATTTTTGATCATCGTTTCGGCGATCTGTAAAGTATTCAGCGCAGCGCCTTTACGGATCTGATCGCCGACGACCCACATATTATAAGACTTCTCACAGGATTCATCCCTACGCAGACGTCCCACATAAACATCGTCTTTTTTGGAAGTATATAACGGCATCGGATATTCCTGCTTAGAAGGATCATCCTGCACAGTAACGCCCGTGAATTTTGCCAGTGCTTCGCGCATAGCCACCAGATCGACTTCTTTTTCCAGCTCGATATTTACAGACTCGGAATGACTGCGGTAAACAGGTACGCGGATCGTAGTAGCAGTAATCCGCATTTCATAATCCTCCATGATTTTTTTCGTTTCATTGACCATCTTCATTTCTTCCTTAGTATAAAGATTATCGCAGAAAACATCTATTTGAGGAATCAGATTAAAGGCAATAGGATAATGCTTCTCAGCGCTGGCGGAAGGAAGGATATTCGCAGTCATTTCCCTGCCCTCACTATGTTCCCGCACCTGAGCGTCAAGCTCGTCGATACCTTCTTTGCCTGCACCGGAAACAGCCTGATAAGTAGATACGATGACACGCTTTATTTTTGCCAGGTCATAAATAGGTTTTAAAGCCATAACCATAATAATAGTAGAACAGTTAGGGTTGGCGATAATACCTTTATGCTTCAAAATAGCCTGCGGATTGACCTCAGGTACGACCAACGGCACCTCAGGGTCCATACGGAAAGCACTGGAATTATCAATGACCACCGCGCCGGCTTTCACAGCATGCGGAGCGAAATCTTTAGAAATGGAACCGCCTGCAAACAAAGCGATATCTATACCCCTAAAGGAATCGAAAGTAGCTTCTTCAACAGTGTAGGTTTTACCCATAAAAGCTATTTCTTTACCGGCGCTGCGTTTAGAAGCCAGCAGGCGTAATTCGGCAAACGGAAAGTTCCTTTCCTCAATAAGTTTCAAAAACTCGGCTCCTACCGCTCCGGTAGCGCCTAAAATAGCCACATTATATTTTTTCATCTGCTTCCCCTCCGTAAATTTTATTATAACAGCTTATCCAAGCCATAAGTCAAACCAACTTTATCTATCATCTTGCGGCAGCCAAGCATCACACCGGGCATATAACATTCACGGTTGACCGGTTCGTTGCTGATGCGGAGAGTTTCGCCCTGACTTCCGAAAATGACCTCCTGAGAAGCCACATATCCGGGTAAACGCACGCTGTGGATCTTCATACCTTTATAATCAGCGCCGCGGGCACCTGCCAACAGCTCTTTTTCTTCAGGATGGCCCTGATGCATTTCCTGGCGCACCTCGGCGATTTTCTGGGCTGTAATAACCGCAGTCCCTGAAGGAGCGTCAAGCTTTTTATCATGATGACGCTCAATGATCTCAACATTAGGAAAATATTTTGCTGCCTCGCAGGCCAGCTTGATCATCAAGATTGCCCCTAAAGCAAAATTAGGAGCGATCAGAATACCTGTATTATTAGCTTTAGCCAACTCGTCCAGCTCTGCCAGATCAGCATCGCTGAAGCCTGTCGTACCAACAACTGCACGAACGCCTGCCGACAGCACGGTACGCAGCGATGCCATTACTACATCAGGGCGGGTAAAATCAACAACTACATCAGGCTTTACTACCATCAGTTTGGCTTTAAGATCAGTAGCCACTGCCATCTGATTACCGTTTTTAACAGGAATCATTTTATCGGCGCCAAAAGCATCGACTGCGGCAACAAGCTCCATATCCTCCTGTTCAAGAACAGTTTTCACGACCTCGCTGCCCATACGTCCCAAAGCGCCATTAACTAAAACCTTAATCATTAATTTCACACTCCTTATAAAAATCAAAAACCGTTGAGAGCAATACTCAACGGTCAACAGCATTGTTACATACAAATATAATCTGCATAGTTGAGATAGCCCTCCGCCTGTAAGGCGACAGTCCGGCGGTTTTTTACCGACGGCCCAGTATAACCGCATGGCTGCCGTTATACTTCGGCGGTTACCCTTTCCTTCGTTTCAGCGATCCCTCTCCGCGAAGTACTCTTGCTTTCCGCTCCTCTATCTAATAATATTCTATTAGATTTATTATATCTCTGCGCTATACACTTGTCAAACAAAAACGTTAAATTTCTTTAAAATATAACTTTTTTTACTTTTTTTGTAACTAAAGGCGATTTAAGGCCTCTATCACGATTTAAAATCCGGGAAACAAATTTTTTCCCAAACTCCTCAAAGCTCCTCCAATCTCCTTCAATCTCCTCAATATTCCTCATTTGCTTTAATATTACCGCTAAGGTAGGATATAGATACAGGAACTTGCGCAAGTTTCGGAAAGGGTGTCCCAAATGTATAGCAAAATAAATGTAAAACAAAGTTTCTCGGACTTCATCTTATATATTTTCCCGTCCGTAGTTACAATGGTGCTGGTATCGTTCTATTCAGCGATCGACAGCTGGTTCCTGGCACAATACGTATCAACTAACGCCATGGCCGCTATCAATATCGTCCTGCCTTACTCAAACCTTATCTGGGGTCTGGCCGTCATGTTTACCTGCGGCTCCTGTGCCCTGGTCGGTATTAAGCTGGGCGAAGGCAAACGCCGTTTAGCCAACACCTACTTCACCTCAATGTTCTGGTTTCTGACGGGATTTACGGCAATTTTTGCAATCATCGCTTACTTTAATATGGACCGTATTATTTATTCTCTGGGTTCTACAGCGCTGCTGTTTGAAGATTGTAAAACTTACCTTAAATATATGATTTTAGGTACGCCGATCCTGGCGATCAAGCTGTTCCTCGAATATTATATCCGTCTGGACGGCAGACCTGCCTATTCTCTGATAATGTCCTTAACAGGCTTTATCCTCAACATCGTCTTAGACTATTATACGATCGTTGTTTTAGGCTGGGGCGTATTCGGCGCCTCGATCTCTACGATCACCTCGATCGCCATCTCCACGCTGATGGGTCTGGTTTATTTCAAACTCTACGAAACAAACCTGAAATTTACCAAATTCCACTGGAACAAATGGTACTTTATCAAGTCCAGCTTCAACGGCGCCGGCGAAATGCTCACCGAGCTTTCCTCGGGTATCGTAACGATTTTCTTTAATATCGCCATTATCAAATTTGCCGGCGAGGATGGCGTTGCGGCTATGGCCGTCAACATCAACATCTTCTACTTCCTCATCAGCATCTATCTTGGTATCGCAACAGGCGCACAGCCTGTCATCAGCTATGCCTACGGCGCGCAAAACAAAAAACGCCTGGGCGAGATCATCGATCACTGTAAAAAAGCCATTCTCTTTGGCTCCCTGGCGGTCTTCACCTTAGCCCGTTTTTACGGCGCCAACATCATCTCCTGGTACATCGGCGATAACCAGCAGGTCATTGATTTAGCAGTACACGGTTTCAGGATGTTCTCCTACTGCTTTATCTTCCTGGGCTTCAACATCTTTATAGCCGGCTTCTATACCGCGATAGGTAACGGACTGATCGCAGGCATCATCTCGCTGCTGCGTTCGCTGATATTCGTACTGGCAGCCTTATTTACCCTGCCTTCAATTATAGGCATCAACGGTATCTGGCTCTCTGTACCTTTCGCAGAATTGGCAACAATGGCAATTTCTATAGTCTTTTATCTGATGTTCGTCAACAGCTACTTCAAAAAGCTGGTGTAATAAGCAGTAAAACTCTGCCTATGATGGCAGAGTTTTTTGTTTCTAAATATTTTTAAAGATATTATACAGCAATCAAATCATTAGGACTTGGTACTGCCAAAACCACCGCCGCGAACAGCTTTGTCAATATCGGCATCTCCATCTGCTACCAGATATTTATAAAAGATGCCTTGGGCCACACGCTCATTTTTGGCAAGCGCTACAGGTTCAGTCCCCATATTAAGCAACGCCAGCATGATATGGCCCTCGTTATCTGCATTATTATAATAGTCGGCATCAATGATGCCCTGATTATTAACAAGAGAAATATGCTTTTTTACGGCGATGCTGGAACGGATATGCACGCCTAAATATTCGTCATCCTGCATATAGGCCTTGATACCAGTCGGTACCAGCTGCAATTTTCCTGGCAGCAGTTCTATATCTTCCGGCAGACAGATATCATAGCCTGCAGATTTCTGTGTTTTACGCTCCGGCATCGAAAACTCGACCGCAGCATATTTAGTGATTTTTTCAAAGCCTCTTACTTTCATAGTACACCTCGCTTATAAAAAATCCCGCCGAAGGAATCAGCGGGATCTTAAATTTCTTGCTTATTTTTCCAAACCGTTAGCCAAAACAGCTTTGCGGGAAAGGTTGATGCGGCCTTTTTGGTCGATCTCGGTTACTTTGACAACGATTTCATCGCCAACAGAAACCACATCTTCAACCTTGCCTACACGTTCGGTAGAAAGTTGGGAAATATGGACCAGACCCTCTTTACCCGGCAGGATCTCGACAAAAGCGCCGAAATTCATAAGGCGGGTAACTTTACCGGTATAAACCTTGCCAACTTCAGCATCAGCAACGATACCGTGGATCATATCAATAGCTTTAGCAGCAGACTCGCTGTTTACTGCAGCGATGAAAACCTTACCGCTGTCGTCGATATCGATTTTAGCACCGGTTTCTTCAACGATTTTTTTGATCATTTTGCCGCCGGGGCCGATTACTTTGCTGATTTTTTCAGGATCTACGCTGATCGTAGTGATTTTCGGAGCATATTGAGACAGCTCTTTGCGCGGTTCGGAAATGCATTCCATCATGATACCCATGATATGGTCGCGGCCGCGCTTAGCCTGTGCCAAAGCCTGAGTGAAGATATCTTTATTGATACCGTCGATTTTGATATCCATCTGGATTGCAGTGATACCTTTATCAGTACCGGCAACTTTAAAGTCCATATCGCCCAAGGCATCTTCCAGACCCTGGATATCGGTGAGGATAGTGAAATATTCGCCGTCCTTGACCAGACCCATGGCTACGCCTGCTACAGGTGCTTTGATAGGTACGCCTGCATCCATCAAAGACAGGGTGCTGGCGCAGACGCTGCCCATAGAGGAAGAACCGTTAGATTCCAGAGTTTCGGAAACCAGACGGATAGCATACGGGAATTCGTCTTCGGAAGGAATGACCGGCAGTAAAGCACGTTCTGCCAAAGCGCCGTGACCGATCTCACGACGTCCGGGACTGCGCATGGGTTTGGTTTCACCAACGCTGTACGGCGGGAAATTATAATGATGGATATAACGTTTAGTATCTTCTACTCCCAAACCGTCAAGGATCTGTGCTTCACGCAGCGGAGCGAGTGCCAGAACGTTGAGGATCTGAGTTTGGCCGCGGGTAAAGAGCGCACTGCCATGCGGACGTGCAAGCAGGCCTACTTCGCAGGTAACAGGACGTACTTCATCCAGCTGACGTCCGTCAGGACGGATCTTATCAACGGAAATAGTACGGCGAACGATCTTTTTCACCAGCTTTTGCGTGATGTAAGCTACGTCTTTTGCATTATCAGGATATTTTTCAATGAAAACTTCTGCGATTTCAGCTTTTACCTTAGCAACGTTTTCTTCACGCTCTAATTTATTAGCATCCATCAAAGCTTCTTTCAGTTTATCTGCGCCATAGGCTTCGATCTCGGCAGCGATTTCAGCAGGAGGTTCATAAACAGGAACTTCCATTTTAGGTTTACCGACTTCAGCCATGATTTTTTCCTGGAAGGCTACCAGCTCTTTAATAACGCCGTGGGCAAACCAGATAGCGTCAAGCATTGTTTCTTCAGAAACTTCTTTCGCACCGGCCTCAACCATCAAAATAGCGTCTTTAGTACCGGCAACAGCCAGGTTCAGCAGGCTGACCTTAGCCTGTTCCACAGTAGGATTGATAACAAATTCACCATCGACAAGACCAACGCGTACACCTGCGATCGGGCCTTCGAAGGGGATATCGGAAATAGATAAAGCGCAGGAAGCGCCGATCATTGCCGGCATATCCGGAGCATTATCAGGGTCAACAGATACAGCAGTAGCTACTATCTGCACATCATTATGATACCCGTCAGGGAACATCGGACGGATCGGACGGTCGATCAGACGGCTGGTCAAAATGGCCTGCTCGCCGGGACGGCCTTCACGTTTGATAAAGCCGCCGGGGATTTTACCGACAGCGTACATTTTTTCTTCAAAATCTACAGTCAACGGAAAGAAGTCTACTCCTTCCCTGGGTGTTTTTGTACCAGTTACCGCAACAACTACTGCGGTATCGCCATAACGAACCAATACGGCTCCATTTGCCTGCTTAGCGATCTTACCGATTTCCATGGTAAGCGTTCTGCCGCCAAGCTCCATACTGTAAGTATGCATTCTTCTGCCTCCTCTAAGTTTTCACAATTTAGGTTACCTGATTGTATTCGCCATAAATTGCGTTTCTCCTTTTACTTTTTTAAATTTTCTTAAAAAATCTTTACTGTAACTCCCTGCTTTTTCTGTAGACAAAACTATATAAAAAAGCACAGGCACTAAGCCTGCGCTTTTAAGCAGTTTGCTTCAGATCATCTTTCCCGCTAATATTTCTCGATAATCCTGATAGTTTTCTTCCAGCAGTCTGGGAGTATCCAGGCCATAAGGGCATTTTGCCTCACATTTACCGCAGTGCAGGCAGTCTTCGATCTTTTTCATCATAGCCTGGGCCTTGTCAGTAAGCTGCGCTGCCTGCGGTGCTCTCCTGATCATCAGCGACATTCTGGCACAGGAATTGATCTCTATTCCCACCGGACAAGGCATACAATAGCCGCAGCCACGGCAGAAACTGCCGATCAGCTCCTGCCGGTCTTTATTGATTACTGTCTGCAGCTCTGCTGTCAGAAGCGGTGGGCAGTCGATATAGTTCAAAAATTCATCCAGTTCATTTTCACGCTGCACACCCCAAATAGGCAGTACATGATCAAACTGCGCCAAATAAGCATAAGCGGCTGCAGAATTATTTATCAGCCCTCCCGCCAGTGCCTTCATGGCAATAAAGCCCATGCCGTGAGCAGCACATGCACGGACAAGCTCCAGTTCCTTCTCAGTCGTCAGATAACTGAAAGGAAACTGCAGCGTTGCATACAAGTCAGATTCTATGGCCTCGCCGGCTACTGCCAAACGATGGTTAGTAATGCCGATGAAACGGATCTTCCCCTGTTCCCTGGCCTGCTGCATCGCTTCATACAAGCCGCTGCCGTCACCCGGTTTAGGGCAAAAGGCAGGATTATGAAATTGATAAATATCTATATAATCAGTTTGCAGCAGGCGCAGACTGGTTTCCAGGTCATTCCAGAATCCTGCTGCTGTAACAGACGGTGTTTTAGTCGCAATAAATACCTGCTCGCGGATACCCTTTAGCGCGACGCCAAGCTTTGCTTCACTGTCCGTATAACTACGGGCCGTATCAAAAAAATTTATACCTCGTTCAAACGCCCTGCGCACCAATTTTACTGCGTCGTCCTGCGGTATCCTCTGGATCGGCAGTGCGCCAAAACCGTTTTTATTGACAGTGATCCCTGTTTTGCCCAAGCTAACTTCAGTCATCGTAACGCCCCATTTCTCACTCGATTTCTACTACAAATATAGCATAGAAATAAATAAAAGTCGAACAAAGCGCCGCAGCTCTATGTTCGACTTCACTTTTGAACCAGCTTTAAATATGCTGAGTTTTAGTAAAAATATTTTTATTAGCTTCGATACTTTGGCTGCTGCCCACAACACACAAATACTTCTCGCTTAGTGTATCCCTGATCAGCGGCGCCAGCTTCTGCAGGTCGGCATTCGTCAAGTCTATGATCTCACTGCGCATTTGCTGCCGCATTGCCGTATCTACCTGTTTTAGATGATAAACTCCAGCCTGCTCCAAACGCATGGAGTTGGTCAGAGGCGTATCCAGACCGCTGATCGTGCCGATGATGTATTTTGTCAGCTCACGTTCCGAGAGCTCCAGTTTTTCGAGCCAGGACGGCATATCATAATATGCCTGCAGCGATTCTTTCAGCTTCGGATCACGGTAGGAAGCAAAAAACATGGTCCCGTTACGGTCAAAACGCGCCGTCGCACCGTAAGCGCCGCCCTGTACCCTGATTTTAGTCCACAGATATTCGTAACGCAGGATAGTTTCCAGTACCTTCATTGCGCCGTGGAACTGATAGCCAAATTTGTGAAAATCACCGCCGGCAGCAACATATTGTACCTTGCCGGGTGTCATGATCCCTTCATTTTCTCCCGGCGCCTCTAAAAACTGCGGTGTTTTACCGGCAACAGCTGACTGCGGCAGTAAAGCTGCAAAATTCAGAGCCTGCTCTAAAACCAGCATCCGTTCGCTTTCTTCACAGGAATAAGCCAGAAGATATTTGCTGCTTTCAAAGAAAATACCCAACAGCTGCCTTAATTTTGCTAAGGTATCCTCTGCCCTGCCAGCAAAGTCGGCTGACAGCTCTTTTAAAAATTCGTAATAGCTGAATTGATCCTGTTCATTGACTCGGGCTGCCGTTGAAAAATATGAAGCCAGACGGGTACAGGCTACAGTCTGCCCCCGAGAAAAGAAGCTGCTGTCCCAATCTGTTTTTACTTCGTCTAAAATTTCCTGCAGTCGTTTGGCGTCGTCTATTTTACTGCCAAGCGCAACTGCCTGCAGAATGTCGAACAATTTATCCAGATTAGCCGTCAGCGCTTTAGCCTGAACGGTGAACTTGATCGTATAATCGTTAGCGTCGTCGGCAGCTGAGTAAGCATGCATCTGGAAAGAAACACCGCCGGTATATTTGTTAGAGGCCGTGGCCAGCTCCTGATAGGTATACTTGTCGGTATTAAATTTTCCAAGCACATCACTGAGCAGATAACAGTAAGGCAACAGGTCTTTATCAATACCTGTCAGATCAAAATACCAGTTCAGATAAGCTATTTTATTGGTAAAAGCCGGTACATATAAGATATCGTTTGTTCCCAGCTGTTTCAAAACAGTTTCTGTAACTTCTACTTCACGTCTGATATCGCTGCGTTCCAACAGCGGGATCGTTTCCAGCGCCTCGGCAGTATCAGCTGCAGCCTGGCGTTTGTGCAGTTCGCTGCACAGTTCGATATTTTGGGCAATAGTTTCAGTATCCATCGACGCTTTGAGCGCAGCCATTTTTTCTGCCAGTACTTCCTGCTCCCGTTCCTCTTTCCCCTGCTCAGGATTCAGAGTCACTATAACCTTATGGGTATTGTCCAGCAGATAATTTTCAATCAGCTGCTCATAATAACGTGTTTTGATACCTTCGCGCAGCTGCTGTAAAGCCTCAGTATAGCGCAGACCTGCTAAAGGATCTCCGTCATACAGCCAGGAATCCATCACGCTGATACCATAAATCAAGCCTTTGGGATAAGCGCCGAAATCAGCTTCCCGCAGCTTAAATTCCAGATAATTGAGATGTGCCTCTAACAGCTCTTTATCGATGCCGTTGATCGTCAGCTGCTGCAGCGTGTGATAAATAATACTGATAAATTTATCGCGCTGTTCCTGTTTGGAACCGGCGGCTTTAATCGAAAAGATCGGCTGGCGGTAGCTTCCGGCATAAGAGCCGCTGATGTCTTTGGCAACACCGGATTGCAGCAACGCCAGACGCAGCGGCGCCGAATTACCTTCCAGCAGAACACTTTCCAATACTCTTAATGCCATCGAGGTTTTAACATCACGTGCATCACCAGTAACTATATGCAGTTCGTGATAAGTTTTATCTTCGGTAGCTTCGTCAGCTCCAACCGGATAAGTGCCAAGAACTTCCTGAGTTCTGGCAAAAGCATTCTGCAGAGGTATTTCCGAGTTCACTGCGCCGGTGCGTTTAAAGCCGCTCAAATATTCGTCGTTCAGATACTGCAGTGTTGTTTCGATCTCCATATCGCCATACAGATAAATAAATGAATTTTCAGGGCTGTAATAAGTGGTATGGAAATGCTCGAAAGCTTCCTGAGTCAATTCTGGGATAGCATCCGGATGGCCGCCGGATTCAAAGCTGTACGGCGTGTCGGGGAACAATGCCTTCATTGCCTCATAGTCAAGCAAAGCATCAGCAGAAGAAAATACGCCCTTCATTTCATTATAGACGACCCCGTTATAGCTCAAAGCGTCCGTCGGTGCCTCAATATTATAATGCCAGCCCTCCTGGCGCAGGGTATAGGGATTTTCATAAATCAGCGGATAAAAAACAGCGTCCAGATAAACATCCATCAGATTTTGAAAATCTTTGGCGTTGCGGCTGGCAACCGGATACATAGTCTTATCAGGATAAGTCATTGCGTTCAGAAAAGTATTCATTGAACCTTTAACCAGTTCTACAAATGGCTCTTTTAAGCGATACTTGCGCGAACCGCACAACACTGAATGCTCTAAAATATGCGCCACACCTGTATCATCATACGGTGGCGTCCTGAAGCTGATCGAAAAAACCTTATTATCATCATTGTTACCTAAATATAAAAGTCTGGCACCGCTGTAAGTGTGCTCCATCACATATGCTTCTGACTGAATCTCGTCGATATAAGCAGCCTGCCTGATCACAAAGCCGCTGTATTGTTTATTTACGTCTAATTTCATTTTTGCCTCCGAATATTTAACATTTGTCATTATTTTATCACAAATCGTCCACACCAACTAAAAAATCTTTGTGACAACTTGTCAAAATAAAATATTTTCTTTATAATAAACTTAGCGACGTTAGATTGACGTTTCTTTGATGTCATATTTTTTAGGAGGAGCAATTATGGACCAAACTCGTTTTACTCTGCGTATTCATCCCCTGATTATGAAAAAATTAAAAGTAATTGCTGATCACAACGGCCGTTCTGTCAACAAAGAGATTGAACAGATTTTGAAGTGGATCATCGACGATTTTGAAAATAAATGCGGTAAAATACGTACTGAAGAACTGGATCTGATCGACCACCCTGAAAAAAAAGCTAAAATCGAGCCTGTTAAAGACCGCCCGATGGATATGCTTTTTAAACTGTAAGTCCACAATCACTACCGCCGGCATAGCCGGCGGTTTGACTAGCCCCTATAAGGGGCTGATAC
>URXA01000002.1 GCA_900551745.1 uncultured Phascolarctobacterium sp.
GTGATCCATTTGTCAAATATACTTCACAGCCTATAACAGGCTTGATTCCCTGCTTAACTGCCTCCTGATAGAAATCAACGACACCATACATTACTCCATGATCTGTTATTGCCAGATTTTTCATTCCAAGTTCTTTAGCGTAAGCAACCAGATCACTTATTTTTGCGGCACCGTCAAGCAGGCTGTATTGAGTGTGGACATGTAAATGTGTAAAATTTACGCTCACAACAGTCCTCCTTCCAAAAAAACATAGATTTTTCCACTAAATTTATACTATATATTATACCACAACAGATATACGCAAACATCAGTCGCTTTAAGACGACTCTAGCACCCAAGCAAAAGCATCACCTGCCAAGGGCGGCAAAGTGATGTTGAACATCAAATTTTTCTGTCTTTATTTTTATATAAGGTCCATAATACTCCCGGTACTAAAAAAAACAGATTAAAGGCCAGACTTGGAAATAATGCATTTGTCGAATCCGGAAAAATAAACGGCCACAGACAGGCTACCAGTATCCCAGCAATCATTGCGGTCAAACCCGCCTCTTGTGGTACTAAGCCTTTAAAGAAAACAATAAACGTCAATGGTAGAAATATCCCTGCCCCCCGTAATGCCATTGACAGATAATTCCAATGCAGCACCAGTGAATCGAGATAATGAAAAACAAATATCACTGCGCCGAATGTAACCGCCAATACTGAAAACCTACTGATCCACAATAATCTTTTTACATCGTGAAGGCCGAATAAATCATTAAAAATATCTCTTGAAATCATTGTCCCAATTCCTAATGCCAGGCCTGAAATAGAACCAAGCGAAGACAGCAGTAACGCTGCAATACCAATTCCACCCAGCCATTCAGGCAAATATGTACACAGATAAAAAGGCAGTGCATCAATAGCGTTGATTTCAGGGTGCATCGCATGCATATACATGCCTATCATAACTGACGGTAACCCAACAGGAATAACGATCAATGCCGCTGTGACACAGCCTGCGGCTGCCGTAGCACTATCCTTTGCCGAAAACAGAGCCTGCACATAGGTCTGTGTGGAAATAACCCCAATCACCATAGAAAACAAACTAAAAAGACTATCTTCAATGCCCTTACCAAAAAGGCTGCGCCATGGAAAAGCAGGAAAACTTTCACGAATTCCTGTCAATCCTCCCAAATCGTTATATGAAAGAATTCCACCTACAAAAACAGTCGCAAACACCAGTAATATTTTAAAAATACCAGCCATCCCAGAACTGTTGATACCACCAAAAAAAACCAGTGCTGCAACAATAACAATTATTATTGTTGCAGCAGTCACCAGACTTACATGAAAAAGACCCACTATTAGATGTATTGATGTAAGCATACTGGCAACAATACTAAAAAATATACCTGCCGTAGCAGATAAACTAGCAATCGGGCCAGCTTTCTTCCCAAAGTTTACAACTAAAAACTCAGAAATCGTCATCAGACCGCTATTGCGCAGCGGACGGGCGTAAAAAAGTCCCATAATGATAAACCCAACACCCGATCCTAAAGTAAACCACCAAGCGGTCAGTCCCAGCTGAAAGCCTAATTGTGCTGTACCTATAGTAGCAGCACCGCCAACAATAGTTCCTATAATACTGCCTGCTACCATACCAATCCCGGCACTGCGGCCGCCTAAGGCATAGTCATCAGCAGATTTTACCTTACGGCCAGCATATATGCCCGGCAAAATCGTTAAAACCAGTGTTATAACTATACTCACAAGTTGTACTGTTGTTAACTGCATACCTTCCACACCCTTGTTAAAATATTACTTCCATATTTGAATATATATTATTTTATAAATCTTAATTCGCTGTTAAATATTTAAATCCTGCTATAAATTTGGTAATTCATTATACTATTCTGATATGGAAACTATACCTTTGTTTACACTTTTGCATAAGTTTCATTATTTTATCAAATTTTTCTTGCTTTTTGCTTTTATGCAAAGTACAATTATCTCAGCAAGAAGCATCAAGGTACTTTTCTCGTACTATTTTCCAGTACTGCAGCTTTAAGAAACTAAAACTCTTGCTTTTACTTCTTCTCTCCAATACAGGAAACCTTATTAAGCTTCTTACAATAATTAATTTATTTACGAGGGGGATTTATCATGAATTTTACTAAGAAAAAACTGGCTTTAGCCATAGGAAGCTCTCTTATAGCAATGTCAGTTTTAGTCAGCGGCTGCAGTACCGGCAGCGACAAAAAAGCAGATACTATTAAAATAGGCGTTGTTGCTGAGCTGACAGGTAATAATGCTACTTACGGAACATCTATTACAAATGGAATCAAACTTGCTGTGCAGCAGTTAAATGATACTGGCGGCCTGCTTGGGAAAAAAATTGAACTGGTCGTTGCCGACAATAAATCTGAACCTGCAGAAGCCGCTAATGCAATGAGTAAACTGGTCAATCAGGATAAAGCTCCCGTTGTCATGGGACTATTTGCCAGTTCCAGTGCTATAGCAGCCTCTAACGTAAGTGAAGCCGCTAAGGTTCCTTTTCTTGCAGTTGGAGCCACTAATCCCAAAGTAACATTAGATGACAAAACAGGTAAGGTAAAACCAAATACTTTCAGAGTTTGCTTTATTGATCCGTTTCAGGGCACTGTCGGAGCTAATTTTATTTTAAATGAACTGAAGCTTCAAAAAGCTGCTGTTTATATTGATAACAGCAGCGACTATGCCAAAGGTCTGGCTGAATTTTTCAAAAAAGCTTATATGGAAAAAGGCGGTACAGTTGTTATTGAAGAATCCTACCTGCAAAAGGATTCCGACTTTAAAGCTGTTTTGACAAAAATAGCAGCTGCTAAACCTGAAGTAATTTATATACCTGGTTACTATGAAGAAGTAGGTAAAATCTGCAAACAGGCCCGTGAACTCGGTATTACAATTCCAATTATAGGCGGCGACGGCTGGGATAGTCCTAAATTAGTCGAAATAGCAGGTGCCTCAGCCCTTAACAACACCTATTTCACAAACCATTACAGCCCCGATTCTACAAATGAAGCTTCCAAAGCTTTCGTTGATACTTATGCTAAAACTTATAAGCAAAAACCGGATGCTCCCGCAGTGCTTGGTTATGATGGAGCCATGCTTTTAGCCGATAGCATCAAACGTGCAGGTGTCTATGAATCAGCAAAAGTAGCAGAAGCATTAGCCGCCACTAAAGATTTTCAGGCAGTAACCGGCAAAACCTCTTTAGATGCTTCCCACGATGCAGTAAAAAGTGCCGTTATAGTTGGATTTGAAGATGGCAAGCAGGTTTACCGCGCAACAGTTAATCCTTGACCATTTGTTTTATACCCCCAAAACAGACTCTTAAGAGTCTGTTTTTTTATTTGTCCATACTTTCCTTTGCTATCCCTGCAGGCTTAGAGTATAATATATAAATCAATAAATACACTTTAACAAGGAGTATCTTATGCCGGAACGCAATCAAATAATCGATGACCTGCGCGGTATCTGTATGCTTGGAGTCATCGGTATCCACGTGGGTTCTTTCGTCTTAGAAGCACCGCAACCAAATAGTTTCTTATATATGCTGCTGGAAATACTTTCACGCTATAGTGTCCCCTCTTTCTTTTTTATCTCCGGTTATGGTTTATTCTGCCAATACCGGCCAGAAAATACTATAGCTTATCTGCCTTTTTTAAAAAAACGTCTGCAAAGTGTCGGACTTCCATATGTTGTATGGTCGCTGTTTTATCTGCTTTATTTTTCTGTTGTAATGCCTGGATGCATCAACTGGCAGCCAGTAAATATCCTTTTCCTGCTCTTTTATGGTTTAGCCTGCTACCACTTATATTTTATGGTCATACTGCTATGGTTTTACTTTACTTTCCCATTATGGCATAAATTATTTTCCTTTTTCCAAAACAGCAGTCTTAAACTTGGTTTTACGCTGCTGTTCTTAGTACAGATCATCTTCAATTACTGGACATGTCATCCCAATATTAACAGTACAGAATTACCGGTACTTTTACAAAACCTCTTTAACTATCGTCTAAATTACCTGCCGCTGCATTATTTATTTATTTTTATGTCAGGCGGTCTGGCAGCAATTTATTATAATACTTTTATAAAATTTATTATTAGTCATTTTACAAAAGTAAGTATCTTCTACATCTTTACGTTCTTATTTATCAGCGGCAGTTATTACTATTATTATTTTTATCATAATTACAGTCTGATCATTTTGGTAAACACATTTCAGCAATTAAGTCTGCAGGGGTTCCTTTACACAATAGGTTCTCTGGTTTTTTTCTGTGCAGTCTTTGCCAAAACAAGTCTTTCGAATCCTATCAGAAAATTTATTCATCTCTTATCAGTAAACTCGCTTATTGTTTATCTTATCCATCCCTTTTGGATGGATATCATCAGCAGGCTTTGTCACGCCGGCGGAATTGTTATGACCAGCAAAAAAATTATTGTGATCTATTGTCTTCTGGTCATTTTATCTGTACTCTCAAGTATTATCATCACTAAATTAGGATGTAAACTTCCTTGGTTGTCTTTACTATTAACCGGAAAACGAACTACCTCTACAAAAAAAGCATCTTGAAAATTCAAGATGCTTTTTTATTTTCTGCTTATTCTAAGTTCACAAACAATTTACAAAAATCAGATTCTTTTGTATAATTGTTTTTACTATAATTATTATTTCATCATATGCTGCGGATGCAAAGTGAAAGGACTCTTATTACTATGGAACGTGAAAACTTCTCCTCCCGACTTGGCTTTATCCTTATTTCTGCAGGCTGTGCTATTGGCCTCGGCAACGTATGGCGTTTCCCGTTTATTACTGGCATGTACGGAGGCGCCTCTTTCGTCCTTATCTATCTATTTTTCCTGCTCATTCTAGGCTTGCCTATCATGGTAGCAGAATTTTCAGTAGGCCGCGCCAGCTGCCGCAGCGCAGCACTTTCATTTGATGTTTTAGAACCAAAAGGTACCAAATGGCATCTTTATAAATACGGAGCTATTTCCGGGAACTATATCCTGATGATGTTTTACACGACAGTTGCCGGTTGGATGCTTTATTATTTTTATAAAATGGCTGTTGGTGACTTTGCCGGTCTTGATGCTAAGGGTGTAGGCGCCCTTTTTGGTGGACTGCTTGGAGATCCGCTAACTATGACTTTTAATATGGTTCTGACAGTCCTGATTTGTTTTGGCGTTTGTCTTTTAGGCTTACAGGCTGGTGTCGAAAAAATCACAAAAACAATGATGCTGTGCCTGCTCATCCTCATGTTAGCTTTAGCCGCAAACTCCATGTTCTTACCAGGAGCAGAAGCCGGTCTTAAATATTATCTCTATCCTGATTTCAATAAAGCTTTTGAGAAAGATGTTTCCGAAGTTATTTTCGCCGCTATGGGGCAAGCTTTCTTTACACTCAGCCTTGGTATAGGGGCTCTGGCTATCTTCGGAAGCTATATTGCCAAAGAACGTTCACTAACAGGTGAGGCAGTATTTATCACTATTTTGGATACAGCCGTAGCTCTTATTTCTGGTTTGATCATTTTCCCAGCCTGTTTTAGTTTTGGCGTAAATCCGGACAGTGGTCCTAATCTTCTTTTTGTAACTTTACCTAACGTTTTTAACGCAATGCCATGGGGACAATTTTGGGGAGCATTATTCTTCCTTTTCATGATATTTGCCTCTTATTCTACTGTTATTGCAGTCTTTGAAAATATAACAGCCTGCATTCGCGATCTTACTGGCTGGAGCCGCAGTAAAACTATTTATATCAATATAGTGCTGATAACCCTGCTTTCTATGCCCTGTATACTTGGTTTCAATGTCTGGAGCCATATCCAGCCGTTAGGTCCCGGAAGCTGTATTCTTGATTTAGAAGATTTCTTTATCAGCAATAATCTGCTGCCATTAGGCAGTCTCGTTTATCTGCTATTTTGTACGCAGCGTTATGGTTGGGGCTGGAACAATTTCATCAATGAAGCCGATAGCGGCAACGGTCTTAAATTTCCTAAATGGATGCGGTTTTATGTCACTTATATTTTACCTTTGATCGTTCTTGGAATTTTTATCAACGGTTATGTCGCTCTATTTAAATAAAAACTTAGTACCAATATCCATATTCTTCATATCC
Source organism: uncultured Phascolarctobacterium sp. (assembly GCA_900551745.1). Classification (GTDB taxonomy): domain Bacteria; phylum Bacillota; class Negativicutes; order Acidaminococcales; family Acidaminococcaceae; genus Phascolarctobacterium. The sequence continues at coordinate 6,143 of URXA01000002.1, forward strand.
GTACAACAATATATCAAGCTATTTACAGATAAATAAAAAATCCCTGTGCGATGCACAGGGATTTTTATTTAGTCATCAAACGCCAATTTTCTTATTTTTCAAGAACATCCACATCGGACCAGCCAGAAAAATCGAAGTATAAGCGCCGCTGGCAAAACCAACCAGCATGGCGAAAGAGAAATTATGTATAGTCTCGCCGCCAAAAAGGAAGATTGACACTATAGCAAACAATGATGTTGCCACAGTATAAATTGTTCTTGTCATACATTGCCAAATGCTGTTATCAATCATCTCGCCCAGACTTTCGCTGCGGCGATGTATTTTCAGGTTTTCACGAATGCGGTCAAAAATGACAATCGTACCGTTAACAGAATAACCAACTACCGTCAGCAGTGCTGCAACAAACGAAGAATCCATTTCCATTTGGAACAATGAGAAATAACTCAATACTACCAGAATATCAATAATAAGTGCTATAATTGCCGCTATTGCAAATTTAAACTCAAACCGAAAAGTAATATAAGCAATCATCAATACCCAGGAAAGAACTATTGCCATAGCTGCCTGCTGTACCAGTTCTGAACCGATTGTAGCGCCAACCTGCTCGACACGCTGTATCTGATAATTACCAAGTGTGCTCTGCAAATCGCTCATCGTAGCACGTAATTCAGTATCTTCCACGACACCAGTACGAATCAATACACTGTTGGCTTCAGTTTTGCCATCACTGTTTTCCAGTTGGATGATACTATTGCCCATATCATGTTCTTTAAGAACATCTCTAACCTGTGCCACACTGACCGGATTTTCAAAAGTTAGATCAACTATACTGCCGCCGGTAAAATCAATTCCAAGATTGAAACCACGGGTAACAATAGAACCAAAGCCAATCAACAGAAAAATAATGGTGATAGAAAAGAAAATTTTATAATTCTTTACAATCGAAAACATTATTTATTCACCTCCTTAGGAGCAGAAACGCCAAAGAAGGCGGGATTTTTGCTGAAATTACTTGAAATCAAAAAGCGCAGCAAAAATTTGGTAACAGTAATAGCCGAAAACATACTCAAGACAACACCAATGGCCAGTGTTACAGCAAAGCCTTTAATCGGTCCTGTACCAAGGTAGAAAAGAATAACGGCAGCCATTAAAGTCGTTACGTTAGAGTCGAAAATAGTTACGAACGCACGATTAAACCCTGCATCCATCGCCGAACGTAAAGTTTTACCGTTACGAATTTCTTCTTTAAATCGTTCAAAAATCAAGACATTAGCATCTACTGCCATGCCAATAGACAGGATAATACCGGCTATACCAGGCAGAGTCAGAGTCGCATTCAGATACCGCATCACTAAAAGCAGCATCATTACATAAAGCAATAATGCAATACAAGCTACAATACCCGACAAACGGTAAAAAAGAATCATAAATACAAAAACACCGATAACACCGATTCCAAAAGCTTTAATACTTTTTTCTTTAGAATCCTGACCTAAGGTTGGTCCAACAGTACGGTTTTCCATAACCTCAATTTTCACCGGCAGAGAACCGCTGCGCAGTAAAATAGCTAAATGCTCAGCCTCTTCCATAGTACGTGATCCTGAGATTTGAGCTCTGCCGCCAGTTATAGCTTCCTGAACTACAGGATTGGTCAGCACTTCACCGTCTAACACAATAGCGATCGGTTTACCTATGTTACGTGCGGTAAGATCAGCAAACTTTTTGCCGCCCTCATCACTAAACTCTAAGCCAACAACAGATTGATTCCCCTGAGAAATTTGCGCCTTAGCATCTTTCAAGTCTTTACCTGTCAGAACAGTTTTCCCGCTGACATCTTTAAATTCCAAAAGTGCGGTACGTCCAAGCATCGCAATTGCCTTATCAGGGTCTTTAACACCAGGAAGCTCAACAATAATACGATCCTTCCCCTGGCGCTGTATAACCGGTTCTGTCAATCCAAGTTCATTGACGCGGCGTTCAATGATTTTCACCGAACGATTAACTGCATCATCATCAACCTTTAACTCAGGCGTATCAACAGCCTGCAGCACAACATGTGTACCGCCCTGCAGATCAAGTCCCTGTTTAATGGAATTTGACAAAGGCGAAATATAAACACAGAAACCCCCGATTATCGCTAAAGAGATAATCAAGAATTTGCCTAATTCATTCCATCTCAAAATTAGCTGCCCCCTTTAATAAGTTCATCAAAACTTTTATAAACAAGCTACTCACAAAGAGTAACGTTTGTTTCAGTAACCAGATACTGCACCGCTTTATCATAATCATCTACTGGAATTTTCCTGCATAACAGGGCATTATAAATCACACCCATCAGCACAGCTTTATCAACCTGTACCAAGAAGCGGTCATAATAACCTGCACCCATGCCTATCCGGCTGCCATTTTTAGCAAAACCCACTCCAGGCACCAATGCCAAAGCTATTTCATGCGGGTTGATCACAACATCTGCACAACTAACACTGCGGATTCCGTAACGGTCAAGTGATAACTGACCAAAACCTTCAAACCGTACCGCGCAAATCTCTGTTTTGGAAATTATCTGCGGAACACAAACGGTTTTACCAGCTAGTCTAGCCTGCTCTAAAACAATGTCGATATCCGGTTCGTTTCCGAATGCCAGATAACCAAAAATGATGTCAGCCTGATGGTATTGTGGCGATAGCATAATATTTTCGCAGATTTCTTTGCTCCAGCGGTCAACCTGCTCCCTAGAAAGCTGATTGCGCAAAGATTTTAACTCCTTGCGCAATTGTTGTTTCTTCATTATTTTTCTGCCATTTCCTGTTTGACGGGATCTTGAAAAGCACTGATAGCAGAACGTGCAAAATCAACTTCCACGTCTTCAGCCAGCTTCAAAGTAACCTTTTTTTCACTGATAGCAGTAATCACACCAAACATACCGCCAACAGTCACTACTTTATCGCCTTTTTTCAAAGAATCAAGCATTCTCTGACGTTTTTGTTGTTCTTGTTTCTGAGGACGATACAGCATAAAATAAAAGATACCGCCCATTAAGATAAACGGCCAGATCGCATTGATCATCGCCATAGTATCTCCACCTTGCATGGGAACACCTCCTTCATAATTCTCCCCTATCTAGGATTATATTCGCCATAAAAACTAAAAATCCTGTTTTAGCCTCGATAATTTTCTAAAAATCTTTCGCGCAGCTCAGGGAAATTATCACTGGCAATAGCAGAACGAATCTGCTTTGTAAAATCAAGCAGAAAATGCAGATTGTGAATCGTAAGCAGCCTCAGAGCAAACAACTCTTCTGCCTTAAACAGATGCCTGATATAGGCCCGCGAAAAATTACGGCAAGTATAACAGCCGCAGCGTTCATCAATAGGGCGAAAATCCTCAGCATACGTAGCATTTCGTACAACCAGCCGTCCTTCTGGTACCATCGCTGTACCGTTACGCGCTACCCTTGTAGGAAACACACAGTCAAACATATCAACACCAAGGTTTACTGCCTCCACTATACAGTCCGGTGTTCCAACGCCCATTAGATAACGGGCTTTATTCTTTGGCATATGCTCAGTTGTTTGGTTTAAAATGTCATACATCAGCGGCTTAGGTTCACCAACACTCAGTCCACCGATTCCATAACCAGCAAAATCCATTTCCGTCAGCTGATCAGCGCTCATTTTTCTAAGTTCCGGATACATTCCACCCTGAACAATACCAAACATAGATTGGTCTTCACGAGTATGTGTATCTAAACAGCGTTTAGCCCAACGCGTAGTTCTCAGTGTTGATTGTTTTGCATAATCAAAATCAGCCGGATAAGGAATACATTCATCAAAAGCCATTGCGATATCGGCGCCCAATGCTTCCTGTACTTCCGTGGCTATCTCTGGCGACAGAAACTTTTTTGAACCGTCAATATGCGACCTGAATGTCACACCTTCTTCTTTGATTTTTCTCATGGCTCCCAAACTGAAAACCTGAAATCCACCGCTGTCTGTCAGCATCCCCCGGTTGTAACGCATGAAATTATGCAGCCCTCCGGCTTTCTTGACCAATTCATGCCCCGGCCGTAAAAACAAATGATAAGTATTAGACAAAATAATCTGACTGCCCATAGCATATAATTCTTCCGGCGCTAATGTTTTTACAGTCGCCTGTGTTCCAACAGGCATAAACATCGGCGTATCAAAAGTTCCATGCGGAGTATGCAGTTTGCCTAATCGCGCACCACTGCGGCTGCACTCTTTTATTAATTCATATGTAACTGCGTGCATAAATTCTCCTAAAATTATTTATTCAAATCAGTAATAAACATAGCGTCACCAAAAGAAAAGAAACGATAATGCTCACGTACAGCTTCATCATAAGTCGACAGCATAATCTCACGCGTTGACAGAGCTGATACCAGCATCAAAAGCGTGCTCTGCGGCAAATGGAAATTAGTTATTAATGAATTTACCAGTCGGAAACGATATCCGGGATAAATAAAGATATTTGTCCAGTTACCGCCAGCTTTAATCATACCGCTTTCACCCGCAGCCTCTAAAGTACGTACTGCAGTAGTTCCAACAGCGACGATACGCCGTCCTTCAGCTTTAGCCTTATTAATAGCATCAGCTGCTTCAGGTGAAACAGAATAAAACTCTCTGTGCATCACATGATCTTTGATGTCATCGACACTGACAGGACGAAAAGTGCCAAGACCGACATGCAGTGTCACGAAAACCTCTTCACAGCCAATATCCTTAATCTTTTGTAAAAGCTCTTTGGTGAAATGTAATCCGGCAGTTGGCGCTGCAGCACTGCCCTTCTCCCTTGAGTAAACTGTTTGATAACGTTCCTTATCTTCCAGCGGTGCTGTAATATACGGAGGCAGCGGCGTTTCACCCAAGCGATCCAAAATCTCTTCAAATACGCCATTATAATAAAACCGCGCTATTCTTCCGCCAAAATCTGTATCAGAAATAATCTCACAGGACAAATCATCACTAAATTTTATTTTCGCACCAACACGCAGTTTACGACCAGGTTTAACTAGAACTTCCCAATCTGCACTGTTCAACCGTGTCAGCAAAAATACTTCAACTCTTGCACCAGTACCCTTCACACCATGCAGACGTGCCGGAATAACGCGTGTATCATTAAAAACCAGTAAATCATCATGCCGCAGATATTCACATAACTCATAAAAATGTCTGTGTTCTATTGTGCCCGTATTTTTATCTACAACAAGCAATCTTGAATGGTCGCGCGGTTCCAAAGGATGCTGCGCAATTAATTCCTGCGGCAGTTCATAAGTAAAATCTTTTACCTGCATCTCAATCTCCGGTTTCAGTAAATTTTTTCAACTCTGGTATTTGTATAATAATGAGTCAAAATTTCTTTATAATAGTCCCTGCTGCGAGACGGCGCACTATTTGCCATTCCACGTGCTCCCCACTGAGAAAGCCCCAGCCCAGTCCCCTGTCCACGGCCTTTAAAAGTTACCATCTCACCTTTTTCACCGCTGACAAAATGCAGATCCTTTAAAATATCTTTAAAACTAATACTACGTTCGCTGACCTTTATTGGAACTTCCTTCCTGCCTATTTCTATTCCATAAGGATTTTCAATAGGAATCTCAATAGAATTTGGTACAGGACGATTGACTTCTACTTCAAAAAAAGTACTGTTGAGCCCTAATATTTCCTGTACCTGCTGTCCTGTAAAAAGAAATGTCCCGCCGCTGCCGCTGAAAATCATTTCCTGCACACGACCACTGGCAGTGCGATCATTCCCAAACATTTTACTGCTGCCTTCCAACGGTGATAAACGTATGCTTTCAAGTTTGCCGACTGCATAGCCACGCGTCGACAAACGTCGTTCGATCTCACTTGCAGGCAAAGCTTTTTCCCAGTTATACATAGGCGCATCCCAGTCGTAATCCTTTACACTGCGCAGATAAGGTACATATCTGCCCCATACATCGCTGCTGTTTTCCGTCTGCCCGCCACCACTTTGATGATAAACAGCTTCAATTGGCTGCCCGTTATAAGTAACTATCATTCCTGCTGTGACATCGACCAGTTTATTAATAGCCTGTTTTTCTGTCGCCAGTCCATAATAATCCTGCCCTTCTTCACTGGCTTTCAGATCATAGCCTAAACGGCTACGATTTCCAAGCCTATTATAAGCCAGTGACCTTGCTGCTACAATCTGAGCCTTAATTGCCTCATCAGGGAAAATCACCGGTATTTCTTCTCCTACCACACTGTATAAATATTGCTCTAAAGGCAGTACATTTACCACGTCTAGAGTCTTTCCATCAGCTGCAATACGCACTTCAAAGCTGCCACGGTAAGCTTTCTTATTTACTTCAATGGGCTTACCATTTTCTTTTACCGTAAAACGTAATGTTTGGGAGCCAAACTTCTGCGCACCCAAATTGACAGTACCACCCTCAGCATTTACAAAATACCTATCCGGTTTCAAAACTATTTCTTCTCCAGTATTCGGTACTCTTACAGTCAGTTCATCCTCACAGCTAAGCTCAGCTGCAAACTGACCATGTACAACAGCAACGGCAATATCCGGCGATGAAGCCATTACTATCCCACAATTAATACATAATAACAATGTGACAAGCAGCAGCAGTTTTTTCATGAGGATGCCCTCCTTCTCTAAAACTAGTCTAACTTCACTTTAGGCTTCTTCTCATAACGGTCACGTTCACTGAATATGCATCCACAGTATGGCTGACGATATAACTCCAGCTCTAGGCTTATATCAACACCGCGCTGATAACCTTTGCGAAAATCCTCATAGTAAAATGGTATATCAAACTCCTGCCCAGCTTCTTCAGCCATTTGTATGATCAGTTCATGCTTCTGATACGGACTGACTAATAAAGTAGTTGAGAAAGCATCATAACCATTTTCTTTGGCATATTGGGCAGCATAACGCATCCGCACCCTGTAGCAGTAGGCACAGCGTATTACAGGTTCATCCAGCATCCCTTGCACACAAGTTTCCAGCGGATAACTTTTATCTACAATCAGCTTATAACGTTTTTTCTCACATAACTCTCGTAAAGCATTTAACCGCCGTTTAAATTCCTTATATGGATGGATATTGGGATTAAAATACAAAATATCAAAAGCCTTGCCGTCAACCAGCAGTTTCTCTGCAGGATAGCATGCACAAGGTCCGCAGCAGGCGTGCAATAGCAGTTTCATCACATCATCCCTTTTCCGGGAAAGGCACTCCCAAATAACGATACGTTTCACGTGTGGCAATCCGCCCCCGCGGTGTACGCTGTAACAGACCCAATTGCATAAGATATGGCTCGATTACATCCTCAATCGTATCTGTTTCCTCACTTACTGCAGCCGCAATGGTTTCAATACCAACAGGCCCGCCGCCAAATGTTTTAACGATCGTTTGAAGAATGCGGCGATCGTTACGGTCAAGGCCATACCGATCGACCTCTAAGCGTGCCAAAGCTTCATCTGCCATTCGTCCGGTAATAACTGCCGCACCCGATACCTGTGCAAAATCGCGCACACGTTTTAATAAACGATTCGCAACACGCGGCGTACCACGGCTACGGCGTGCAATCTCCTCCGCTCCGTCAGCAGCTATCTCGACACCTAAAATCTCAGCAGCACGTGTAATAATAAACTGTAATTCATCAGGCTTGTAAAACTCCAGCCGACACTGTACACCAAACCGATCACGCAAAGGTGCTGCAATAGCCCCTAAACGTGTTGTAGCACCAATAAGAGTAAACTTTGGCAAATCTAAACGCACACTGCGCGCACTCGGACCTTTACCAATAATGATATCCAGAGCATAATCTTCCATAGCTGAGTACAGAATCTCTTCTACCGTTTTTGATAAGCGATGAATTTCGTCAATAAAAAGCACATCATTATCACCTAAATTAGTTAAAATCGCAGCCAGATCCCCCTGCCGTTCAATAGCCGGTCCAGAAGTAACACGAATATTAACATTCAATTCATTGGCAATAATATTTGCTAACGTGGTTTTCCCAAGACCGGGCGGCCCAAATAAAAGCACATGATCTAATGCTTCTTTCCTGTCGGCAGCAGCCTTGATGAATACTTCCATATTCTCTTTTACCTGGTTCTGACCGATATATTCGGCCAGGCGTCGAGGACGCAGGCTATATTGCCATACATCGGCATCCTGCTCCTGTCCGGTAATAATTCTTTCTTCAGGCTGCATTATTTCCTCCCGGCAAACAATTTAAGAACCTGCTTAATAATTACTTCACTGCTCAGTTCTGTATAATTCGGAATCTGTTTCAAAGCAGGCATGATTTCCGAATTAGAATATCCCAAAGCACATAACGCTTCAATAGCTTCATCTACAGCGGCACTGCCGCCACCAAATGCAGTATCAGCAAAACTACTGTGGCTATCACCGCCAATGCCGCCTACCTTATCTTTTAATTCTAAAAGTAAACGTTCCGCTGTCTTTTTACCAATACCGGGCAGCTTTGTTAAAACCTTAAGGTCGCGGCTTTGTACTGCCAGATAAAAATCATCAGGCTTAACAGCCGATAAAATACCTAACGCTACCTTAGGGCCAACACCACTGACCCCAAGAAGCAACAAAAACAAATTATAGTATTCCTGATTCAGAAAGCCAAACAGCAAAATAGCATCCTCGCGCACAGCCATATAAGTGTGCACTCTAGCTTCCGTTCCTACAGCAAGTTGTCCCAAATGAGCCGCAGGCATAAAGACCCTGTAGCCAACACCGCTGTTAGTTTCCAACAAACAATATTCATTTGCCAGATAGGCCACCTTTCCTTTAATTGATCCAATCATTCACTTCAACTCCTGCCATCTTCTTGTAGCTGCCGTATGCAGTCCGCAAATCGCCACTGCCAAAGCATCAGCGACATCATCCGGTTTAGGTTTTGTACGAATATTTAAAAGCTTCTGCACCATAAAAGTCACCTGCTCTTTATTAGCTCCGCCATAACCTACAACAGCCTGCTTGATCTGCATCGGTGTAAATTCCGTGATCTGGATACCGCGGTTAGCCGCTGTTAAAAGTGCCACACCGCGTGCCTGACCAACGCTTATTGCCGTCGTTACATTGCGGTTAAAAAACAATTGTTCCACACTCATCACATCCGGACGATATTCGTCCAATAAGACGCTCAGTTCATCGTAGATTTTTTTCAACCTGAGTTCAGGCAGCATATCCTTATCCGTAAACACAGCTCCATAATGAATCGGAGTCAGTTTATTCCCTACCATTTCCACCAGGCCAAAGCCGCAGATAGCAGTACCAGGGTCAATTCCAATTGCCAGCATCTCTTCGTGCTCCCTCCTGATTATGATAGAAAGCAGGCAGGCCTTGGTGAGCCTGCCTGTCGCACAATTTATTCTTCGTCTTCTTCCGGCAGGTCTGCGTTTGTGTAAACATCCTGCACATCGTCCAAGTCCTCCAATGCCTCAAGCATTTTCCTAACTTTAACAACGTCTTCGTCAGACAGTTCCGCCATTGTGTCAGGGAGCATTGCGATCTCAGACATCATAACTTCAATATTATTATCAGCAAGAGCTTTTTCAACAGCATTAAAATCCTCAGGCTCGGTAACTATCTCAAAACCTTCTTCCTCTGCTTTAACATCTTCTGCACCTGCCTCCAACGCTACCAACATCAAATCATCTTCCGTATAACCGGCTTCACTATCAATACTGAAAACACCTTTGCGCTTAAACATCCAGTTTACACAACCAGTCTCGCCCATGTTGCCGCCGTATTTTGAAAACACGTGACGAACGTCAGCAGCAGTACGGTTACGGTTATCAGTCAAAGCACTTACCATTACGGCAACACCAGCAGGACCATAACCTTCATAAGTAATTTCTTCATAATTGGAAGCATCTGCAGCACCCTGCCCTTTTTGGATAGCGCGCTGAATGTTATCTTTAGGAACATTATTGGCCTTAGCTTTTGATAAAGCCAATTTCAATTTCATATTGCCGGTAGGGTCAGGGCCACCCATTCTTACCGCAATAGTAATCTCGCGGCCGATTTTAGTAGTAATCTGACCGCGTGCTGCGTCAGCTTTACCCTTTTTGTGTTTGATGTTTGCCCATTTTGAATGTCCGGACATTGTCATATTCCCCCTAAATCTTTAAACCTTACAAAACAAATTGCAAGATATTTTTACCATAATATTATACTATAGAGCCCTTATTTATTCAAACTATTTTCGTTTACACTATATATATCGAAGATATATAAAACGCAGCCGAAGTCATCCCCGGCTGCGTTTTCAATTGATTATTATGCTTACAGCACAATATTTTTCGCATTAGCTAAAGTATCTCTTGCTTCAGCTATCAATCTCTCCATCACTTCAGCACAAGGCAGAATGTCATTTAAAACGTTCAGGCTTTGCCCTACTAAAACAGCTCCGTGGACAATATCACCTTCCACAGCTCCCAAACGGTTAGTTCCCGTAGCAAAATCGTTTAATTCCTGCTGCGGCGCACCGCTGCACTCTTTTTCCAAATATTCTTTAGTAAACTCATTTTTCAGGCAGCGCACAGCATTATTGCGTGAAAAACCAGTTACAGCAGAATCAGTATCAGTAGCCTTAATAATGGCTTCTTTAGCTTTAGGATGAGTAGGACATTCGTCCGTCAGAATAAAGCGTGATCCCATCTGTACACCATCAGCCCCCATCATAAGAGCTGCCGCAATTCCACGTCCGTCTGAAATACCGCCTGCCACCAAAACCGGCACTTTTTTGATTAGCGGCAGTACGTTTGTCATCAAAGCCATAGTAGTTTGCTGACCTATATGCCCGCCACCCTCCATACCTTCGATGACCATGGCATCAACACCTGCTTCTTCAACGCGCTTTGCCAGTTTGACACTTGGAACTACAGGAATAACTTTAATTTCTGCAGCATGGAATTTTTCGATATGAGGGACAGGATTGCCAGCACCCAAAGTTACAAAGGCAACCTTTTCTTCACAAACGATATCAATAATCTCCGCAATATTAGGAGCCATCAGCATGATATTGACGCCAAAAGGTTTAGCTGTCAAATCTTTGGCTTTTCGGATTTCATCGCGGGTCCACTCTACAGTGCGGCCACCGGTAGCAATGATACCTGCTCCGCCGGCATTGGAAACAGCAGCAGCCAGGTTGGCATCTGAAGTCCAGGCCATACCACCCTGAATGATAGGATACTTGATTCCTAAAAGCTCAGTGATCTTCGTTTTCATATATCACACCTCTTAACTTAAATTTTTATTATGTAAACCTATTACTTTTATATTATATAATAATCTTCCACTCCTTGGCTACCTAAAAAGTCCCTTATACTGTAAAAAAACAGTGAAATCATAGCTTACACAATTATCTGTTTAATTGACATTTTTCGTAAAATACCGTAAAATTTTTTTAATATCCATATACTTGGATAGACAGACAGATAAAAGAAACATTCAAGGGAAAGAGGTTATTAAAATTATGCGTAGTGAAGAAGTAAAGCTCGGTTCAACCAGAGCAGCTCACCGCTCTTTATTTTATGCGATGGGTTACACCGAAGAAGACTTAAAAAAACCGCTTATCGGCGTAGTTAACGCCCAAAACGAAATAATCCCCGGACATATGCACCTCGACCAGATTGCCAAAGCTGTTAAACATGGTATTTTAGCTGCTGGCGGAACTCCGATCGAATTCCCTGCAATCGGTATCTGCGATGGCATTGCCATGGGTCATAACGGTATGAAATATCCTCTCGCCAGCCGCGAACTTGTAGCCGACAGTATTGAAGCTGTAGCTAACGGTCACGCATTCGACGGACTTGTACTCATTCCTAACTGTGATAAAATCGTGCCGGGTATGCTTATGGCAGCCGCACGTCTTAATATTCCCGCAATCGTTGTCAGCGGCGGGCCTATGCTTCCCGGACGTCTTAACGGAACCGACATCAGTGTTTCCACTGTTTTTGAAGCCGCCGGTCGTTTTGAAGCAGGAAAAATCGACAAAACAGAACTAAGCATCATCGAACATGCCGCATGTCCAGGCTGCGGCAGCTGTTCTGGTCTGTTCACTGCTAACACTATGAACTGCCTTACTGAAGTGCTTGGTATGGGCTTACCCGGTAACGGTACTATACCAGCGGCTTACCAGGGTGCTCGTATCGCTCTTGCAAAACGTGCAGGTGCTAAAATTATGGACCTTATTGCTCAAAACCTATGTCCGCGTGATATTATGACAATGGATGCTTTCGAAAATGCCATAACTGTTGATATGGCAATCGGTGGTTCTTCCAATACCGCCTTACATTTACCCGCGATCGCTCACGAAGCCGGCTTAGAATTGCCATTAGAATTATTTGATGAAATAAGCAAAAAAACGCCTTATCTGACTAAGCTTAGTCCTGGCGGCAGCCATCATATCATTGACCTTAACGAAGCTGGCGGAATCAATGCAGTAATGCATGAACTCAGCAAACTCGACCTGATTCATACGAAAGCAAAATCAGTAACAGGTCAGACTATGGAAGAAAATTTTGCCGATGCTGTTATCACCCGTCCTGATGTTATTCACAGCGTTGAGAATCCTTATCGTAAAACAGGCGGCATTGCTGTACTCAAAGGCAATATCGCCCCCGACTGCAGCGTAGTCAAAGAAAGTGCAGTCGCCGAAGAAATGCTTGTACATTCAGGCCCTGCTAAAGTCTACGATTCAGAAGATGAAGCTATTGCGGCAATCTGCGGTAAGCAAATAGAAAAAGGTGATGTCGTAGTCATTCGTTATGAGGGCCCCAAAGGCGGACCAGGCATGCGCGAAATGCTCAATCCCACATCAGTACTGGCCGGTATGGGACTTGATAAAGATGTAGCACTCCTTACCGACGGACGTTTTTCCGGTGCGACCCGCGGGGCCTGTATCGGACACATTTCCCCTGAAGCACGTGAAGGCGGTAATATTGCACTTATACAAAACGGTGATATCATAGAAATCGATATTCCCAACCGCACCCTTAACGTCAAAGTTTCTGATGAAGAACTGTCCAGACGTCGTGAAGCCTGGATATGCCCGCCTCCTAAAGTAACCAGCGGTTACTTAGCTCGTTATGCAGCCCTGGTTTCTTCAGCGGCAACAGGTGCTGTACTTAAAGTACCTGATCAAAAATAAAATTTATATAGTAAAAATATCAATAAGCCCCTGCCGTTTTAAAACGGCAGGGGCTTATTGATATTTTTTACTTATTCCTAAACCGATATTTATTTTTAAAATTGTACAGTGCTCTCTTATTACATATACTCAGTTATTTGATAATTATCTGGCTATTTAAACATTTATATATATCATTAACTCTATTACTTCCACCATTGTAGAATCTGCCTATTCTACAATAATAACAGAAAGGAGGTGATAGTTATGGACACTTTAACCTTTAATGGCAGCACTTATAGCGGCACCTACACTCCTGGTAATAACGAAGCTCCTGGCACATTTACGGTGGTGGTTGGAATACCAGCGCCTTCTGTAGGCGACAATTTGACGTTAGCTAGAATAAATAGTCGAAATGTTTATATTCAAGATAGCGCAAATAACAACCAGTACATTGTAACCATTGCCTAAATTTCTCTATATTGTAAAAGAAAAAGAATAACATATGTTATTCTTTTTCTTTTACTTTTGATCCTCGTCCGAATTATTTTTATCACTATAAATTCTAAAGGCACTACGAAATACCAGAAAGAAACATAATAAAAGCGTTACTATATCCCCGCTGTCAGAAATATTGAAATTTAAACGCCGTAACACGAAAATATAAAGAAAAATCACAAAAATTATAGTGTAATCCTGCTGCTTCATTAACTTCACCCCAATATATTATGCCTCACTGGTTTTATTATACCATCTCCTGATATAAATACTGTATTTTATTATTTACAAAACAAAATACAGTACAAAAAAATAATGTAAAACACTACCTGCCATCACAAATAAATGCCATACAGAATGCATAAATTTATGTTTTTTATCAGCATAGAAAAAAATTCCTACTGTATAAGCTAATCCACCGCTCACTAACAACATTAGACCATCTGCAGGCAGCATTTTCCACAAATACGGCAAAGCAATAATAACAGACCATCCCATAAGCACGTACATCAGCAACGACAGTTTTTCCCACTTGCTTAGACTTATAGCATTAAGCGTGATCCCTACAACTGTCAGCAGTAAATTTATGCCCAATAACTGCCAACCTAACTCAGGCGGTAATAAAACGAGACAAATAGGTACATAACTGCCTAGAATCAAAAGAAAAATCGAACAATGGTCAAGTACCTGAAATATCTTTTTAGCAGTACTGTTTGTTAAAGCATGATATATTGTTGACATTAGATAAAGAAAAATCAGGCAAAAGCCATATATCGAAGCACTGACAATACCACTGACGCTGCTGTTATAAGCTGCATAAACGATCAAAATTACAGTACCAATAACAGCCAGCAGTGCACCAATGCCATGCGAAACTGCATTGGCTATTTCTTCACCCAAAGACTGCCTATTCAAATTAGTCATATAATCAACCTCCAGCATTACGTAGTAAATTATAGCACGATCCATCAAAAAAAGTGTGACAAGAAGGTTAACCTCTTACTTTATTTTCAAAACCCTTTCTAAAAATAACTATTATCAACATTTTCTGAAATATAATCGAAACAATTAGTAAAAAGCATTATGAGTTCGATCTAAAGAGTAATAACGCTTCTAAATAAAAGATTTCCTTTAAAAACAATTATTTTAAACTTTTTTCCAAGTTTTTTAGCATTGCTTAATTCATATTTCTTTAATATGATTAGTTCAGAAAGTAAAATTAAACTTCAAGAAAATTACTGAAATTTTTATGCAGATGTTTTTACAAGAAAGGATTGATTTTTATGACTACAAGAAAAATAAAAAAATTAACTACAGGTCAACGTACTATTGATGGTGCAGGTGTACATCTGGTCCGTGTACTAGGTCACGATACAGTAATAGACTATGACCCGTTTTTAATGCTGGATTCTTTTGACTCACATAATCCTGTCGACTATATTAAAGGATTTCCTTTCCATCCCCACAGAGGAATCGAAACAATTTCTTATCTTGTTCAGGGTGAAATGACGCATCAAGATAGCTTAGGGAATAAAGGGACAATCCACAGCGGTGAAAGCCAATGGATGACTGCCGGCAGTGGTATCATGCACCAGGAAATGCCCCAGGCGAGCAAACATATGCTTGGCGTACAGCTTTGGCTGAATCTGTCAAAAGAAGAAAAAATGACCGATCCAACATATTTTGACGTTACCGAAAATATGATTGGCACAAAGAAAACAGACAGCGCTGTAATACATGTTCTTGCAGGTGAATATAACGATATAAAAGGTGTTGAACCTCCTCATATCAAAGCAACTATCTATGACATAGAACTGCTGGCAGGAAAGTCAATCACACTGCCAACTAAACCCGAAGATAATGTTTTTATCTTTTTGATTAAAGGCAATGCTATAATAGACAGTGAAAATATTTCAGAAAAAACTGCCATTTTATTTAGTGAAGGTGATGAAATATCTGTCAGTGCTGAAGCAGATAAAAATTTACGTTTTCTGTTGTGTGCTGCTAAACCCTTAAAGGAACCTGTAACTTGGGGCGGCCCAATTGTAATGAATACTCGTGAAGAACTAAATGAAGCTTTTAAAGAACTTGACAAAGGAACTTTTATCAAACATAATGCAGCCCATCTTGATTAACCAGTAATACTCTCCAAGTACTGTTAAACATAAAAAAATACCCACCAAATAAAAAAGCCGCAACCAAAGGTTGCGGCTTACTTTTTATTTGGTGGGCCCAGCTGGGTTCGAACCAGCGACCAACCGGTTATGAGCCGGTGGCTCTACCACTGAGCTATAGGCCCATATTACCTTGCGTTGCCTCAATGGTCAACAATAATATTCTAAACAAATTCTGTCAGCTTGTCAAGTTAAACTGCCTTATTCCAAAAAGTCTTTTAACCGTTTACTACGGCTTGGATGGCGCAGCTTACGCAGAGCCTTGGCCTCGATTTGACGAATACGTTCTCTGGTTACGCCAAAATGCTGCCCTACTTCTTCCAGAGTGCGTGAACGTCCATCTTCCAAACCAAAACGTAGTTCTAAAACTTTCTTCTCACGCACAGTCAGTGTTTCCAATACTTCTTCCAGCTGCTCACGCAATAAAGTGAACGAAGCAGCATCGGCTGGTGCCGGTGCGTCATGGTCTTCAATAAAATCTCCCAAATGTGAATCTTCTTCCTCACCTATAGGAGTTTCCAATGATACCGGTTCCTGCGCGATTTTCATGATCTCACGAACACGATCAACAGTAGTATCCATTTCCTTTGCAATCTCTTCAGGCATAGGTTCCCGCCCAAGTTCCTGCAGCAGTTGACGCGATACGCGAATCAATTTATTGATCGTTTCCACCATATGTACTGGTATGCGAATAGTGCGTGCCTGGTCAGCAATAGCACGGGTGATAGCCTGACGAATCCACCACGTAGCATAAGTACTGAATTTAAAACCTTTATTATAATCAAATTTTTCTACCGCTTTAATAAGTCCGAGATTACCTTCCTGAATAAGATCTAAAAATAGCATCCCACGGCCAACATAACGTTTTGCAATGCTGACAACCAAACGAAGATTAGCTTCTGATAAACAGCGTTTAGCAGCTTCACCTTCTTCAAAAACTTCTTCCAGAAGTTTCCCATAATCTTCTTCAAGCGCCATATAACTGTCAAAAACAGCTGCGTCAGTTTCTTCAGGCAAGCGACGTTTGATCTCATCAAGTAAGGTTTTGATTTCAAACAGCGCATGTACTTCTTTATCACTTGTCTGACGATCGACTGCCATTTTATCACAGTCCGAGATCATCACACTGTGTTCCTGCATCATACGTTGTAAATGCAAACGCTCATCTTTAGTAAACTCAACGATGAGATCCTGGTATTCAGACAATGTACAGGGCTTGCCTGCTGCGGATGCCTTCGCAATGATGCTAAGCACTTTTTCAACATTGCGCAGTTCGCAGCTTTTGTGCTCCTGCTCCAAATGTTTCTTGATTTTTTTGATCAGAGTAGCAGTTTTTTCTTTACCGCTGTAAGCAGGAACCAAAGCTGCCGGCAAAGACGAATTCATCAGCCTTTCAGCTTGTTTCCCCTTATCCATACGCTTAGCAAGCTTGATCTCATCTTCACCGATCAAAAGGGGTACACGACCTATTTCCTTGAGATACATCCGGACCGGATCATCAATACTTACGCCTTCAGGCACACTGAGATTAGCCAGCTCGGCTTCATTGATTTCTTCTGTGTCATCATCATTGACTGGCAATACATCATCTTCGCTGTTTTCATCGACTACGTCGATACCTTTTTGAGCGATCAACTCATACATGCTATCCATATCGTCCGGAGTCATATCTTCTACGTTTTGCATAGAATCCATAATTTCACGATAAGTGAGAACACCGCCGTGAGATTTTCCTTTAAGTAACAATTCCTCTACCTGGTCGGCAGAAATTTTAGTATTAGCCATGGTGTTCCCTCCTTTCGTTGCTTAATATCTGCTGTTGTTTTTTAATATAATTTTTTGATTTCATCTTTAATTTTCTGGCTTTCCGCAAGCTCCTGCAAAAAGCGGTCATCCCCCAAACGTTCATATTCGTCGGCACGCAGACGATGCTCCTCGTAGCGTCGTTCCAAAGCGCCCCTGCGCATCTGCCGCAGACAATCATCTACTAGTTTTTCACCGTTTTCCTCTGCAAGCTCTTTTGCCATAATCTGCGCCAGCTCTGCGGCCGCTTCATTTGAAAGTTCAGTAAAAAGCTCATCGGCAGCACTCTGCCTGCCAGCATCAAGCTGCTTAAGCAGCCCTTCATAGATTTCTCCACGAAATTTTGACATAAAACCGACATTATCAATTTTATCTCTGTAAACGAGTGCTAAATCGGTATTTTTTAAAATAACGTAAAGCAAAAGCTGCTCTGCTAAATCCTCAGCTGAAAGTACGCTGGGCTGTCTCTGCCATGCAGACACGACTTCCCTACGGTTATTCTTGCGGCTTAGTTTACGATATTCACTCATGATTAGCCCTTCGTCAATTGTCAAACGTTGGGCCAGCGTTTTGATATGCTGTGCAACCTCAATTTCATTTTTGCACTCTAGTAGGAATGGTAGTATATTCGACACAGCTTCAACTTTTCCTGCTAAATTTGAAACATTATTTTGAGAAATAACATACTGCATCTGAAATTCTATACCCGAAACAGCTGTTTCAATCAGCCGCAGATAAGCATCTTTACCATGCTTGCGCACAAATTCATCAGGATCTTTCCCATCAGGCACTATGAGCACTCTGACTTTAAGCCCAGCTTCTTTAGCAATGCTTACTGCCCTTACAGTGGCCCGTTGTCCAGCTGCGTCGCTGTCATACGAAAAAACTACTTCATCAGCGGCACGAGCTAAAAGTTTAGCCTGCTCCTGCGCAAAAGCCGTCCCCATTGAAGCGACAGCCCAATCGATACCAGCAGCATGCAAACTGATTGCATCCATATAACCTTCCACAACCACTGCCTGTCTGCGTTTCTTTATCTCCTTTAAAGCCACATTCATCCCGAACAGAAGCGTTCTTTTATTAAACCACTCTGTTTCACCTGTATTCATGTATTTTGCCATCTGTTGAGAATTTTGCTCTAAAATACGGCCGCCGAAACCAACGACATGACCACGTGGATCCTGAATAGGTATCATCACTCTGCCACGGAACTTATCCGTCGGCCCACGGTCATAGTTTACCGCCAGCCCGGCCTGCACCAACAATCTGGCACTGCATCCACGTTTTCCAAGTGCTGAAAGCAATGCGTTATAGTTCGGCAATGCCACTCCAATCGAAAACCGTTCGATAATCTCATGTGTAATACCGCGTCCTGTAAGATACTCCTGCGCTTTAATGCCATAGTCAGTCTTCGTCAAACAGGCCTGAAAAAAACGTGTCGCCAGTTCATTAGCGGAAATAATCTGTTTTGCCTGTTTTTCGCGTTCCAGTTCAGCTTTAGTCTTTTCCTTTTCAGGAACAGCAATACCCAACTTATTCGCCAGTAGCTTTAAAGCCTCTGGGAACGTGCAATTTTCCATTTTCATCACAAAAGTAAAAACATCACCGCCAACATGACAGCCATAACAATAAAAAAAGTTCTTGTCCGGCGTTACAGAAAAGGACGGTGTTTTTTCTCCGTGGAAAGGGCAGCAACCCCAAAAGCTGCTACCGCGCTTTTTTAGCGGTACATATTCAGAAATTATCTCGACGATATTAGCTTGGGAGCGAACCTGCTCTTTAAAATCATCAAACATACCACTCATAATTTTTGCTCCTGTCACCTCGAATACCATCTGATTTATTATATTCAATATTTAACAAAAAAATCCTCTTTTTAACGGTAGATAATTTTAGCATTACGACAAGTTTATATTATAGGAATGTAATGTTTATTAAATAGCTGCACAGCTCCGGCGTCAGTCAGCCCACCCACAAAATCGACTACTGCCTGCTGCAGTCCAAACCGATCTGCCAGTTCCCCATATTCTCTTGGCAACAGCTGCGGAGACGCCATATATAAATCCATAAGAGTCCTAACAACATGCTCCGCCTTGTTATGTTCAACCGTCAGCTGCGGCGAACAGTAAATATAATCAAACATAAAATTACGAAATTCTTCAATCGCTTCTTCATAATATTTATCAATAATAATTCGCGGCTGATTTAGTGATAATTCCACAATATTATGAACAAGCACATCTAATATCTGGCTTGGTTCTGTTCCTAAACGCATAGCGACGATACCGGGCAATTTTTCAGGACCGATGATGCCAACTTTACAGCCATCATCAAAATCATGACACAAATAAGCGATACGATCACAGCGCCGCACCACCTGCCCTTCAAGCGTTTTTGGCATCGTACTGCCTGTATGGTTCACAATAGCGTCACGAACTTCACTGGTCAGATTCAGCCCTTTGCCTTTCCGACCATATAGTTCTACAACACGCAGACTCTGTTCATTATGTTTAAAATGTCCAGTATAAGAATTGATTGCCCGCTCTCCCGCATGTCCAAAAGGAGTATGTCCAAGATCATGCCCTAGAGCAGCGGCTTCTGTAAGATCCTCGTTCAATCTCAATGCCCTGGAAATAGTTCTGGCAATCTGCGACACTTCCATACTATGGGTAAGACGCGTACGGTAATGATCACCCGGGCATAAATATACCTGCGTTTTATGTTTTAACTTACGAAACGGAGTGCTGTGTATGATCCGATCCCGATCACGCTGAAAAGCCGTGCGCAGATCATCGGCAGCTTCCTCACTGTCACGTACGGCCTGCGAACTTTTAGCAGCCCAGGGTGCCAGTGTTTTCTCTTCTATATTCTCGCTTATTGCTCTAACTGATAACATTATTCTTCACCTTTATTTCACTTTCAAGCATTGTCACCAGGCGCATTAAGTAATATAATTACACATGTGAGGTGAACTGAATGAAAAAAATTTTTATCTTTGTTTTACTGCTGCTCTTAGTTCCTGCAATTTGTCTGGCAGAGCCGCAGGTAACCAGTGATAAACAAACTTTTAACCCTTTTACAGGAGTTTATGATCTGCAGGGCAACGTCCATGTTGAAATTGGTGACAGAATCATCACTGGCGATGCCGCACAGGTAAGTATGTATAAACTTGAGGTACATGGCCAAGGTAATATTACCCTGCGCGAAGGAGATATTACCTTCGATTGTGATACAGTCGATGTATACGGTAAAGAAAAAACTGCCTACGTAGCAGGAAATATGAACTTTACTCAAGGTGATATGATCATCAGTGCTGATACCGGCAGTTTTAACTGGAGCACAAAAAATGCTGTTTTTAACGGTAATGTAATCGTCAACGGTGAACCTAAAAACGGTGAAGTCATTTACAATGTCCGCGAAAAAGTTTTTGTAAATTAATTTTACAGTTTAAATAACCCTCGCTTAAGCGAGGGTTATTTTTATTTAGCGGCGGTCCTTATTTTTCTGCACATACTCTAAGATCATACCTGCAGTTTCTTCAATTGCACGATTGGATACATTGATAATAGTACAATGCAGACGACGCATAATACCTTTTGCATATTCAAGTTCTTCATTAATTCGTTTAACATCGGCATAAGCGGCGCCATCTGTCAGTCCCATAGTTTTCAAACGTTCGCTGCGAATCTCATTAAGTTTAAACGGATCAATCAGCAAACCAATGATTTTATGCGGAGGAACTTTAAATAATTCTTCAGGAGGCATGATTTCCGGCACCAGCGGTACATTGGCAACTTTTATTTGTTTGTGTGCCAAATACATACTGAGCGGCGTTTTAGAGGTTCTTGAAACACCTATGATAACAACATCTGCTTTGGCCAGTCCCAAGGGATTTTTGCCATCATCATATTTAACAGCAAATTCTACCGCTTCGACACGTTTAAAGTATTCATGATCTAAAGCATGGATCAATCCGGCCTGATTTTTAGGCAGCAGTCCGGAAGTTTTTTCAATAGCTTTAAGCATCGGCCCTAAAACATCCACAACTTCTACATCATGCTCCATTGCTTTATGTGCAATATGTTCACGTAATTCAGGGGAAACTACGGTATAACAGATAATACCATTATTTTCTTTAGCCTCTTCAATAACCTTTTCAACCTGTGCCTTATCTTTAACATAAGGAACTCGGATCACATCAAATTTTTCCTGTACAAATTGGCTGGTAGTAGCCTTTACAACAGACTCAGCAGTTTCACCAATAGAGTCGGAAACTGCATAGATAATCGGTAATTTAGCTATGATAATTGCCTCCTTTGCCCTCTGCCAGATCCACTAACAGACGGGTAAAATTCGTTTTAGTGATACGTCCCACTACTTCGTAACTGCGCTTATCCTCACCTACACATCTAATAACAGGCAGACAATCAATCTCATTGTCAATGATCTTACGTGCTGCCGACGCCACAGAATCTTCCTGTTTGACTACAATCAGTTTAGACAGTGGAGTCATCACCATTACAACAGGAATTTCGCGAAGATCGCTGCCGTTATTGATAGCAGCTTTAAGCAAGTCTTTACGCGATACCACGCCTACCAAAAGACCAGCCTCATCAAGAACAAATACTGTCCCTACATCCTCAAGGAACATAGTTACAACAGCTTCATAGGCACTTTTATCCTGATTGACTGCCACAGGCACAGATTGCAGGTCACGCACAAGGATGCCGGAAATTTCTTCCATCAACATTCCCAGCGTATTCTTGCCGGTAAAATAATAACCAACTTTAGGACGTGCATCTAAAATACCGCCCATAACTAAAATCGCCAGATCCGAACGTAAAGCCGCACGAGTTACATTCAGACGTTCAGCAATATGTTCGCCCGTGATCGGCCCATCCTGGCGCACGATCTCGGCAATACGTTTTTGTCTGTTACTTAAAGAAATTGTCCTCACACCCTTCCGAACTTACACTAATTTTTCCTATATTTATATAGTATACGCTATTTTGTGAAAAATCCCTGCTTACGGTCATAAATATTTTTAAAAGTATACAAAAATAACAGGACCGAATATTCGGTCCTGTTAAGTTAATTATTCATTATTGAAGCAGTTCACGTACCATTTGGTTGATACGTTTACCATCGGCTCGGCCCTTGGCCTTTGCCATAACAGCAGGCATTACTTTACCAATCGCTTTCGGTCCTTCGGCACCAGTCTCGGAGATAGCTTCAGCAACCATAGCACGCAATTCTTCATCACTAAGCGGTTCAGGCAGATATTTTTTGAGAATCTCAATTTCTGCTTTAGCCTGCTCAGCTAATTCACTGCGTTCAGCTTTTTCGAATTCTATCAAAGAATCCTGCCGCATCTTGACCTCTTTCAGCAAGATCGCCAGAACCTCATCATCGTTCAGTTCCTTCTTCTCATTGATTTCGACATTTTTAATATTTGCACGCACCATACGAATAACCGATAGACGCAGTTTACCTGCCTCACGGTCTTTCATGGCTTGTTTCATATCTTCTGTCAATTGGTCTTTAATAGACATACAGCACGCCCCCATTATCTGGTTTTACGTTTTCTGGCTGCTTCGGATTTTTTCTTGCGTTGAACGCTCGGTTTTTCATAATGTTCGCGCTTTCTAACTTCAGAAAGAATTCCGGCCTTTTGGGTTGCTCTTTTAAATCTGCGCAGCGCACTGTCCAATGTTTCGTTTTTGCCAACTTTAATTTCTGCCATCTGATCTCCCTCCCTCCACACACTTAGGGAAGTGTATATATGCATTTCATGCGTTTTTTGCACTATTGCTGACTATCGTCAGACCGCAATTACCGCACAATATTACCAGTAAATTATATCTTATGATAGGTCTTTTGTCAAGGTATCAGCAGGGCGGCCATCCCAATGCTTTACCTCCTAAAAGATGGATATGCAAATGCTTAACGGTCTGCCCTCCATCATCACCGGTATTGGCAACGATGCGAAACCCTTTTTCATTAACACCAAGTTTCTCAGCCAGTTCCTTAACTTTCCCAAGCATATACAGGAGCAGCCCCGGTTCTGCAGTAATAATATTTTCAGTATGAGCTTTCGGTATCATTAAAACGTGTACCGGAGCAGCAGGAGCCACATCACGGATTACGATCATTTTGTCATCTTCATAAACTCTTTCAGACGGGATCTCACCGGCAATGATTCGGCAAAAGATGCAGTCGTCCATTTCTTTTCCTCCTTTAATGATTCTAATTTTTATAATATTCGTCAGAAAATCTAAAACTCCTTTTTATATTTATTCTATTCACAATTTATTTGCAAACCGGAACTAATAAAGCAAAAATTTCTTTAATAAAATGCTTGACTTATAGTTAACTCCAGCTATTATACTGAACTTAAAGTATTCAAAGCCGTTTATTTAAGAAAGGAGACTTTACAATGAAAAAAATTTTCCCAAAGTTATTTTATGCAGCTGCCGCAACTTTATTATTCAGTGCCTGCGGAATGACTGCCAATACAGCTTCTCCTCCTGTTGAACCCATTGTAAAAAGCGAAGAAAAAACAGCAGTAAATAATAAATCCGTTGTTTACTTCAGCAAAGATCTCAGTCCCACAAGCCTAATAAAACTATATGATAAAATAAACCAGGATATACATGGTAAAGTAGCCATCAAAATACATACAGGAGAAAAGAACGGTCCCAATATACTCCCACGGGAAATGGTAATGGCTTTGCAGCAGCATGTGCCTAACAGTAATTTAGTCGAAACCAACACTTTCTATAAAGGTGATCGCTACACAACCGCTGATCACCGCGAAACATTAAAAGTTAACGGCTGGGATTTTTGTACTGTAGACATTATGGATGAAGAAGGAGCAGTACTGCTGCCAGTTAAAGGCGGCAAACATTTTCGAGAAATGTCAATCGCTAAAAATATGCTCAATTATGATTCCATGATAGTTTTGACACATTTTAAAGGCCACACTATGGGAGGGTTTGGCGGTTCAATGAAAAATATCGCAATTGGCAACGCAGACGGCAGGATTGGTAAAGCCATGCTGCATACCTCTGATCCATCCAACCCCTGGGAATATAGCCAAGAACGTTTTATGGAAAATATGGCTGAATCAGCAAAGGCTACAACAGATTTTTTTGGTAAACAAATCATTTATATCAATGTATTGCGCAATATGTCTGTTGACTGCGACTGTGCCGGGCTTGCTGCGGCACCGCCAACAACTCCTGACATCGGTATTCTTGCATCTACTGATATCCTTGCTATCGATCAGGCTTCTATCGACCTTGTCTTTGCTTTACCTGATGCGGATAAGCATGATCTGCAGGAACGGATCGAATCGCGTCGCGGTTTGCGTCAGCTCAGCTACATGAAAGAACTTTCCATGGGTAATGATCAATATGAATTAATTACTATTGAATAAAAGAAAAGCTGCCTTAAAAGGCAGCTTTTCTTTTATTCTTATTTCAGCAATTCTCCAATTAAAAAACTTGTTTCAGCCTTCAATAATCTCACTTTTTTTATTTTGCCACATAGTTCAGATTCTGCCCGAACATAGACCCGTAAATAATTACTGGTCAGGCCTTCTATATAACCATCCTCAACAGTCTGTTCAAACAATACCTCCATAGCACTGCCGACAAACCGTTCCAAAAATTTCTGCTGCTGCTTATGATCAAGCTCAGCCAGTTGTGCACAGCGTCTTTGCCTAACAGTTTCTGGAATTTGATTAGGCATTTTTTCGGCCGGCGTTCCCTTGCGTTTAGAATAAGGGAAAATATGCATTTTACTAAAACCGCAGTTTTCTGCAAAAGCCAGTGTAGATGCAAACTCCTCTTCCGTCTCACCGGGAAATCCAGCAATAATATCAGTAGTAATGGCAATATCAGGAATACGTTTACGGATATCGGCCAAAAGTTCGGTAAAACGTCTAGTGTCATACGGTCTGTGCATTCTGGCTAAAGTGGTGTCACAGCCTGCCTGCAGAGGTAAATGCAGTTGTCGGCACAATCGTTTATCTTTTTCCATAAGCTCCAGCAACCTTGCTTCAACCTCCACTGATTCCAATGACCCCAAACGCAGTCTCTGCAGCCCCTCTACACTTAAAGCAGCCTCAACTGCATCAAATAAAGTCAGTTTTCCATCATGCTCTTTACCATAACAGCCAAGATGAATACCGATAAGTACTATTTCTTTATAACCGGAAGCTACAAGCTTTTCAGCTTCTTCCCTAATGCTTGCCAGACTGCGCGAACGCAGCGGACCTCGGGCAAAGGGAATAATACAGTAAGTACAAAATTGATTGCAGCCTTCCTGTATTTTTAAGAAAGCTCTGGTCTTATCAGTAATATCACCTGCACTAAGTTCTTCAAACTCAGTATTGGCGCTCAGCTTACGCACGCTGTCTATTGTATCAACAGACTGAAAAGCCGCCGCTTCTTCTACCAAACGTACGATATCCGCTCTATCCTGGTTCCCAATAATAAGATCGACACCAGGAATTATCTTCACTTCTTCTGCCGCCGTCTGTGGATAACAGCCAGTCACAACTACGAAAGCGGTTGGATTTCTGCGCACAGCACGATTGATCATCTGCCGCGATTTGCGCTGCCCTGTATTAGTAACAACACAAGTATTGATCACATAAATATCAGCTTCACAATTAAAATCAACTATAGTATAACCATGACTGCGAAACAGCGCTTCCATGCTGGCAGTATCGGCCTGATTGACTTTACAGCCCAAAGTGTAAAATGCTATTCTCTTCATCAATCAGCCTCCTAAATCACCAGTTTCATAAAATATTGCAGCCGCAGCTACTAATGCAGCTGTTTCCGCACGTAATATGCGCTTGCCTAAACTTACTCCCAATGCTCCAGCTGTCCGTGCCTGCTGTAATTCTGCCTCTGAAATACCGCCCTCCGGCCCTATGATCAGCAGCAGTTCTTTCAAATCCTGCTCCTTCTGCAGCGCCGCCTTCAAACCAAGTTTGTCCTCACATTCATAAGCTATCAGTTTACAATCGCAGGGATCATTAGCAAGTATTTGTACCAGCGTCTGCACCGGCTGCACCATTGGTATAATATCACGCTTACTCTGTTTTGCAGCCGCTTCGGCAATTTTCTGCCAGCGCTCAACTTTCTTAACAGCTTTATCACCTTCCAGGCGTACGACTGAATGCTCCATCGCAACTGGTATAATCTCACTGACTCCCAGTTCTACAGCCTTCTGGATAATAAAATCCATTTTTTCACCTTTAGCCAACCCTTGTGCCAGTACGATTCGCACCGACGGCTCATGACTTTCCGCCAGTACCTCCAGACATTTTACTGTCACAACACTTTCATGAGTATCAGTAATTTCAGCAAGAGCCGTAACACCATCATCACTTACAATCTGTACTCTGGACCCGCATTGCATCCTCAATACAGTATAAATATGCCGGGCATCAACTCCCGTTATTGTCATCGTATCACCGTAAGGCTGCGGTATAAAAAATCTATGCACCGTCAGTCCTCCTTACGCATCTGCATAACAACCCAGCCGCCTTTGGCATCAACAGCTTCAACACACAAACCAACTTTGGCGGCAGCTGCTGATACATCATTCTGCCGTTCTTCAATAATACCGCTGGCAAGGAATATTCCTCCAGATTTTAACTTACCGGGAATATCCTGCAGGAGCATAATAATAATATCGGCAATAATATTAGCAATGATAATATCAGCCTTACCGTCTGTACCATGCAGCAAATCACCCTGTTTCACACTGATTTTTTCTGTCAGCTCATTGCCGGCAATATTTTCAATAGCTACACGTACCGCAGTAGAATCAATATCCACCGCTTTTACTGTTCTAGCGCCAAGTTTAGCAGCAGCAATAGCCAGAATTCCGGAGCCAGTACCAACATCAAATACTTCCATATCAGGACGCAGAACTTTTTCCAAACGTTCCATACACATACAGGTCGTATGATGTGTTCCTGTACCAAATGCCATCCCTGGATCGATCTCAATAATATGTTCACCAGCTTTAGATGTATATTTTTCCCAGGTAGGCTTAATCACCAATGTTCTGCCAATATGCGTAACATGAAAATACTGTTTCCATTCGTTAGCCCAATCCTGCTCGGAAACAGTACGAAAACGTGTATTACCAAAGCGGCATTTACCAATACGTGTTTCCAGATTTGTTAATTCCTCTTCAATCTGTGTAAGACGCGGCCGCAGCTCCTCATCCTCCGGATAATAAGCAGTTACCGTAACCACTTCTGTGTTTTCCTGCTCAGGAATATCGCATAATTCCCAAGTACCTGAATTACGCAAAGTATTTATCAACACCGGATCCTCGATAACAACACCATTGTTTGCACCTGCAGCACGCATAATTTCGGCAACCAGCTCAGCTGCCTCATGTGTAGTTTGTATACTTACCTCTATCCATTGTGGCAAAGCGCTCACTCCTTAAACGACTATCATATATATTAAGCACAAAGCTTATTTTAAAATATTTTACCATATGCAAGTATTCTTCTGCCAGTTTTTTAAAACACTCCAATGCCAAGTGCTCACATTATATCATATTTTGGGGCATAAAAAAATAAACTGCGGTGTTCAAACCGCAGTTCATATAAGACATTATTTAAATAAATCTTTAATCTTATTCAAAAAACCTTTTTCTTCCGGATTAATGTTATCTTTACTGATCTCAGCAAATTTACGCAAAGCATCTTTCTGCTTTTCATTCAGCTTCTGCGGCACAACAACTTTGATCCGGACTAACTGGTCGCCGCGTGTACTGTTACGCAAACTGGGGATGCCTTTGCCCTTCAAACGCAATACCTTTCCTGGCTGAGTTCCTTCCGGAACCTTCATCACAACCTGTCCGTCCAGCGTAGGAACCTTAATCTCATCTCCCAAAGTTGCCTGTACAATATTGATCGGCACTTCGCAGTAAACAGTGGTACCATCGCGCTCAAAAAACTTATGCGGTTTAACATACAAATAGACATACAAATCACCGCTTGGACCGCCTTTAGCCCCTGCTTCACCTTCTCCGGCTACCCGCAGGCGGGAACCGTTGTCAACACCTGCAGGGATCTTGACTTTAAGTTTTTTATTCTTTTTAACAGTACCCTGTCCGCGACATTCCTTACATGGTTCGCTGATGATCTTGCCTTCACCATGACATTTAGGACATGGCCGTACATTGGTCATCTGTCCGAACATAGTGTTTTGAGTAAAACGGATCTCGCCGCTTCCATGACATTCAGGACAAGTTTCAACTTTAGAACCAGGTTCCGCACCATTACCATGACAATGCGGACATTGTTCGTCACGATACAAACTAATCTCACGTTCTAAACCAAACGCAGCTTCTTCAAAAGTTATTTCCAGGTCAAAACGTAAATCAGCACCGCGCTGCGGACCGGCATTAGAACCACGCGAGCCGCGTCCCTGCCCGCCGAAGAACATATCAAAAATATCTTCCACGCCTCCGCCGCCAAAACCGCCGAAACCTTCAAAGCCCCCAAACCCACCAGCACCGCCGGCACCGCCATTTTCAAAAGCAGCATGGCCAAATTGGTCATATTGGGCACGTTTCTGCTCATCGCTGAGTACACTGTAAGCCTCAGACGCTTCTTTAAATTTCTCAGCCGCTTCCGGATTATCTTTATTCACATCAGGATGATACTGACGTGCCAGTTTGCGGTATGCTTTTTTTATTTCATCTGCTGTAGCGGTCTTAGACACGCCTAGCACGTCATAATAATCTTTTTTACTCAAAGTTTACACCATCCTAAGCTGATTATTTTTTGTCTTCGTCAACCACTTCGGCGTCAACAACAACATCATCAGCTTTTTTTGCGCCCTCGGCTGCTTCAGTTCCTTCAGCACCTTTAGCAGCTTCAGTTTGTTTGTACAGCTCTGCAGAAAGTTCATAAAGAGGTTTGGTCAAAGCTTCAGTATCTGCTTTGATTTTTTCCATATCTTCGCCTTTCAGAGTTTCTTTTAAAGTATCAAGAGCTGCCTGGACTTTTCCAATCAGTTCTTCAGAGCCTTTACCTTCCATATCTTTAATGGTCTTTTCGGCTTGATAGCACAGTGAGTCAGCATTATTACGTACTTCAACGCCTTCTTTACGTTTTTTATC
Source organism: uncultured Phascolarctobacterium sp. (assembly GCA_900551745.1). GTDB lineage: Bacteria > Bacillota > Negativicutes > Acidaminococcales > Acidaminococcaceae > Phascolarctobacterium. The sequence goes on from URXA01000002.1 coordinate 35,948, forward strand.
AGCTTCAGCATTAGCCTCTGCTTCTTTTACAAGACGGTCGATTTCGTCTTTTTCCAAAGTACCTGAAGACGTAATAGTGATTTTTTGTTCTTTACCGGTACCAAGATCCTTAGCGCTTACATTTACGATACCATTAGCATCGATATCGAAAGCAACTTCAATCTTCGGTACTCCACGAGGAGCGGCCGGGATACCGGAAAGCTCAAAACGTCCCAGAGTCTTATTATCGGCAGCCATTTCACGTTCACCCTGCAGTACATGGATATCAACCGAAGGCTGATTATCAGCAGCAGTAGAGAAGACCTGCTTACGGGAAGTCGGGATGGTAGTATTACGTTCAATGATCTTTGTGAACACACCACCCAAAGTTTCTATACCCAAAGACAACGGAGTTACGTCAAGTAAAAGCACGTCTTTTACTTCACCAGCCAAAACGCCGGCCTGAATGGCAGCACCAACGGCAACACATTCGTCGGGGTTTACACCACGGTAAGGCTCTTTACCGATAAATTTTTTCAAAGCTTCCTGTACAGCAGGAATACGGGAAGAACCGCCTACCAAGATAACTTTATTGATATCAGAAGCAGACAAGCCGGCGTCAGCCATAGCCTTGCGGGTCGGCTCCATTGTGCGTTCAACAAGATCAGCAGTCAATTCGTCAAATTTTGCACGAGTCAAATCCATATCCAAATGCTTCGGACCTTCAGCACCGGCAGTAATAAACGGCAGGTTGATATTAGTTGTCAAAACACCGGATAATTCGATTTTTGCTTTTTCAGCGGCTTCACGCAAACGCTGCATAGCCATACGGTCATTACTCAGATCAATGCCTTCATTTTTCTTAAATTCAGCAACCATCCAGTCAACGATTTTCTGGTCAAAATCATCGCCGCCTAAATGAGTATCACCGTTAGTAGCTTTTACTTCGAAAACACCGTCACCTACATCAAGGATAGATACGTCGAAAGTACCGCCGCCAAGGTCATAAACCATAACGGTATGGTCGTCGCTTTTATCAATACCATAAGCTAAAGATGCAGCAGTAGGCTCGTTGATTATACGCAGAACTTCCAAGCCTGCGATACGGCCGGCGTCTTTAGTTGCCTGACGTTGACTGTCAGAGAAATAAGCAGGAACAGTAATAACTGCCTGAGTTACTTTTTCACCCAAATATTTCTCAGCATCCTCTTTCAATTTTTGCAGAATCATCGCGGAAATTTCTTCCGGAGAATATTTTTTATCATCGATCGCTACTTTATAGTCAGTACCCATATGACGTTTAATAGAGCTAATAGTTCTGTCAGTGTTAGATACTGCCTGACGTTTTGCCAGCTGACCAACTAAACGTTCGCCGTTTTTGGAAAAACCAACTACGGACGGAGTTAAACGGCTGCCTTCCTGATTAGTGATAACGGTAGGTTCGCCGCCTTCCATTACTGCTACTACAGAGTTAGTAGTACCTAAGTCAATACCAATTACTTTAGACATGATTTATTCCTCCTCGGGTTTATATGTTAATTTTAATTTATATGGCAACTATTCGTTGCTGATAACTTTAACTTTGCTGTGCCGGATAACTTTATCACGTAATTTATAGCCCTTTTCCAGAACCATCTCTACAGTATCGTCATCCATATCGGGATTTTGCCCTCTCATCACAGCCTCATGCATCTCAGGATCGAATTTTTCGCCCTGTGCTTTTATTTCTTCCACACCCAAATCTTTAAAAGTCTGCTCGAACTGACGTCTAATCATTTCAATACCGGAATAAATTCCGGCAGCAGCATCAGATTTTTTTGCGGCGTCTTCAGCACGTTCAAAATTATCCAACACCTTTAAAAATTTTCCGACAACATCAGCGGTAACGAAAGTTGCCAGCTGTTCACGTTCGGATGTATTGCGGCGGCGGAAATTATCGAAATCTGCCTGCAGCCTTAAAATACGGTTCTGCAGTTCTTCGATTTTAGCATCCTTTTCATCCTGTTCAGGAGTTTTTTCTTCAGCAGCTCCCTCACTCTTTTTTTCGGCAGTCTCATCGACTCCACTAGCAGCATCAGCTGTATTCATTTGAGTTTCCTGCTGAGGTGTTTCTTCGGCAGTTGTTTGCTTTGAGTTTTCTTTCAAATCTTCTGTTTGCAAAACACTTCCTCCTTATAGTCTTTTTACTTATCTAAAATTGTCTTCAGATATTTATGCAGGTAATCCATTACAGAAATGACCTTACCGTATTCCATACGGGTAGGGCCTAAAACTGCCATCGTACCTACGATCTGACCGTTCAGACGATAAGTAGCCTGAACCATACTGCAATCCTGAATGCCGGTAAATTTATTTTCAGAACCTATCGTTACCTTAAGTCCTGAATCTTCACCACCCTGCAGAAGATCCTTGAGGACCTTTTCTTCTTCTAATATACCAAGCAGGTTTCTGACTCTTTCCACATCACGGAATTCCGGTTGATTAAGCAATTGCTTTGTTCCGCCTAAAAACACCTTTTGTTCCTGCCTGCGTCCTGTCATTTTACGTACAGCCTGCAGCAACGATGAAAAAATGAGCTTATCCTCGACCACATCTGTATGGACATTCTGTAAAATCTCCACAGAAATATCGCTAAGATTGTGATCTTCCAGCAATTTGCTCATTTTACCAGCCAGATAATCCATCTCTTCAGAAGACATACCTAAAGGAATATCAACAACATTCGTATCTATACTGCCGTCATCGGCAACGATACATAAAATAGCATGCTGACTGTCAAGCGGCAAAAATTTTAAATAACAGAAATTTGCAATCGTCTGCTGGTTAGTCAAAACCATGGAAACATTCTGTGTCATACGTGACAAGATCTTGGCTGTCGACTGGAAAATATCATCAATGTTGCGACGACGTTCATTATACCAGCCATCTATTAATGCCATATCATTATCTGTCAATGTCCCCGGTTCAATCAGGGCATCTACATAAAAACGATAAGCCTGAGCAGATGGAATACGTCCCGCTGAAGTATGCGGCTGTTCCAAATAACCCAGAAGTTCAAGGTCTGACATTTCATTACGGATCGTTGCCGGGCTGAGCCCTAAGTCATACTTGCGGGCAATAGTACGGGAACCAACCGGCTCGGCCGATGAAATGTAGTCTTCTATGATAATTTGCAGGATCTTTTTCTTTCTTTCGTTTAACACGATCCCACCTCCAACTCGATTGTTAGCACTCATCTCGTTAGAGTGCTAACATCTTGGTATTAGAATAGCACTGACCTTAACAGTTGTCAACCAATTTTTCTTACTTCACAAAGATTTCAAAAATTTCATTACTGAAGCGCATCCCTTGCTCCGTCAGCCTCATCCGTCTATGCTCAATATCACAGAATACTAAATTTCCTCTAATAAATTTTTCTAACTCAACCCCAAATTCTGACATTACATAACAGCCAAAACGTTGTTCAGCTTCTATTAAATCTATCCCTGCCGACGTCCGCAAACCCATAAATAAATATTCCGCCAGCTGCGTTTCTTTTGTCAGATCTTCAAAGTCTCCAAAACTTTTGCCACTTTGAATACTTTCAATATAATCAGTTACAGAAGCTTTTGCTGTAAAACGCCGACTGCCATTAAAGCTGCAGGCGGAACTGCCAAAAGACAAATACGGCAGATAATGCCAGTATACAAGGTTATGCCTTGACTCCTGACCTGACACTGCATAATTTGAAATCTCGTATCTATGCAGTCCCTGTGCTTCCAGATACTCCTGTACCAATTCATACATCGCCAGCTGACAATCTTCGTCCGGCAACTCAAGTTTTCCCTTATCCAGCAGCCCTGCCAAAGGCGTATTCTCCTCAACCGTCAAACCATATACCGACAAATGCTGCAGCCCTGCTGCTTTTAAATTCTGCAGACTGGTCTTTAGCGTTTGCAGAGACTGCTCCGGCAAACCATAAATAAGGTCAGCACTGACTCGTGTAAAACCAGCCTTATCTGCCATTTTAATAGCATTTAAAGCTTCGCTGGCCGTATGTATCCTGCCCACAGCCCGGAGTTCAGCATTGTTAAGACTCTGAACACCAAAGCTTATACGGTCAAATCCCAAAGCTTTAAAAAAACGCAGCTTATTCAAATCTGCAGTACCGGGATTAACTTCGATCGTTGCCTCTGCCGACTGCAGCCAGCATCCATTTTTTTGCAAAGCTTCCACCAGCTTAGCTAGAAACTTTTCAGGAAGCAGCGAAGGAGTCCCCCCGCCAAAATACAGCGTAGCCTGCTCTGCAATAGGCATTCCATTGCTGCGCATTGTTATTTCACTGCATACAGCATCAACATACTTTTCCATGGTTTCTGTATCATATCCTGAATATGAAGCAAAGTCACAATATAAACATTTTTGCAAGCAAAAAGGGGTATGTATATATACCCCTTGGATTTGTTCCCATTTTTGCATTTTAATCCATCTTCAAAATCGCCATAAAAGCTTCTTGCGGCAGCTCCACACTGCCAACCTGCTTCATGCGTTTCTTACCTTCTTTTTGTTTTTCCAACAATTTGCGCTTACGGCTGATATCGCCGCCATAACACTTAGCCAATACGTCTTTGCGCATCGCTCTTACATTTTCACGAGCAATAACTTTATTGCCTATAGCCGCCTGTACAGGTATCTCAAACATTTGCCGCGGAATAAGACTACGCAGTTTTTCCACCAGCTGACGTCCCCTGGAAACAGCTTTTTCACGGTGCACTATCGCTGACAGGGCATCTACCGGTTCTCCATTCAGTAAAATATCTACTTTTACCAAACTGGACGTACGATAACCGGCCAGCTCATAGTCCAGAGAAGCATAACCGCGGGTCACCGACTTCAAACGGTCGAAATAATCATAAATTATCTCACTAAGCGGAAGTGCATAGTGGATCATGACACGCGTTTCATCTAAATAGGTCATGTTATCATACTCACCGCGTTTTTCCTGAGAAAGTTCCATTACTGCGCCAACATAGTCTTTAGGTACAATAATTGTAGCGTTAACATAAGGTTCTTCAACATGGTCGATTACAGTCGGATCAGGGAAATTAGACGGATTATCAACCAGCTCCACATCGCCATTGGTGCGAAATACCTGGTAAATAACGTTTGGCGCCGTTGTGATCAGCGTTAGATTATATTCACGCTCCAAACGTTCCTTGATAACATCCATATGCAGCAGACCTAAAAAGCCGCAGCGAAAACCGAAGCCGAGCGCTACTGATGTTTCAGGTTCAAAAACCAGTGAAGCATCGTTGAGCTGCAATTTTTCAAGCGCATCACGTAAATTATCATAATCTGAATTCTCCACCGGATATAGACCACAGAAAACCATCGGCGTAGCTTTACGATAACCAGGCAATGCCTCGGTGGCCGGATTATTGGCATCAGTGACGGTATCACCGACACGTGCATCTTTAACATTCTTGATTGCCGCAGCAAAAAAACCAACCTGTCCAACTTCCAATGAATCTACATTGACCAGATTAGGTTTAAAGACACCAACCTCTGTTACTTCAAATTCAGCATTGGTAGCCATCATTCTAATTTTCATACCAGGTTTTATACGGCCGTCAATAACGCGCACATACAAGACGACACCCTTATATGCATCAAATTTAGAATCGAATACCAACGCTTTTAAAGGGCTGCCGCTGGCTCCGGAAGGTGCCGGTACCTTTGCAACAATGGCCTCGAGTACATCTTCAATACCAAGACCAGTCTTAGCACTGGTCAAAACAGCCTCCGACGCATCGATCCCAATAACCTCTTCTATCTCATGCTTGACTCGTTCAGGATCAGCACTGGGAAGATCGACCTTATTAATAACCGGAATAATTTCCAGATCATTGTCTAAAGCCAAATAGACATTAGCCAAAGTCTGCGCTTCAATCCCCTGCGTAGCATCAATAACGAGTAACGCACCTTCGCATGCAGCTAAAGCCCTCGATACCTCATAGGTGAAATCAACATGTCCTGGAGTATCAATGAAATTGAGCATATACTCTTCGCCATTTTTAGCCTGATAGCTGCTGCGCACGGCCTGCGCTTTGATTGTAATACCGCGTTCACGCTCAAGATCCATTGAATCAAGGATCTGCGCCTCCATCTCACGTTTAGTCAAAGTACCGGTATATTCTATCAATCTATCCGCCAAAGTAGATTTACCGTGATCGATATGGGCAATTATAGAAAAATTACGGATCTTATTCTGGTCCATCATATTCTCCTTTATATATAGTCTTGCTAAAGCGGAACACCGCCGTAAATTCACTGCAAAATATTATATCATTTTTGCCTATAGTTAAGCAAATATTAACTCTCATTAGTCAAGCGTTTATAAGCAAAGACTAATACAATAAAAAACATTTATGTTAAAGATTATGAAAGTATATATAACTCTATTTTAAGTCACTTCACAAATAATTTACAGCAAATCAAAGCATTAACCTGTTACAATATAAGTAATAATAGAAGAATTATTACAAGAAAGGAAGTTATATTATGGATACTTTAACCGCTATTGCAACTCGCCGCTCTACCCGAGTCTATAAACCAGAACAAATAAGCGATTCCCAGCTGCAAACAGTCTTGGCCGCAGGTTGGGCCTCACCTGTTGGTCATGGAGCATATGGAGAATTATATATTTCTGTTGTGCAAAATCCTAAAATCCTCGAAAATTTTGCAGAATACTGCGGTCAAGCTTTCGGTAATCCCAAATACAATCCGTTTTACGGAGCACCGACTTTAATCGTTATTTCCGCAAAGCCTAAAGATGACGGACAGATGGTTTATATAGCAGATGTTGGCTGTATTCTTGAAAATATGCAATTAGCCGCTACTGATATTGGTCTTGGCTCAGTTTATCTTTGGGCTCTTTTAAATCGTATCCCGCAAAGCCCTCAATTTGTCGCCAGTCTTGAACTGCCTGAAGGCTTCAAACCAGTTTCTGCTTTAGCCTTGGGGTATCCGGCAAAACCGCTTGAAAAACGTTCTTTTGCCGACATTAAGCCCGAGCGTATCGCCACCAAAATTATTAAATAAATTATTTTATAGAATAATTTGCAGAAATCCCTTGCAGAATTAACTCCTTCGTGGTAGAATACTTTAGTAAACGTATTTAATTGTAGGAGGTGAATTCGTTGCCGAACATTAAATCTTCCATTCGTAGTGTAAAAACCGACGCAGAACGTCGTGCAAAAAATGCTCCGATCAAGGCTGCTATCCGCAATGTTGCCCGTAAAGTAGTTGCTGTAACCGAGACCGGTTCTCAAGAAGAAGCAAAAGCAACTTTTGCAACTGCAACCGGTTTGATTGATAAAGCTTCTCGTAAAGGTATTATCCATAAGAATGCTGCAAACCGCAAAAAATCCAGACTTGCTAAAAAAGTCAATGCTATGGACTAATCTCTACAGCGCTTAAAGCCTGCTCAAATGAGCAGGCTTTTTATTTTTGCCCAAAAATCTTCTATCGCATTATAATCAAAGTTTCCGCTATTTTCTAAAAAAATACTTTTTTGGCATCCTTGCCAGTTTAGAAAAAATACTTGGTGAAAATTATAAAATTCAGCTGCTTTAACATAAAAAAGCTCATTCCCAAAGGAATGAGCTTTTAATATTTTATAGATGAGTGCGTGCTATCTGCCTAACCAAGAACGAGTACTTTTTTTAACAGCTTCCTTATCAACTTCCACATGATTCGGAGCATACATCAGCAAATTTTCGCTGACCTTGGAAACAGTTGCGCCGATAATGTAACTTACACCGTTCAAATAGTCAAAAATACGGTTTTTCATCGCAGAATCAACAGCATCAAAAGATACCATCAGTGTCGCACCGCTCATTAAGGAATCAGCGTACTCGCGTACATCGCTGAATTGACGCGGAGAGCGCACCAAAATATCCATATGACCGCCTTTAACTAAGTAAGGACCGCTATAAACTTGATCTTCTTCTACATCACTATGCCAAAGCTTACGTGCAGCATTTTTTAAATCCATCTTTTACGCCTCCAAACGTCCTTGTTTTCAGATATGCTAACTGCCTACTTCTACATAAATTATCAAAATCCTTCTTTTTTAGAAAAATTTTTATTTCTGTATTATTATAATTTATTACGGGAACGCTGACGACCACGCTCAACACGATCAAGAATCTTTTTACGCATCCGAATATTCTTCGGAGTAACTTCAACCAGTTCATCATCATTGATATGCTCCAAAGCCTGCTCTAAAGAGAAAGTCTTAGGCGGAATCAGACGAATAGTATCATCGCTGCCGCTGGCACGCATATTGCTGACATGTTTCTTTTTGCAGGGATTAACATCCATATCATCATCACGGCTGTTTTCACCAATGATCTGACCTTCATAAACCTGTTCGCCGGGAATGATAAACATCGTACCGCGTTCCTGAGCGTTACCTATACCGTAGGATGTAGTTTCGCCGTTTTCAAAAGCAACCAGGCTGCCTCTTGTACGACCGGGGATCTCGCCTTTATAGTCAGCATAACCTGCAAACACATGGTTCATAACACCGTTGCCTTTAGTATCTGTCAGGAACTGGTTGCGGAAACCAATAAGTCCGCGGGCCGGGATCACAAATTCCATACGCAGATAGCCGGCCATCTCTGTCATGTTAGTCAGTTCAGCCTTACGCAGTCCCAGACCTTCCATAACGGCTCCCATAAACTCCTGCGGAACATCAATCGTCAAAGCTTCCATAGGCTCCTGCAAAGTTCCTGTTTCATCATGATGCATGATTACTTTAGGTTTGCCGACCTGCAGCTCATAACCTTCACGGCGCATAGTCTCTATCAATACGGACAAATGCAGCTCACCGCGTCCGGAAACAATAAATGCATCCGGGCTTTCTGTTTCTTCTAAACGCATCGAAACATTGGTTTTGATTTCTTTAAACAAACGGTCACGAAGATGACGGCTCGTAACATATTCACCTTCACGTCCTGCAAAAGGACTGTTATTAACGGAGAATACCATCGACAATGTAGGTTCATCAATACTGATGCCTTTTAATTTTTCAGGACTCTCAGCATCAGCAATAGTATCGCCGATATTGGCATCTGCCAAACCAATCAAAGCAACGATGTCGCCGGCTCCAACTTCCTGAGTCTCAACACGTTTCAATCCTTCATAAGTATAAAGACGACCGATCTTCGCTTTACGCTCACCCTCTTCATCCATCAACGTAATAGTTTCACCGTTATGGATAGTACCGCGTATCACACGTCCGACAACGATACGTCCTACATAGTCATCATAATCCAAGGTATTTACCAGCATTTGCAGCGGTGCTTCTACTTCAACATTTGGAGCAGGGATATTTTCCAAAATAACTTTAAAAAGAGCTTCCAAATTATCGCTTTCTTCTTCCATCGTTAATTTAGCAATACCATTACGGGCAGAAGTCAATACTACCGGAAATTCCAGTTGATCATCATCAGCGCCAAGCTCAATGAAAAGGTCTAAAACTTCATCAATAACCTCTTCCACGCGTTGGTCAGGACGGTCAATTTTATTGATAACTACAATTGGTTTCAAATGCTGTTCCAGCGCTTTGCGCAAAACATACTTAGTCTGCGGCATAGGCCCTTCATAAGCATCAACCAGCAATAATACACCATCTACCATAGTGAGCACGCGTTCAACTTCGCCGCCGAAATCAGCATGGCCGGGGGTATCAAGAATATTGATTTTAGTATCTTTGTGCATAACAGCTGTATTTTTAGCTAAAATAGTAATACCGCGTTCACGTTCCAAAGCATTGGAATCCATTACACGTTCTTCGACATGCTCGTTAGCGCGGAAAATACCGCTTTGCTTGAGCATTGCGTCTACGAGGGTAGTCTTGCCATGGTCAACGTGGGCAATAATGGCAATATTGCGTAAATCATTTCTTAACATAAATCCTATCTTCCTCTCTTTTGAGCAGACGGCATACCGCCTGTAAATCCAAACCGAGCTATGCCATATACAACAAAAGCCTGCGGTCAAATAAAGCTACTCTAAAATCAATGAAGGATGCTTGTCAATAAGCATCCTTCACTATGACTAATTAATTATATTCTTTTTAACTTACTATGTCAACAAAAACCGCTATTTTACTATACCAGGGAGCCATGTAGCTATCTCTGGGAAGAAACACAGCAGCAAAATTTCCAGCGCCATAATAATGCCAAAAGGAATAACGCCTTTGATGATCTGTGTCATTTTACTGTCTGGACTGATGCCCTGCAAAACAAACAAATTCATTCCGACCGGCGGCGTGATCAAAGCCAGCTCCAGATTGATCAGCATCACAACGTTGAACCAGATCGGATCGAATCCCAATTTCATGATAATAGGGTATAAAATCGGCAAAGTAATAAAAATAATGGAAATAGACTCCAAAATACACCCTAAGACCAACAGCAGGATATTAATTGCAATAAAGACGATCCACCGACTGGTTTCCATTTCAGCAACCAGGCTCGTCAAAGCCTGTGGAACCTGCAGAATAGTTAAAACGAAACCAAATAAAGTGGCACCGATCATAATGGCGAAAATCATCGAGGTCGTTTTGACTGTATCCAGCAAAATTTCCGGCATATCCTTTAAACCAAGCGTACGGTAAATAACAAAAGTAATAAACAAACTGTAAACCGTACCTATAGCAGCAGCTTCAGTAGGAGTAAATGCTCCCGTATAAATACCGCCAACAACAAGCACCGGCAGCAGCAGTCCCCAAAAAGAACTTCTGAGCGCCCGAAAACGTTCCTCCCAGCTGGCTGCTTCCTGCAAAGGCAGCTTTCTTGATCTGTAAACGACCACAGCAATAAACATCAGCGTCAAAATAGCACCCGGTACAACACCTGACATAAACAACTGACCTACCGATTCACCAGTAATCGCACCATACAAAATCATTGGTATCGACGGCGGGATTAGAATGCCTAAGGTACCGCCTGCCGCAACAGCTCCTAAAACTAACGTTCTTTCATAACCACGGGACAGCATTTCAGGAATCGCAATAGCACCGATAGTAACCGCACAGGCAACGGATGAGCCCGTAATCGCTGCAAAAATCGCACAGGCGAAAACTGTAGCCACACCTAAACCACCAGGTAAATGCCGCAGCCATTTATTACCCAATTCAAACAAATCATTGCCTACTTTGCCTGTTAAAAGAATCTGACTCATCAAAATATATAATGGTACAGCAGTTAACACAAAATCATCCAAAGATTTATAAGCCAAAATCGGTATCTGGGCCAAAGAAGATCCGCCGCCCATAAAAGCAAACATACCAAAAAGTCCCGCCGTTCCCAGTGAAAAGGCTACCGGCAGACCCAAAACCAAAAGTCCCAGTAAGATAGCGGTAAAAATAACAAGCATCTTATTCCGCCTCCTTACTTAATTCACCGCTGCTGATTTTTTGAATATCTATAAGCAGAGTACGTACAAACTGCAAAAACAGCAATCCCATACCGATCGGCAGCGACATCTGGGGAATCCACATAGGAATTCGCAGAGTACTTGGTGAAGTATTATCCATTTCATATGAAAGCAGCGCCATATCCAAGGACTGCATTACAAATACGGCACAGAAAAAAATACCAACAATAGTTGTAAAAAGTTCGATGTAACAACGGGTACGTGCTGATAAATGGCTTAAAACAATATCGACATGGATGTGCTTGCCTGCGGCATAAGTAACGGACATCCCTAAAAATCCTGCTATCAGGACACAATATACAGAAAGTTCTATCGACCATTCTGTCGGCGCATTGAACAATCCGCGCATCACAACTTCGTAAAAGACCATCAACGCCGGCAGCAGCAGTAAAATTCCGGCAATGACGCCAACTGCTTTAGTAATAGCGTTCAAAAATTTTTCATAGATCTCGAGCGCACTTTTCAAGTCTTTTTCCTCTCATTCTTTGCAAAAATAAAAACCGCTGCCGCTTATGGCAGCGGTCAATTAAGAACTTGTCTATTGTTTACTGCAAATTTCGATCAATTCCTTACCAAGATCACCAGTATGTTTAACAAAAATATCCCAAACCGGTTTAGTAGCAGACTGCCATGCCGGCAGATCAGCCTCAGGAACAACGTAAACCTGCATACCTTTTTCTTTTAATTTCTCTAAAGCAGCCATATCCTCTGCTTTAGCATTTTTGCGCAGTTCGTCACGCACTTCATTTGCAGCATCGGTTACTATTTTTTGCTGTTCCGGAGTCAGTTTTTGGAAAGATTTTTCATTCATCGCCAGAATAAACTCAGGATAAGCATGATTGGTAATAGTAAGATATTTGGTAACTTCAAACATTTTACGGTCATACATAGCCGTAGTTCCAGAAGTTTGTCCATCAACAACACCGCGCTGAATAGCCATATAAACTTCACCGGAGCCCATAGTTACAGGAGAAGCTCCCAATGCTTTAATCGTTTCAGAAGGCAGCTCACCATAACCGCGAAGCTTCAGACCTGCAAAATCCTCTGGTTTAGTGATTTCCTTTTTGCTGTTTGCGAACTGCACGAAGCCATAATCAGCCCAGATCATAGGACGTACACCCTTCTTTTTCAATTCGCCTGCTAATTTGTCACCCAAGCCTCCGTCGATAGCATGATCGACTTTTTCATAACTGGGGAACAAAAACGGTACGTCAAAAACTTCCATTACCGGGATAACAGTTGACCACATTGCTGTAGAATTCAGCCCCATATCAATGCCACCCGACATAATGGCATCATTCATGCTTTTATCGTTAAACAGCTGTCCTGAAGGATAGATGTTCAATGTAATAGTGCCGTTGGATTTTTCAGTAAGCTTTTTATTAAAAACCTCCATCCCCTGGGCCAGCGGATGTGCCGTTGGCAAATTGTGTGCCAGCTTTAAAGTCACCTTTTCGCTGCCGGCAGATTTTTTATCTCCGTTTCCGCCGCAGCCGGCCGTTACCGCAACTGCCATAATCATAGCGGCAGCCAAAGTAGTTTTAAATATTTGGGACATTTTCATTACTCTCACCTCATCAAATTTTTTATTTATAGCGTTTTTCCAGTTCCATATAATGATCAAGACCAATGAACCTGTTAAAATCAGTAAAATGCATCATTTTCTCTTCATAACCCTTAGTTGTACCTGTTTGGTGCAGCACTGTCATCGCTTCTTTAAAAGCCTGCGTAATGACATATAAAGCGCTGCAGGGCCAGAACACTATTTTAAATCCTATATTTTCCAAATCTTTTGCAGTCAGGTTCGGTGTCCTGCCGCCTTCAATCATATTAGCTATCAGTATGGTATCCGGGAAAGCCTTTGTAATAGCTTCTAATTCCCTTCTATCCTGAGGCGCTTCTATAAACAAGGCTTCAGCGCCGTTATCTAAATACAGCTTACCGCGTTCAACAGCATCTTCCAGTCCATTCACAGCTCTGGCGTCAGTTCTGGCAATAAGTAAAAAATCCTCATCAATTCTGGCATCAGCGGCCGCCCGCAGTTTTTTTGCATGCTCAAATGCATCTATAACCTGCTTACCGACCATGTGTCCGCAACGTTTAGGCCATACCTGATCTTCAAAAAGCACTGCCGCTGCTCCGGCTTTTTCATATTCCTGCATTGTACGCCGCACGCTTAACGCATTTCCGTAACCAGTATCGCCATCCGCAAACACTGGCAATTCTGTGGCATCTACAATACATTTCACAGCCTGCACCATTTCAGTCATCGAAAGGTAACCTACATCCGGCTGCCCTAATCTGGAGGCTGCGATACTATAACCTCCCATGACCAACGCGTCAAATCCTACTTCTGCCGCAATTTTTGCCGTCAAAGCATCATAAACACCAGGCAAAACCAAAATCTCTGACCTCTGCAGACGTTCGCGCAACATTTTGCGCTGCTTGTTCATAAATTCCCCTCCCTTACTGCCCAACAAATTCAACAAAAAAGCCCCTACCGGCAAAGCCGATAGGGGCGTTAAGTACGCGGTACCACCCTAAATTATACTCTGAGGCCTTTAACGCAGCCCTGCGCTTTTCCCTACATTCACCCTCAGAAAAAGAGTTCCTGGGCGAGAGGAGCGATTTCTATGCTTACCGGCTCGCATCTACCGCCGGCTTTCTGAAAGCCTTCCACTGTCCATTCCCAGTCATAACCTGTAACCTGATGATTTGTCGAAACATTGAAATAAGTATAACAATACCTTAACACTATGTCAATATATTTTTAAAATTATTTTATACATCCGCTTTTTCTTGCACAAACGTATTGTTTTTATACTACTTCTTCGAGCTATAAAAAATACAGCTGCTTTTTTAAGCAGCTGTATTTTTATTAATCAGTCTAATTAAAAGACTGCCATCTCAATCAATGATTCTTCTGGCTCCATAAAACCGTTCATCCCAATAAGGACCAAACGCTTCACCTTCAATTACGCCATTCTTAGTACCGGCATAAATAAATTTACCATCGCCGCTGTAAATACCGCAGAAAGTTGCTCCAGGGCCATCAGTGCTATAAAATACCAGATCTCCCGGAAGCAGATCATCTTTGCCAATTCTCTTGCCTACGTCATATTGCTCATCAACAGTTCGCGGCAGCGCAATACCACTTTCACCAAACACATACTGCACATAACCGGAACCATCAAATCCTTCTGACGGAGAGCTGCCTCCCATTTTAAAAGGCGTTCCAACTAAAAGATAAGCATTTTCAATAATATTGCCACGCAGGCTGCTATATTCTTCAGCATAAGCCAACTGAGGCTGCACTGTATTCCAAACTGCTCCTGCCGGCATCGCCAACGCTATACCCAAAGCAGTACAAACAATCAACCTTTTATATAAACTGACATAATCCATAACTTCTAAAAACTCCTTTACTGAAAACCTTACAACGATGATAACATATCATCCACATATTTTCTGATTTTTTCCATTTTTTTGCGTATACCAACTGATTTATCACCGTCACGGGCAACGATCTGCTCAATTTTAGTACGATACTGCAAATAAGAACTCTCAAACTGCCGCAAATACTCTCTAAGTGCAGCCACTTCCGGAACTGTCGTCACAATATTCGAAGTCGCAACATTCCATTCAGTACCATTTATCGTGACACTATCCCCATATTGCGGGATATAAGCAGCTGTACCCAAACGGCGCTGCAGCTCATCAGCGAAATTACTGGCAGCATCAAACTCACCATGTGTAACAAAAAATGCTTTCGGAGGCTGTTTCATCTTACCATACCATTCAAGCAGCTGTTCCTTGTCCGCATGGGCCGAAAAACCCTTCATATTGTATATTTTAGCATTCACCTTAATATCTTCGCCCATAATCTTAACCTGCTTAGCGCCTTCTATCAAACGACGGCCCATTGTCCCTTCAGCCTGATAACCGGCGATAATGACAGAACAATTTTCATGCCAGAGGTTATGCTTCAAATGATGCAGTATACGTCCTGCGTCTGCCATACCACTGGCAGAAACGATAATCTTAGGACCTGGCATCTCGTTGATCATCCGTGATTCCTGCGCAGTTGCCGTAAAACGCAGATTTGGAATAGCCAAAAGCCTGTTACCGTGCATCTCATACAAAGCCCGTGCTTCTTCATCATATTCCTGAGGATTGGTAAGCGTGATAGCCGTAGCTTTACTTGCCATCGGACTGTCGATAATGATCGGTACCTGCGGGATACGCCCTTCCTGCTGCAGCTTTTGGAAATAATACAGAAGTACCTGAGTACGTCCTACGGCAAAGGCAGGAATAACTACATTACCGCCTTTAGCTACAGTATCATTAATGATCTCAGCCAGCTCTGCTTCTTTGTCATAGGCTTTATGCACACGATTGCCATAAGTAGACTCTGTAATGATAAAGTCTGCCCCGGAAATTTCTTCCGGATCCTCAATAATCGGCTGATTAGGCTGACCAATATCTCCGGTAAAGACCAGCTTAGTTGTTTTACCATTTTCATTGACAAAAACTTCAACAATCGCCGAACCTAAAATATGACCGGCAACCTTAAATTTAACCTGTACTCCAGGAAGCACCTCAAGCATTTCGCCAAACTCGTGTGTATGGAAATGCTGCAAAGCTTTATAAGCATCATCAACAGTATACAAAGGCTCTACCACAGATTTACCTGCACGCAAGCCTTTACGGTTGGCAAATTCAGCATCAGATTCCTGAATATGGGCACTGTCAGGCAATAGAATCGTACACAGCTCCAAAGTTGTCTTAGTACAATGTACAGGGCCTTTATAACCATGTTTAACGAGCCTTGGTATCAACCCGCTGTGATCGATATGAGCATGGGTCAGCACCACTGTATCAATAGAATCAGGTGCAAAAACAAAATCCTTTTCATTAAAAGCAGTAATCATTTTAGAACCCTGAAACATACCGCAGTCCAACAGCATTTTTTTGCTGCCTATTTCAAGTAAATAACAAGAGCCTGTAACCATTCTTGTGGCACCTAAAAAGGTGATTTTCATAGCGGTCCCTCCCTGCTTAAATTCTTAATTAATATATTCTGCATTCAAAAAATATTCCCTGCCCATTAACGAATAAGTTCACTGCCTTGTCACAAAGCAGCTTCAATGACTGCCGCTGCAATTACTGCAATTCCCACAGCTGTCATTTGTTTTCTGTCCAAAATAAGTCAGCAGATATTTACGCAGACAGCCTTTAGTAAAGCAGTAGCTTTCTATATCACGCAGCCTTTGATAAGCATTAGTCAGCCACAGCTTTTTATCTTCCGCACTGCTCTCTCTCTGCTCACAGCTATATTCCAGCAGCTGCCGCTGCTGCATTATGTCACGCCGTTCAAAAAGCAGTACGCATTTTGCCGGCAGCCCATCACGTCCAGCCCTTCCTGCTTCCTGATAATAGCCTTCTACATCAAGCGGCAAAGTATAATGCAGGACAAACCTTACATCAGGTTTATCTATACCCATCCCAAACGCGTTAGTCGCCACCATCACCCGCAATTCATTTTTGATGAAAGCATTCTGGTTCCGCTGCCGCTCTTCCATTGTTAAACCAGCATGATAACGTCCTGCCGGATAGCCCCAGGCATTGAGGTCATTACATACTTCTTCCGTCTGCTTCTGTGTTGCACAATAAATAATACCGCTGCCGCTTTGCTCCGGCAGCCAGCTACGCAAAAAACGTCTTTTAACCATTGGTTTTTCCACAATGAACGTAAGATTGCTTCTGTCAAAACCGGTCACCAGTTCCAATGGCTGCTCTAAGCCCAGGCATTTACTTATTTCATGTCTTACGGCTGGCGTAGCAGTAGCTGTAAAAGCCGCAACAACAGGAAACTTCGGCAGGCCGTCTAAAAACGGCTTTATTTCCAGATAAGCCGGTCGGAAAGATTCACCCCAGCGCACTACGCAGTGCGCTTCATCAACAACGACTAAAGCTATTTGCAGCTCGCTGGCAAAAGCCTTGAACTGTTCATTCTGCAGCCGCTCAGGTGAAACATACAGCAATTTACATTTATTATTGCGGGCAGCATAAACGGCAGCACCATACTCCTGCTTACTCATCCCGCTGCTCAAATAAGCTGCCTCTATACCATGTTCCGTTAAACTACGTACCTGATCCTTCATCAAGGATATCAACGGTGAAACGACCAGTGTCAATCCCTCCAGCATCAACGCCGGCAATTGATAACATAAGCTTTTACCAGCTCCGGTAGGCATAACAGCTACAACAGGACAGCCGCTCAAAATCTGCTCTATCAGCTCTGCCTGTCCGCTTCTGAATTCACTGTACCCAAAATATTTTTGCAAAACCATTTCTTTTGTCTGCACGGCTGCTCCTTAAACACAACAAGCCTGTGTGCCAGTTGCACTACAGGCTTGTCTGCAATTTTATTTTATAAATTTTTTTCCTTGTATGGACACAATTCCACCAATACACATTCACTGCACAAAGGTTTCCTTGCCTTACAGATCTTACGGCCATGCCAAATCAACCAATGATGGGCATCGCTCCATTTATTCTTAGGAATGGCTTTCTGCAGCTCTTTCTCCACCGCCAATGGGTCATCACCCTTAGCTAAACCCAACCGGTGCGAAACTCTGAAAACATGAGTATCGACTGCAATCGCCGGAACCTTATAGACAATACTGGCCACCACATTAGCCGTTTTTTTACCCACGCCCGGCAGCTTCATCAGTTCCTCGATCGTGTCAGGAATAACGCTGTTATATTCTCCCGTCAGCATTTTACAGGTTGCCAGCAGATTTTTAGCCTTCGAGCGGAACAGTCCGCAGTCTCGAATCTCTTCTTCCAACTGTTCCTGGGAAAGTGCGCCCATTTTTTCAGGGGTATTATATTTCGGGAAAATACGTGCTGTAATCTTATTGACACGTTCATCCGTACATTGTGCTGACATAATTACCGCTACTAACAATTCAAAAGGCGTCGAATAATGCAGCGCTGTTTCCGTTCCCATATAAGTTTCTTCCAGCAGCGCTAAAATTGCCTCACGTTGTTGTTTACGCATTAGTTGGTCAAACTCCTTACCGGTGCAGGAATACGACCACCGCGGGCAATAAAGGCGTCGGCCTTAAATTTGCTCACGGCAATGATGGGAGCATATCCCAGCAAACCGCCAAATTCTACCTGTTCGCCGACAGTTTTACCCGGAACGGGTATCAACCGTACAGCAGTAGTTTTATTGTTGATCATTCCAATTGCCGCTTCATCAGCAATGATAGCTGAAATAGTTTCAGCAGTCACATCACCGGGAATGGCTATCATATCAAGCCCCACGGAGCACACACAGGTCATAGCCTCCAGTTTCTCCAAAGTCAGGCTGCCGCGTTCAACAGCCGCTATCATTCCTGCGTCTTCACTGACAGGAATAAAAGCGCCGCTCAAACCGCCGACATAGCTTGAAGCCATCAACCCGCCCTTTTTAACGGCGTCATTAAGCATGGCTAAAGTAGCAGTAGTACCAGGACAACCGCAGCTCTCCAAGCCTATTTCTTCCAGAATATGGGCAACGCTGTCGCCGATTGCCGGTGTCGGAGCCAGCGACAAATCAATAATACCAAACTGCGTATCCAGACGACGGGCGGCTTCCTGTGCAACAAGCTGACCGACACGAGTAATTTTGAACGCAGTTTTCTTGATAGTTTCTGCGACAGCACCAATGTCCTGTCCGCGCACTGCCTCTAACGCATGTTTTACTACCCCGGGACCGCTGACCCCTACATTGATGACTGTTTCCGGTTCTGTAACGCCATGAAAAGCGCCGGCCATAAAGGGATTATCAGGTACTGCATTGCAAAAAACAACCAATTTTGCACAGCCGATAGCATCACGGTCTGCAGTACGTTCTGCTGCCATTTTGATTACACGGCCCATTTCTGCAACTGCATCCATATTAATCCCGCATTTAGTAGAACCGACACTGACAGAGGAACAGACAATATCAGTTACTGCCAAAGCTTCGGGAATAGAACAAATAAGATTTTTATCACCTTTGGTATAACCTTTATCCACTAAGGCAGAAAAACCGCCGATAAAATTAACGCCAACTGCTTTGCCTGCCTCATCCAGTGCTTTAGCCAGCGGAACATAATCATTGCTGTCGCAGCTTTCACCAACCATCGAAACAGGAGTTACAGAAATACGTTTATTAATAATCGGCACCCCGAGCTCCATTTCCAGCTCTTCGCCAACTTTAACAAGCTTTTCAGCTTTCCTGGTAATCTTATCATATACCTTCTGTGCCGTTACTTTTATATCAGGATGACCGCAGTCGCGCAAACTGATTCCCATAGTGATCGTACGCACATCCAGGTTGTTCTGCGTGATCATCTGGTTAGTTTCTAAGATATCTTTAATCGTGAACATAGACAGCCTCCTAGATACGGTGCATCGCCGTAAAGATTTCTTCGCTTTGTACTCTGATCTCGACGCCGATATCTCCGCCTAAAGCAGTAAAGATATCCTTCAGATCCTGTAATTTAACAGCAGCACCCGTCATATCAGCAATCAAAACCATATTGAAGAAACCCTCCATAATATTTTGATTGATATTGAGGATATTTACGCCATGCTCAGCGAGAATATTACTTACTTTAGCAATAATGCCGACCTTATCCTTGCCAACGATAGTTAATACGATACGCATACTGTTGTCATCCTTTCCCTTAAAACAAATAATAACTACCATGTCTAACACAGTAGTTATTATTGTACCATATTTTCAGCAAAGTTGTGTGTATACATTGCAAATTATAATTCTAAAAAATCTTTACAATGTAAATTTACATTGTCTTTACCTGCTCTCACTTTTTCCGGCCGCCTGCATCGCTTTGATCATCGGTTTGATACCGCCGCTCTGCAGAATATTCATAATATAAGGCGACATCGGAACAGCTGCGGCAGTTGCTCCAGTAGTCAGATTTTTGATTATCCCAGCTTCAATATCAACCTCTACTTCATCACCCTCGACTACAATTTTCGTGATCTCGCTGCAGGTAATAACAGGCACGCCTAAATTAATAGCATTACGGAAAAATATCCTGCCAAAAGATTCTGCCAGTACAGCTCCCGCACCAACTGCTTTTAATGTTATAGCTGCATGTTCACGCGATGAACCACAGCCAAAATTAGTGCCTGCCACAATGATATCACCCGGCTTGAATTTTTTTACAAAGCTTGCATCAGCACCTGACATTGCATATTTTTTAATATCTTCTACATCCGTATATTCTACAAAACGTCCCGGATAAATCTGATCTGTGTCAATATTTTTCCCAAAAACAAATGCTTTGCCCCTAACTGTCGTTTTCATTACCATCACCGTCCATTTTCGCAGTCGCCGGTCTTCAAATATGTCGCCGGATCAGCAATTTTCCCCTCTAATGCCGAAGCTGCCACAGCAGCCGGAGAAGCAAGGAATATCCTGCCCTCTACATGTCCCATTCTCCCGGGGAAATTACGGTTAGTAGAACTTATGCAAACCTCTCCTCCTGCAAGCATCCCCTGGTGTACTCCCAAACAGGCAGCACATCCAGGAGCCGTTATCGTGGCTCCTGCCTGCATCAAAGTTTGAATATAGCCAAGCTCCATCGCATCTTCCATTACCTTTTTAGAAGCAGGCACAACTATCATCCTCGTAGTTTTTGGAATATGCCTGCCTCGTAAGATCTGCGCTGCTACAGCCAGATCCTGCAGACGACCTCCTGTACACGAACCCAAATAAGCTTCGTCAACAGGAGTGCCGGCATATTTTCCCAATTCAAAAACATTATCAACACTGAAAGGAGCTGCTACCTGAGCCCTGATTTTACTTACGTCATAAGTAAGCTCCGCAGCATATTGGAAATCAGGATCTGTTTCATAAATTTTATAAGGTCTTGTCACGCAGCTGTGCAAATATTCCATAGTTACAGTATCAGGTTGGATATAGCTGGCTTTACAACCCATCTCCGTTGACATATTACACATACACATTCTTTCGGAAATACTCAACCCATTTACAACAGGTCCGGCAAACTCTACCGCTTTATAAACACCGTAATCCGCTCCCAGATCACCTATGATATGCAAAATAATATCCTTGGCAAAAACACCCGGCTGCAGCTTGCCGATCAGATGGATTCGGAAAATCTCCGGCACCATGAACCACAGCTTGCCAGTAATCATAATCGTCGCCAGATCAGTTGCGCCGACACCTGTTCCAAAAGCACCAAAAGCGCCGTGAGTCGTCGTGTGCGAATCAGTTACCACTACGATCTCACCAGGATGTACCAAACCTTTATCAGCTAAAACCTGATGGCAGACCCCCTGATCTATATCCATCAATTTTTCGATACCCTGTTCAAAACAAAACTTCCTGAACTGCTTATGATTTTCAGCCTGTGTTATCGTAGCACAGGGAGCGTAATGATCAAAAAACATCACAATCTTATCCGCATCAAAAACCTTTTCCCCGCCCATTTCATAAAAAGAGCGTACAGTCTGCAAATATAAATCATTGATTCCTGCAATATCCACATCACAATTGACTATCTCTCCTGTTGCGACCTGAGTTTTGCCAGCTTTTTCTGCCAATAATTTTTCAATAGCATGCATAAGCTACACTTCTTTCTTTTATTTTATTAGCGCTGCAACAAATTCAAGCCGGATATTTGACTAAAAATTTCAGCATCGCCTCTAAAACGACCTCCGGCTGTTCTTCCGGCACAAAATGCCCGCACTCTTTTACAGCAAAGCCTTCCACATTAGCTGCCCTTTCCTGCCAGCCGCTCATAACATCCCACAGCTTACCAACAACACCATCCTTACCCCACAAAGCCAAAATAGGAACTTGAATGATCTGTTCACGATCTGCTTTATCCATCTCCATATCTATAGTAGCACTGGCACGGTAATCTTCGCAAATACCATGGAAAGTCATCGGATCGCGCAAACAGCGTACATATTCGTCTAAAATCTCCTTAGGGAACCTGCTTTTAGCGGCCGGACCGATCTTCAAATTCAAATTATAATTAACAAAATACTCAGGGTCTGCCGCCAACACTCTTTCAGGGAACCCTTTCCCCTGAATATAAAAGAACCAGTGCCAATATTTAGTCGCAAACTCCTGACTGGTATCACGGTACATATCATAAGTCGGCAAAATATCCATCATCGTACAAGACAGCAGCCGTTCCGGATGATCCATCACCATCCTGTGCAGCACTCTTGCGCCGCGGTCATGGCCAACACCATGGAATTTTTCAAAACCCAGCTTACTCATAACTGTAAACTGATCGTCACCCATAGCCCGCTTAGAATAATTAGCATGATCCGGCAGTCCTTCAGGCTTACTGCTGTCGCCGTATCCCCGCAGATCTGTAATAACTACCGTATAACGCCCAGTGAGGCCAGACGTCAAAAAACGCCAAATCAAATGCGTCTCAGGATGTCCGTGCAGCAGTAAAATAGCTTCACTGCCCTTACCGCCAACTAAAGTGTTAATCTTAATGCCGTCACCCACATCGATAAGCTGCTGTTTGAATTCCGGAAAATACTTTTGGTCAATATTCATCTGGCCCACCTCCGTAAATTTTCACATCACATTTAGTATTCTATTCCTCTGCTTTCATTATCCGCTACGATAGCAATAAAGTAAAATACATATTTTAAATATCAATATAGTTTTTAACTATTAAATAATGCTATAATAAAAACAATCTACAAGCTAAAATCAGGAGGAGTAACTATGACACTGACACAGATGCGTTATTTTTATGAAGTCTGTAAATGGCGCAGCATTACGAAAGCTGCCGCCAGTCTGCATATCTCTCAGCCAACTGTTTCCATCGCCATGGCCGATCTGGAAAAAGAAAGCGGACTGAACCTTTTTCGGCGCGAAGGCAAAAAACTTTCACTTACAGAAGACGGTACCCTGCTGTTAAGTAAAATCACTCCTATTTTGACTAACCTCCAGCAGCTTGACCGCGACATCAAAGATATGGCACAGAATAAAAACCTCATCCGCATGGCAGTTCCTTTACAAATCGGCGTACAGCTGCTGCCAACTCTTTTCCGTGATTTCAAAAATCTGTATCCTGAAATAGAGCTGGAAGTAGTAGAAGCCGGCGGTATAGACTCACTGCGCATGATAGAAAATGAAGAACTTGATTTAGCCGTCACCAATTATGACGACAGCTTTTCACCCAATCTGCATTACCGTAAGCTTTTTAAAAGTGAAGCCTGCTTCTGCACCTATCCTGACCATCCGCTGGCGCAGAAAAAATATGTCGATACCAAGGATATTGCCAACGAACCTCTGGTACTGCTTAACGGCGGTTTTTTCGTCAACCGCATCATCTATCAAAATTTTCAGCAAGCTTTGACAGCGCCTAAGGTAATTCTGCATTCATCGCAGCTTCATACGGTCAAAAACCTCATTTCCAGCCAAATAGCCTCCTCTTTTCTAATGCGTCAAGCCATTACAGCCTCTGACAATATCATTCCACTTTCACTTAAAAAGCCGCTTTTTATAAATTCCGGCATCGTCACCAAACGCGGCCGGCAAATCTACGGCGACGAGCAAAAACTCATCGAATTTATCTGCGATAACCAGCCGTTAGGCTAAAAAATACTCCAGCTGGTTCAGCTGGAGTATTTTTTATGAATTTACACTTGTCCGCAGCTGTACCGCCTCTGCCAAATGGGCGGCCGTTATGATATCACTGCCGTCCAGATCGGCTATCGTACGCGCTACTTTAATGATCCGATCGTGACTGCGGGCGCTGAGCCCCAACGCCGTAAAAAACTTCGCCAGCAGCTTTTCTGCAGCAGCTTCCATCTGACAGTGCTTGTTCAGCTCACGCCGCCCCATCTGCGCATTACAGTACAAATTAGTACCCTGTAAACGCAGCAGCTGCAGCTGACGTGCTTTAATCACCCTTTCACGAATCACCGCCGAGCTTTCACCGGCTTCCCTGCTTTGCAGATCAGCGTATTCCAGCCGCGGCACATATACCTGTAAATCAATACGGTCTAATAAAGGCCCCGACAATTTACGGTGATAACGCTCGATCTCAAACTGCTTACACGAACATTCCCGCTTTTTATCACCCAGATAGCCACAGGGACACGGATTCTGCGCTGTGCACATAATAAAGTTAGCAGGAAAAGTCAGCGACGCCTGTACGCGACTGATCGTCACATAACCATCTTCCAGCGGCTGACGCAGCACCTCCAAAGCAGTACGCGAAAATTCAGGAAACTCATCTAAAAATAAAACACCATGATGGCTCAATGTCACTTCTCCAGGCCGTGGCACACTGCCTCCACCTATAAGCGCGCTTGAAGAAATCGTATGATGCGGACTGCGAAATGGACGTTCCAGCATCACCCGCTCCTGCCGCTGCAGCAAACCTGCAATACTGTAGATTTTTGTTACCTCCAGCGCCTCAGCCTCTGTCAGCGGCGGTAAAATAGTTGGCAGCCGCCGTGCCAGCATAGTTTTGCCGCTGCCGGGAGAGCCCACCATCAAAATATTATGTCCTCCGGCCGCTGCAATTTCCAACGCCCTTTTTACCACCTGCTGCCCGCGCACTTCCGCAAAATCAACATCATAGACACTGGTTGCTGCAGCGCAGATAGCTTCCTTATCCAGTACATCCAGCACCTTTTCACCACGCAGATGCTCTACCAATTCAAGCAGAGATGCAGGAATCAGCACTTCAATACCATCAACAAGCCTTCCTTCAGCGCAGTTGCCTGCAGGGATCACAATGTTTTTCCTACCAACGTCACGGGCATGCAGAATCATTGGCAACACGCCTGCAACCTGCCTGATAGTCCCATCCAGTGCCAGTTCGCCCACAAAAATAGTATCATCAACCTGCTCCTGCAGCAAAACACCGCTGCTGACTAAAATACCCACAGCAATCGGCAGATCAAGACCTGAACCATCCTTTTTCAAATCAGCCGGAGCCAGATTTACAGTAATCCTGGTCATCGGAAAGATCAGCCCCGAATTTTTCAGTGCAGCCCGTACCCGCTCCCGAGATTCTTTGACTGACGTATCAGGCAAACCCACAATATCAAAGCTCGGCAGCCCGTTAGAAATATCCACTTCGACAATGATCTGTTCCCCATTGATCCCGCAGGTTGTTTCTCCATAAACTTTAGCGTACATAAAAACGCCTCCTCTTATTTTAAAAACAGTGCGGTAAATGGTGTAATCTTGCCACATTGCCCTCAACTAAAATTTCGATCACATCAAAACTGAGCATTTGCTGATGCCGGTTTTCCTGCTGCAAATAAAAAAGCGCCGCACTCCTGATTTTCTGCTGTTTGGCATATGTTACCGCCAGACGGGGCAGCCCAAAATTCAGGTTGCGGCGTGTTTTTACTTCTACAAAACTAAGCTCGCCGCCTTTAGCGGCAATGATATCGATCTCGCCATAACGGCAGCGGTAATTACGACGGCAGATGACGTAACCTTTACGCTCTAAATAAGCGCAGGCAGCGTCCTCACCTTTCTTCCCCAGCGTTTGCCGCGCTTCCGTCACTTCTCTGCCAACGGCGAAAACAGCCTGTTATCTTCATGTTCAGCAGGGGTCAGACGCATACTTTTAATGGGTTCATAACTGCGGCGGTGCCACTTAGTCGCTCCAAACTCAGCAATTGCCTGCATATGCTCCATGCTGCCATAACCCTTGTTACCGGCAAAACCATACTGAGGATATTGTTCAGCCAGTTCTATCATCATCCGGTCACGAGTGACTTTAGCAATAATAGAAGCAGCTGCTATCGAAGCACTCAACGCGTCACCGTGAATCAAGGACACCGTTTCAATGCCGACAGACATGATCGGCATTGCATCTACCAGCGCCACCTGCGGCTTAATCGCAAGATGTTCCAGCACCTCTGTCATTCCCTGCTTCGTAGCCTGATAAATATTCAGTTCGTCGATATTGCTGATACTGACTACATTTACAGAAACAGACAGCGCTTGGGCAAGTACTTCGTCATAAAGCTGCTCGCGCTTCACTGCTGAAAGCTGCTTGGAATCATTAAGTCCGCTGATAAATACCTCCTGCGGTAAAATAACAGCCGCTATCACCAACGGTCCTGCTAAAGGCCCCCGGCCTGCTTCATCGATCCCGGCAATATACTGTGCCCCCTGAGCGTAATATTTACGTTCATAGGCCAGCATTTTCGTAAAACGCTGCTGCTCTAAACGCAGCTTTTCCTGCCTTTTATGATAAGCGGCAACCAGTTTCTGCACACCGCTGCGCTCATCGGCAGCAAGTTCTGCCACCTGATCCGGGTCAGGCTCTCCCGCCAAAATCTCCTTTACCTCGCTGATCTTCATTATTCCCACCCCTAATTAAAAAGGCCGCATTACAGCGGCCTTAATTATTTTCACTCGGTTCATCTAAAGTAAAGCGCCCTAAGCGTCCTGTACGAAAATCACGCAGTACCAGCTGGATAACCTTATCAATGTCAAGTACACCGCCGGCCTTCAGGCAGCCGCGCGCTACGGCTATTTTAGCCATTACCTCACGCACAGGCTCAGCTTCTGAAAAATCAATAGCGTACTTTACACGCAGATCATCCGGATAGATATGCATCAACCGTTCAAGCAACAGCTCTACCGCTGTTTCCCTGTCATAAACATCCTCTTTTATCGCTCCCGTTACTGCCAGACAAAAGCCTACTTCCGGATCTTCAAATTTCGGCCACAAAACACCCGGGGTATCCAAAAGCTCCAGACCTTTGGCGATAGTCACCCATTGCTGACCTCTAGTCACACCGGGTCTGTCCGCTGCCACAACTTTATTTTTACCGACCAAACGATTGATCAAAGTAGACTTACCCACATTCGGCACACCCACGATCATAACACGGATCGAACGATTGCGTACACCTTTTCTCAGCCACTTATCCGTAACAGGCTTGGCAACCTGCTGGATCGCAGCCACCATCTGTTTTACGCCCTTACCGGTACTGCAATCTACCTTACAGACAGGCAAACCGCTGTTTTTAAAAGTCTGCAGCCATTTTTCAGTCTTTTCCGGATCAGCCATATCGCTCTTATTCAAAGCCACGACCTTGGGCTTATCGCCCAGCATCTGGATCAGCATCGGATTGCTGCTGGAACGCGGGATTCGCGCATCCAGCATTTCAACCACAACATCAACCAGCTTTAACTGCTGTTCCATCATCCGTTTCGCCTTCGTCATATGACCGGGAAACCATTGTATCTTAAAATCCATAATTATCTCCTCGACCGCCTATCAAGGCAGCATACGCCATCTTTCAACAGGCCAGAAAGCAACAACTGCTTCGCCTTTTACGAGCTTCAGCGGCACGAAATCAACATCGGCAAAACGGCTGTCTTCAGAATTATTACGGTTATCTCCCAAAACGAAGATATGCCCCTGCGGCACAACAGATTTTCTGTAATTAGACTTATTCGGGCCCTTCGGATCATCCTTGTAAATATAATTTTCTTCGATCACACTGCCGTTGACCAGAACCTTACCGTCACGCATCTCAATAGTATCACCGCCGGTCGCGATAACGCGTTTGATAAAATCGCGGCTTTCATCCTTCGGATAACGGAAAACAACAATCTCACCCTTTTTCGGCTCGGTAAAGAAATATTTATACTTGCTGACGATCAGGCGCTCGTGGCTTTCCAGCGTCGGATACATCGACGTACCCTCGACCATATAAGGCTCTACCACAAACGTACGGATACAAAAAGCCAGCGCTACGGCTACAATGATCGAAACCAGCCAGTCGCTGATAGTATCCTGCCAAGATGTTCCTGATTTTTTAGTACTCATATATACTCCCTCTTATTCCAACGCATCAACTGAATCGGTGCGGTCTCTTTTATTTTTGCAAACGTACTCACAACGTTCGCAACACCGTTTCTACGTTAACAAACATTAGTGGATTTGTCAATCGCCAAAGGCAAATTGTCGAAAAAATTTTACATTAATATAGTGTTTTTTCTTGCCCAAAACAGTCGCTTGCGGTAAAATACATAAGTATTGGCTTTTCCAAAATCATCATTAAATAGGCAGGATATAACCCGCCTGTGTAGAATATTATAATGTTACTATTATAACAAAATTACAAGTTTCCAAGATGTAAGGAGAGATCACCATGGTCAAAATCGCTGTTATCGGCAGCTGTTCCATCGACCTCACAGTAGAAGCAGGCAAACGGCCTGCAGCCGGCGAAACAATAATCGGCAGCAGGCTCATAGTTTCACCAGGAGGCAAAGGCGCTAATCAGGCCGTTGCCGCCGCACGTTTAGGAGCCCAGGTACACATGATAGGCTGCGTAGGCGACGATGCTTACGGCACTATGATCATCAACAACCTGAAAACCAACAACGTCGATACCGGTTATGTCAGCGTCCTGCCCGGACAGAACAGCGGTACTGCCCATATCACCCTTGCCGAAGGCGACAACAGTATTATCGTCATCAAAGGCGCCAATGATCTGGTCATGCCCAAACATATCGATACTGCCTGGAACGTCATTGCCGCCGCAGACCTGGTCATGCTCCAGCACGAAATACCGCTGCCCACCATCGATTACATCATCGGCAAATGTGCAGCGGCAGGAATCAGCGTACTTTTAAATCCGGCTCCCGTGCAGCCCGTTCCTTCTGAATGGCTGGATAAAGTCACCTATGTGACCCCCAATGAACACGAAGCCGAAGCCCTTTATCCCGGTAAGACCAGCGAAGAAATCCTGCTGATGCAGGAAGAACGCTTCTTTATGACACTTGGCAAAGCAGGCGTTGCTTATGCTAAAAACGGCAAAGTACACACTGTTCCCGCATTCGTCGTTAATGCACAGGATACCACAGGCGCAGGCGATACCTTCAACAGTGCTTTTGCCGTCGCAAGATGCGAAGGACGCAGCCTAGACGACAGTATCCGGTTTGCCAACGCCGCAGCGGCCCTCTCCGTTCAGAAGCTGGGCGCACAAGGCGGTATGCCCTATCTTAAAGATGTAGAAAGGATGCTTGGAGAATGCAAAAAATAGGAATCCTCAACAGCGACATCGCCAAAGTCCTGGCTGACTTAGGCCATACTGACACTATCGTTATCGGCGACTGCGGCCTTCCGGTTCCGGCCGGTGTCCCCAAAATCGATCTGGCTCTGAAACCAGGTACTCCTTCCTTTTTAGATGTCCTTACAGAAGTGCTGAAATATATGGAAGTCGAAAAAATACATATCGCTTCCGAAATGGAAAGTAAAAATCCTGCTACATGGCAGAAAATGCAGGAGCTTTTTGAAGGTAAGGAACAGATCCTCAGCGACCACGAAGCCTTCAAAGCCGCTGCCAAAACTGCTAAAGCAGTGATCCGCACCGGCGAGATCACCCCCTACGCCAACATTATCCTGCACGCAGGCGTTATTTTCTAAAATCGATTTTACAGCAAAGGAGTTTTGCGACTAATGGAAATCACCATGAAGGGTATTTCAAAAGCCTTCGGCTCCAACGAAGTACTCAAAGGCGTCGACCTGACCTTAAAATCAGGAGAGATCCACGCTCTGATGGGTGAAAACGGCGCCGGTAAATCCACCCTTATGAACATCCTTACGGGTATCCATAAAGCCGACAGCGGCACGATCTGCGTAGACGGACGGGAAATAAGCTTCAAAAACGCACTCGAAGCCGAAAAATGCGGCATCGCTTTCATCCATCAGGAACTTAATATCTGGCCCAATCTCTCTATTCTCGAAAATCTGTTTTTGATGCAGAACGTAACCAACAGTTTCGGAATGCTTGACTTCAAAAAAATGCGCAGGCTGGCCGAAGAAAAATGCAGTCAAATGGGTATTACACTGCCTTTTGACGCAGAAGCAGGCGAATGCAGCGTGGGTCAGCAGCAAATGACAGAAATCATGCGTAACCTGATGCTTGACGCCAAAGTCGTCATCATGGATGAACCTACGGCCGCCCTGACAGAACGCGAAACAGAAAAACTGTTTGCCGTAATGCACGCGCTCAAAGACAAAGGCGTTGCCATCGTCTACATCTCGCATCGAATGGAAGAAGTATTCGCCCACTGCGATACCATCACCGTAATGCGCGACGGCTACGCTATCAGCAGCAAACCCACCCGCGAAACCAATATGGAACAGGTAGTCCGCGACATGGTCGGCCGTTCTATTACCGAATATTACCCCGGACGCACAAACGAACCCGGCGAACTAGTCCTGGAGGTCAAAAACTTCTGTCAAGACGGACTGTTCAACAATATCTCCTTCAACCTGCGTAAAGGCGAGATCCTCGGAGTAGCAGGGCTGATGGGCGCAGGCAGGACCGAGATCATGCGGGCCCTGTTCGGCGTCGATTCCTGCAAGCACGGTGAAGTTTACCTGCATGGGAAAAAAGTGTGTATCAAAAAACCGGAAGACGCCATCAAAGCAGGAATAGGCTTCATCACCGAAAACCGCAAAAGCGAAGGCCTGATCCTCGACTTCTCCATCTCCAGAAATATTGCGCTGCCCAGTGTCGATACCTTCGCCAAACGCAGCGTGATCAATGCAAAAAATGAAACAGCCTTCTCCGAAGCTCTTTCTAAAAAACTGGGTGTCAAAACTGCCTCGATCGACCTGGAAGCAGGCGCATTATCAGGCGGCAACCAGCAAAAAGTCGTCATTGCAAAATGGATCGGTATGAATCCATCAATCATTATTATGGATGAACCGACACGCGGTATCGATGTCGGCGCCAAGCGCGACATCTACGATCTAATGAACGAACTGACCTCTCAGGGCGTCGCCATCATCATGGTCTCCTCTGAACTGCCGGAAGTTATCGGCATGAGCGACCGCATCCTTGTTATCCACGAAGGTAAGATTGCCGGAGAGCTGGACCACGAAGAAGCGACACAAGAAAAAATAATCACCCTTGCCACAGGAGGACAGTAAATAATGAATATTAAAGAACGTATCCGAAAAATGGGCCCCTTTATCGCCCTTGTCGTAACCTTTATCGTCATAGCCGCCTTAAACGACAGCTTTGTCGATCCCAATAACCTGAAAAACCTGCTGCGTCAGGTTTCCATCAACGCCCTTATTTCTTTCGGTATGACCTTTGTCATCCTGACCGGCGGCATCGACCTGTCTGTCGGCAGCCTGCTGGCACTTTCAAGCGCCCTTATGGGCAGCCTGATCGTCAGCGGCATGAACCCGATGCTGGCGATCCTTGCGGCCTGCTTCATAGGCATGGGACTTGGTGCTG
The DNA here is from genome assembly GCA_900551745.1 of uncultured Phascolarctobacterium sp. GTDB lineage: Bacteria > Bacillota > Negativicutes > Acidaminococcales > Acidaminococcaceae > Phascolarctobacterium. Next base: position 67,724 of record URXA01000002.1, read on the forward strand.
TCAACGGCTTAGTCATTGCTTACGGCAAAGTAGCACCCTTTATCGCTACGCTCGCCACCATGACCATTTATCGCGGTCTGACACTGGTATATACCAATGGTAACCCTATCAGCGGTCTCAGTGACGACACCATGTTCCACGACTTCGGTCAGGGCTTTTTCATAGGATTGCCAGTACCTGCACTCATCATGCTGCTGGCATTTGCGATTTCCTGGTTCATCCTGAGGAAAACTCCGTTGGGCCGTAAAATCTACGCAGTCGGCGGCAACGAAAAAGTTTCCTTCATCGCCGGCATCAAAATAGAACGTGTCAAAATCTTTGTTTATGCTATCACCGGTTTCTTCTGCGCTCTGGCCGGCGCAGTACTCACCTCACGTCTCAATTCGGCCCAGCCGACTGCCGGTACCGGTTATGAACTTGATGCCATCGCCGCCGTAGTTTTAGGCGGAACCAGCCTTTCCGGCGGCAAAGGTTATATCACAGGTACACTGGTCGGTGTGCTTATCATCGGCACACTCAACAACGGTCTCAATATTCTCGACGTATCCAGCTTCTATCAACAAGTTGTCAAAGGTATTGTAATTTTACTGGCGGTACTTATGGACCGCAAAAAAGCTTAGGAGGCACTCACCAATGAAAAAAATCTGGACTCTTTTAGTAGCTGCCATCACCGTAATGGCAGTACTCACTTCCGGCTGCGGCAGCGGCGACAAAGCTGCAAAACCTGCCGACGGCAAAAAAGCCACCACTATCGGCTTCTCCATCTCTACGCTCAACAACCCCTTCTTCGTATCAGTACGCAAAGGCGTTGAAGACGAAGCTAAAAAACTCGGCGTCAATGTTAAAATCGTCGACGCGCAAAACGACCCGGCTAAACAGGCTAATGATATTTCCGACCTGATCCAGCAAAAAGTAGACGTACTGCTCATCAACCCGGTCGACTCCGCAGCAGTATCAACTTCTGTGGCAGCTGCCAACAAAGCCAGCATTCCCGTTCTGGCACTTGACCGCAGCGCCGATAAAGGCACAGTAGCATCCTTCATCGCTTCTGACAACGTCAAAGGCGGCGAAATGGCAGCCGAATACATCATCCAAAAACTTGGTGAAAAAGTAAAAGTAGCCGAGCTTGAAGGCATCCCCGGCGCATCCGCAACCCGCGAGCGCGGCGAAGGCTTCCATAAAGTAGCCGACCAAAAACTTACAGTTGTTGCAAAACAATCTGCTGATTTTGACCGCAGTAAAGGCCTGACTGTTGCTGAAAATATGCTGCAGGCCAACTCTGATATACAGGCTATTTTCGCTCAAAATGACGAAATGGCACTGGGGGCTATCGAAGCAGCCAAAAGCGCTAACAAAAAAATCTTTATTGTTGGCTTTGACGGCACTCAAGACGGCTTGAAAGCAGTAGAAGCAGGCACTATGGCCGCAACTATCGCTCAACAACCCGAACTGATGGGACAACAGGGTCTTGAGGCTGCTGTAAAAATAGCCAAAGGCGAAAAAGTTGAAGCTAAAATAGGCGTACCACTCAAACTTGTAGACAAAAAATAATTACTGCCATTTGACAATTTGGACAAACATAAAACCCCGGCGCAATGCGCCGGGTGCTCGTAAAACAGTTAAATCAAAAATTTAACTGTTTTACGGCATCTGTCAGACGGGATTGGTAAACAACAACGAAAAAATGAGTGATGCCAGGTCGAAAGACCGAGCATTACTCATTTTTTATCTTAACACATCTTATTTTGATATTATGGAGGTACATATGATGCAGGAACTGAACTATATCCGTTGTGGTAATTATTGTATTCCCGATATTCGCTTGCCGGAGGAAAACAGACCTATTGGTCGGTGGGGACGTATGCACAGAGATTACATCAAGGCGCATAACCCAATCCGCTTCAATAATCTGTGTCTTGGCGGTGATTTGTGGACCTATCTGGCTGATTTGAACGAGCAAGCACAGAGCCGCCTTGAACTTATCATTGAGCAAATGAAAGTCTCTGAGGGCGTGACAGAGCGCATGAAGCAGTACGATCAGATGGCATGGGTTGGAGCCATGAACAGCATCTACAACAGAGCCGAAGAAATCATCCTCCGAGAAATGATCTACGAGTAGGATGCGGTATGAGCATCCTTGAAGAATTTTGGTATGGCAATATCGAGCCAACCGAGTACGACACATCCTCTTGCAAAGAATACAAGAAGTTGCTGGAGCTAATTTGCAGAAACGAAGAAAAGCTCCGAGCCACCATGACGGAGGAACAGAAAGAGCTATTTGAGAAATACACCGATTGTGTTCGAGAGCATCAAACTAATACAGACTGTTTGATTTTTCAGAATGGCTTTAAGCTGGGTGCGAGAATGATGTTGGAGGTAATGGAAGAATAATTGAATAGACTATTAACAGGTCGCAATATCAATACAGCATTGCGACCTGTTGATTTAATTAAGCAAACGGTTGATTATATACCTGGAAACAACACTGATCTCACCAAGTTCCTCAATGTGCTCTTTGAGCAAATGTTGAAGTTCAGCAATGCTTGTGAAATTTTCTCCGATAACGGCAACAATCTGATCAATATCTCCATCGTAAATACCCATGTCTTTAAGCATTTTCTTACTTGGAGATGTCAAGTAATATAGAATCTCAATGTTTTTAAGCAATCGTTCGTGTAGAGTGTTTATTAACGAGACATCTACATTTTCGCAACGCATGAAATAACGGATCAAATCTACTTTGTTATAAAAATCAAATTCAACATAACTTGATTTGTACCGTATTGTTGTATTGATAATCGTAGAGACTCCGGTGTTGGGGTAGGATTGCACAGTCGCATCAACCACTTCCCGCACAGATTGGCGATATTTATAAGTAAGTCTATTGATGATGAACGTATTTAATTTGAAATTACGAGTGTCTTTTTCCAAAATTTCGTACAATACCCGAACAAGCTCCAACTTACTCTGATTTGAATTGTTCATTTGACGATATAAAACATCGATAAGTTTGCTTTTGAGTTGCAAATACATGTTAAGCAAAAAGACCACCGTCGAAAATCTATGTTTGCGAGCGATTTGAGTTTTATACTCATCATAACTAATTCCAAGTTTTCTGAGGACATCAACGAATTCGGGATGTTGGGTGTAATCTCCGAAATTGATATCCATATCAATGCTTGTGTCCGTCAATTCAAACTCGATTGATTTCAGTGCCTGGGACTTCTCATAGACCGGATCAGAAGGTGTTTTAATGTAGTGTGCTACCCCAAGATAATGTTGGAATAAACGTCCTGTTCTTCCTACCAAGTTATAAAAGTCAAACGCATCGAATGTCTGATTGTAGGTTCTTGCCGGCTTGGTAATAATAATATTTTTCGCGGTGGTATTAACTCCCTCAAGCAAAGTTGATGTGCAAATCAAGCGAGTGTATTGAGATGATTCATCATTAAAAAGCGCCAATTCCAGCATTCTGATCCCCAATGGTAATTGACCGTGATGAATCAGAAAACCTTTTTCCAACGCTTTGATTACGGACCATTGAGGGTGAATTTCTTTTTTACCCCAAGCTATAAATTCATTAAGAACTGGATTAGCATCTATTTCTAAAGCATCGGTATGGATTGTCGTGTTCTCGACAAATTTATCGATTTGAACAACTGTTGAAAAATATATGAGGGTGTTATCTTGTACGGGTATTTCACCTAATATTTTATCGGTATACAGAACTCGTTCCGATTCACTCAAAATCTCGTATGTTTTAATCTCATTAACTACAGGAGAGTAATTCGTTGCATAAAATTCCGGGATGTCGCTCAGACGATCCAGATTTTCAACACCACTAATGAATGGTGCCAGCAGGACATATTTTTTGCTGCGCTTAACCATATTGTAATAAGCGATATTCAGTATAAGCACACGCTCATTGTTCATATCCTTTTGGAGCTTATAGACCTCATCAATGACAAGAAAATCAATCGACTCAAATATTGCAACAGTATTTTCATCAATAACCCTATCGTGTGTTACGATGAAAATGTTTTTTTGCGTAAGATCATATTGCTTTTCAAGGTCTATTGATAAATAAATGTTGTAGTCAGCGAACTTATTTTTATATTGCCGGATGATTTTCTGCTTATATTCATCGATGAGAGCTAACGTCGGTACAACCATTACGACGTTTTGCGGCTGCATCCTACAAATATACTCAAAGACAACAAACGTTTTTCCGAAGCTCGTTGGCGCACTGAAAATTAGTCCTCTATTAGAAGCAATAAGGTTTAGTACCTTCCTCTGTTCGGGATGTAATGAAATCCGTTCATCCAGAGCCGACATAGCAAACGAATTGTAAATTAAAGAGTCCAAAGAATAGTTTTGGGAATACATAGTAAGCCCCAAAGCATATAAAGAAGATGCATTGTTTTGGGCGTATTCCGTTTTATCAAGACGCTTATCTAGTTCTCGAATGTATTCTTCTCTATAAAATTGAAGATCTTCAATTTTAGGAGAGCTTGCTTCTGTACTCATTACTCTTTCTCACCACTTTTCTCATTATTACATCCATCATCTTTGCTTTATCGATGATTGGAAGCGAAATAAATAGGTATTTTGTGTCCAATCCGAAAAAGCTATTTCGGTTTATTTTGGTATTCATTTTCTGAAGGAAATCTGCTGGAGTGTTTCCTGTTTCTCCGTTTCCGTGTGCAATAAATGCAGGAACACAAATCTGTGATATTGCTGCGGCTTTTACAAAATCCTCAAAAGAGATACATACTTCTGTGTATCTTTCAAACGCCGATTGAAACTCTTGCGATAGTCTGAAGACATCACTGTTTGATAGTACAAGTTTGTACTCTTCGGATATTTGCGACTCATATTCAGTGAAAGAGCGATTAACTAATGCAATTGCATTGTCAATGGTTTTGCAGACTTTCGATTCTCCGAAATAAATTATTCGTTCGGCTGGATTAAAGAAAAGTGCATCAATTCCAAACACACTCATATTTCTGTCTGTAGTGCATCTGAATTTTGGAATTATACAATTCACTTTGAAATATTGAGTTAATAGAACGTGAAATATGTATTCACCAATCTTTCCGATTTTGTCCTTTTGGATAAGTGTTTTGCCATCCTTATTTATGAAAGTGTATTCATCGCCAAGTGTATCCCTAACCTCATTGGAAACATTATCAAACGTTAATAGTTCCATTTCTGCGTTCAAAAATGTTTCCAATGTTGAATAAAGCTTCCTGTAATTCGCTAATGTTGGAGTGAAGGCTGTCGGAGACATTGTGTTAGCGTAATTTAATATATTTGTCTCACTTAACACATAATCAGAGAGCCCGTCCATGAAGCGGTCCGGATCAGAAAAGTTTACATACAAAAAGAAATTTGAGACATCGCTCCGATAAACAGTAAATTGTTCAAACTTTTCTTCAAGAATCATGGCTTCACTTCCTCCATTTACAACACAATTTCAGTTTTCGCTATTAGGGGTATTTTTTACTCGATGGCCGGTGGATCTACGATGCCATATTTTCCCCATATCCATTTGTTAAGTTTTTCTTTAGGCGGATTTGACAGCAAATATTGTATTTCGTCCTTGCTGACACTCGGTATCGAGAAGTTTATAATATAGTTCTTCGCAAATGCCATATAACCCTTGGAATATGGCTTGCTGGTATGATAAATGTAATACCAAAATGCATCTGACTCCAAAAAGCACTTTAGTACTCTTAGGTCTTGCTCATCATCGGATATAAGTGCATAACCGCAGTAGAACAGAAGATTTTCCTCAAGGGATAAAACCGCTATCGGCTCGCCAGCGATATATGGAATCAAGAGCTTCTTACCAAAGTTATTCATCCCCTGTGTTCGTCCATATGCGTACCATGTAGGATAATCCGCTTTCCCCTTATCACGTTGTTGCAAAACATCTTTGTTGTTTACGAAGAAGAGATATGCGCACGGATATTTTGCTATCATTTCATCTTCGCCAATAACCACAAATACATTGTCTTTCAACTTATAGGGAAAGATTGCGATTTCCATTTTATCAATCAAATCCTGCTCGTTTTTGATAATATTGGGTTTTGCCACTTTGATACAAATACTGCGCTCAATTCTATATTCTATCCCATCAAGAATGCGGTAATAGTATTTATCATCAGCCTTGCTTGGTGTGAAGAAATAAATATCATTTTTCAATGTAGCTAATCCATTCCGTATTTTCCACTTAGAAAGCGGATTTCCCGCTGACTCTAATTTTTGAATAACAGAATCGATATCATTTTTTCTCATGCGCCATGGAGCACCATCCGAAAACGCACTCATCTGGTATTCGGAGTAACTATGGCAATCTAATGTTTGTTTTTCATTGATGCGGACATATTTAACCATCGTGTCTATCATTGATGAATCAATGGTGGTTATACACGTATAGCTTGTAACATTTTTAAAAATCTGTGCATCTCTAAAATCCACAATAGTAATAGGATGGTTTTGTGATGCTAAAAACGCCCTTAATTTTCTGCCATTTACTGCCTGTATATAACTATTTGGGGTAATATAAGACAGTACGGCCCCCTTTTTCAAAAGCGACATTCCCACCTCAAAAAATGGCATATACAAGTCCACATTACCTGTGTCAGCAGAAGACCAGTGTTTTAAGAAATTCTTCGATTCGTCGCTCATGTTGCGGAATCTTACATACGGAGGATTTCCAACAACACAATCAAAGCCCTTGGGTTGCCACTTACGCACTTTTGAAATGTTTTTAGGGTTAAGGGCATTAGCACATAGGAAATTAAAGTTTTTTTCTCCGTATTCGTTATTGGCAGAAGCTAACAATTCCAATAAAAGTTTTGCTTTTGAGATTGCATTATCATCAATGTCAATCCCAAAAATATTTTGAGAGATAATGTCACAATAGTTCCTGTTAAACTGCTGATGAATGTATTGGGTCGCAGTAACAAGAAATGCACCGCACCCACAAGAAGGATCGATAATTGTTGGAGCATTGTTTGATTTGACAACGCAAGAAATAATATATTCCTTAATCTCGCTCGGGGTATATACTATTCCTCTTTCCTTTTTTTCTCCTTCGGGGACTATTTGTTCAAATAGTTCAACGATTAGGTCCAACGACAGCATCAGATCAGACTTGCTGAAAAATTCAACAGCTCTATCACGTAGCGTGTCATCCAGCTTGGATACATAGTCTTTTAGCATATTTGAGTTGTCATATCCGATATTTTCTTTTTTTATGAAGGCATATACTATCATACGCTCAATGTCGGATGCATTGTTGGAGTATGTACTTAATACCTTTATCGTGTTTTTTACGTTCATCAGTTCACACCATTTATCAATTCTATTCTGTCTGTTGTTCTGCCAATATCAGCAATTTGTTTCCGTTCGGTTTCGCTCACCTCATACAGTTCATAGCATATTTCATCTAGATCATTCCATTTGGATCTTAGGGTGTGTGACAACATTTCTCTAACTGCATGAGAGGAACGGGTATACTGTTGCTGTAGTTCCACTATATCATCGTACAACGAAGAAAGCATATTGATAGCAGACGAATTTTTTCTGAGTTTAGAAGACGGGAACGGAATCGGTGCAAGAAACTGTTTGTTAAACTTATAATATCCACCTGCTTGCGGATTCGCTCCCGATTTTCCCAAAACGGAGAAAATCGTCGAATTGACAACGCACGTAATTGCCTTCATTAACGAGTCGGTTGCTCCGTCCACATAAACAAACCAAACATTTGAATTGTCCATATAGAGTCCTTTATTCTGCATAAATGTAGCAATCGTATCTTTTGCGGTCATCGGAATGATGATTTTGTCAACGCTGTATAACGAGTGATTGTGTTCACGAGTGTACGTGTGCCACGAATCTCCTTCCCTGTGTCGAACCGCACTTTTGATTCTGTGTTCGTTATCTTTTAAATAACTATACAGAAGAGGAAAACGATCCTTTAGGTCGGAAAACTTAATAACAGTTGTACTTTCACCTTCATATGGGAAAATTGCATACGCATCCGGCTCAACATTTTTAAACGGATAGAAAACTTTGTTGTAAATGACTGCACGTAGGGCATCAGCTTCAACAGATACTCCCTCATTAAAACCATTAAGACCTGTAGCAATACCATTATCAAAAGATACGTCCTTTAGATGATAAACTTTTTTCCACAACACCTGTATGCCATCTTTAATTTTGAGTTTCGGATAGTCAGAAAAAGCACCCCATTTTCTCGTCAAACTCTGCGCAATTTGTGCGATACTGTAGCTTTCAAAATTCCACGGTTGATTACCCTCTAACAGAGGAAGATCCGCAAAGGAACACCCTTCAAAACTGCCGTCAAAAGAACTGTTTTCAAATCTTAATTTTACGATTGCAGCTTCACAAGGCATGAAATAATACTTTGTTGTTTCGCAGGGCTGTTTAGTCAGTATCATAATTGATGGGTACACCATGCGTCCCTTGAATATGTCTGTTACCTTAAAATCAACCAACTTTTGCAGATGTTTGCCATCGTTTATCAGAGAACGGATCGATTTGCCATAGTCCGTTTTGAACCATCTTCTCTGGATTATAAAACCGAGTTTTCCGTTCTTTGCCAATAACCCGAGACATCTCTCAATAAACAACACCGCGAGATCGGCTTTGCCTTCGAAAGTAAGGTATTTCTCAGTCAGATATGCGTGCATACAAGGACTTGCTGCCTTATAGTGTTTTGTTTCTACATAGGGTGGATTTCCGATAACATACGTAAATCCTCCGAAAGTTCTAAACACATCACTAAAAGCTGCATGTATGTCCATAGGCTTTATTACGGGTATTAATTGAGCAGGTAACGACGAGTCTACATTAACAAGTGTATTGCCAAGTTTTATATTATCTGCTACTTCACGCAAAATTTTGTCGCCAAACACGCCGATGCCTTCCCAAGCAAGCGGTGCGTTACCATCTACTATTTTCAATGCTAACGACATTTTTGTAACTTCAATAGCAGCTTCGTCGCAATCAATTGCAAAAATGCAGTTTTTAACAATAGCGCGACGTCCCTCGACTGTTAAGTACCATTGATCATCGCACAGATAATAGTAGTTAGAAAATCTCACTCTATCAGCTTCATTGTTTTGAAACAACTGGATAAGTTTTGTTGCCAAGTGTTCGTAGCAAGACACGACAAAAACACCCGATCCACAGCAAGGATCAAGCACTTTAATTTTCAGTAAATCATCCACGCAGGAGATAAGGTTCAAATCCAGTGTTTGTTTGCATATCATTTCAACAATATGCTCCGGAGTTGCAACGGCACCATTTGTTTTGATGTAATCTTCCTTAGTAACTTCGTTAAGGATATCACCATTAATTACAAGTTGTTTACCAAGAAATTCCTCATAAATATTTGCGATAACCTTAACCGGAATTACGTCAAAACGATACGGGAAAGGATAGTAGAGTTTATCAATAAAACTATTTAAAATCTCATCATCTATCACAAGTTGATTAAATACGGAATCAAGACTAAACATTGCACCATCGTAATGTCTGTAAAATTCCATATAACAACTCTGTTTAAAGGACTCCCAAAAACCGATTTCAGACTGCGAAAAAGATTTCAACTTTTCTTGCTGTTCAATTCCCTTTGACTCACATACACGAATGAAAACAATTCTATCCAGGATCACCTGTGTATAATAGTTCAGAATATCATCGTTTGAAATGTGCGCTGAATTATTACGATACAGATTCGTTGCCAGTTCTTTTCTAAAAGCAGACAGTATGCCCATAAACTGAGCATCTACACGGTTTCTTCCCTCAACAGCCGTCGTAGAATACAGTTCATCCAGATGATTAACACAAATATTGTCATGCCAAAGATGATCGATGATGACATCAAATTTATCAAGATATTCATCTATATGAATTTGTATAACACTCGCATCGGCAGGCTGTTCTGGATTTGGGACAAAACGTGTGTCATAAATCACGAGCTGCTCAAAATTCGAAACAAATGCACAAGGAGATTGAGCAGACCATCCATACGAACGGATTTGATAAGCAGCTTCATTGTCTGTGAAAACATCGACATCTAAAGATTTTGCATCTAAAAATGTCTTTATATTTGTACCGTTTAGAAGAGTGTAGTCTGGTCTTCTATGAGGAGAATGAATTTCTCGTAATCTCTGATACTGAATCCCACGCAATACATATTCTTGAAGAACTTGCGTAGTGTTTTGAGCATCCCATCCAAAAATCAGAAGAAATTCATTCAACCATGTGCGAATGGTTTCTTCGCTAACAGCGCTATGCTCAGCTAAGCGAATGGTAGCATTATATCGTTGAACCAAATTGGCCAAGCTTTCTTTGGCAGAATTCTTAATTTGTTCTGTAATCATTGTCATGTTAATAACTCCTTGCATTGCGAGTCATATTACGCAGTTAGTATTTTCAGCACAGTCATAATCTGACCGTACTCAATATCCGCAGCGTATGCAAACTGCTTGCGGTACTTGTCCCACATCATATTGAGTTCCAGGCTTTCTTCGATGTTGTGAAGAATAGAAGGAATGTCTGCGATCTGTTCTGTAGTGCCACGATGGTTTGCAGTTGCTTTCAGCGCATCAGCAAACACCTCTTTATCAAATTTCTGTGTTGTGGTCAGTATGTAGGCATCGTAAAAATCTCTTGGACGGGTATTGAACACGCCACGGCGTAAAATAGTTTCAACCTTTTCAGCCATAACGGTCTCAATGTTGTATGCCCACAGTTCGTAAGATTTCTCATCATCGAAAATTTCAGAGAAGTTATACCGCACCGCATGAGGCGTGATAGCGTCACCGGTGGACACATCAATGCTAAGTGGAGTTAGCAGAGTATCAAATTTGGCGTTCAGCATGACACGGTATCCGCCGTAAATATCATCTTCGCGGATGGGAGAAATTGTACCAATCTCAAACACAACACTATCATCAAATGTAATGTCGCAGACGTCTTCCAATGCACTGCGAATTGCTTCTGGTGTAAGGGGCAAATTTTTGAGAGTGGTATCCATATCCATAGTTGCTCGGTTGTCGAGTCCAACAATCGCAGCTACCAACATACCACCCTTTAGCACAAACTTCTCTTTATATTCAGAAGCTGAAAGACGGACAAGTAAACGCTCAAACATATAGTTCTGCAAAATGACCTGTGCGGGAATATTCTTCTGTTTTGCGATATTGCGAATTTTCGCCTTCAAACTCATTGCTTTACTCACAGAAGCACCTCCAAATATTGACGCAACACTTTTTCAACACGCATCTGTTTTGCATATGTGTTCAGTTGGTTTAGGTCTTTCTTTGGACTTGCGGCGTACATTTTAAGCGCCGCCAAAAATGTTTCCGTTCCCAATTTGTTACGGCTGCGAATCACATCACAAATGGTGCGTTCAAGATCATATGCAGGAACATCATTTCCTGCGGGTGTTCTCAGCGTGGTTTTGCCAAGCTCGAAAAGCTCAGGTTTGATGTAATACACCTTGCATTCAGATTTAATGGCCGCAGAAGGAATGCAACCAGACGGTGCAGTAACCGTATGCTCAAATGGCGTACGGTCAGAAATTCCGTGAAGGTAAAGAGCCGTTTCGTGAGAAAAAATGATTCTTTCTGAACGGTTGCTGATTGCCAATAATTCATCCTGCATATCATCGGGAAGAATGTACTGTCCTTTTACAATGCGATGAATTTTATCCTCTTTGCACAACTTATAAAGCATCGCCTTGGAGATGCCGCGTTGCGCTGCTATTTTCGTTTCAATAATTCCGCCATGCGCTTTTGCAATAGCAGTGAGTTCAGTTATGTAATCCATACACTCACCTCGATTATAACAACTCAATAATATTATACTCATAATTACGATTAAAGTCAATGTGTTGTTGGAAACATTCGAAAAATATTTACAATTAAATTACGACAGAAGTAAACGAGAATCTAAAGTGAGACATTTGCCATACACCCAAAATTTAACAACTACAAAGCCACTAACCGTAAAAAAGTTAGTGGCTTGCTGTTTCTTTTTGATGCAAATATAACTTCTGCACAACCTGTGTAGAAGTTGCAGACCGACTTCTCTGCAAGTTGCGTAGAAGTGATTTTTGACCACGGCACAACTTGTGTCGTAATTGGCTTTTTAACTTCTGTCCAATTTGGGCAGAAGTTTTTTGAGATATAATTCGTGCCACGTTGGCACGGATTTTTGTGCCGTTGATTTTTCTTCATTAAATGTCCTAACAGGTAGAGAGAACTTTTCTGCAACCGTTGATTTTCGTCCTATGAAATTCTGAATATAATGAGCGAGCTTTGCAGCCTTGATGACATAGCGCATTATCCGTATAATGGTGGCACAGCGGCAATCCGCTACATAAACAACTGAATATAAATGTTCGACCATATTGAGACTTAATTAGTCGGTTTCATCCGACACGGTATTGGTACACCGAAAGTGCCGAACTGCTCCACCACGCCTTTGGTTCTGTTGGTGGGAGTTGTACGAAGCAGAACCCGACTTTGAATTAAAAGCCGATTACATAGAACATCGCTTTGAAGCGAGAGCTATGCTCCCGCCGATTTGTGATACTCTGCGTAATCGGCTTTTTTGTTTTCACAAAATTTCTGACACGGAGCTACCCCCATGAAACAGATGCCGATTTCAAAATTGAATGACCGTCTGAATGGGGATACGATTTTGCGACGATATGAGCGAAGCAACGCCGGGGTGAGACTCCCGGGCAGGAACGACTTTCGGGTAGAACGGCGAAAGCGATTTTAACCATTAGTTTACTAAGGGCGCACTTCTATACGGGTGTGTTCCACACCTCGTATGTGCGCTCTGCGAGGCAGACAGACAACAACTCCGAAGTTGTATCTGTCCTTCCGTCACTTTGTTCCGAACAAGGGGCTGCACCCCTTGCGCTGCTATGCAGCTATCCCAGTGCCCTTGTGAGCACGAAACTATTTTTCAAATCATTCCGTACCCACAAGGCTGAAAACAACAACACACAAAGGAGGTTCTATGGAATACAAACCTAACCCTGAACTTGAAAAGCTCCGAGCTGAAAAAGAGAAAAACGAGAAAGAGATTGAACAGCTCACCCACAAAATTACCCAGCTGGAAAACAGCCAGAAGTATTACTAGGACGACGACCGCAAACGCCGTACTCACAGGCTTTGCACCATCGCAGGAACCTTGGAAAGCATTGCACCGGAGATCAAGGAACTGGACATCACCGAAGTAATGGAGCTGCTGGAACACATCTTCCACAAAGAAGAAATACAGAAGTTGGTTCACCGCACGAAGATCAACTACGATTCCAAACTTAGACGAGCAAAGGAGGAATAAGTATCGCATTATATCATTTCCATGTAGATCAAATCAAACGCAGCGAGGGGCAATCGGTTGTGGCATCTGCTGCCTATCGAGCAGGCGAAAAGCTGCACAGCGAATATTACGGCGAAGACAGCGACTACACCAACAAGGTCGGCGTGATTTATACAGAAGTCTTTCTGCCTCCCCACGCCCCAAGAGAGTACGCAGACAGAGAAACCTTATGGAACGCCGTTGAGAAAGCAGAGAAAGGAAAGAAAGCGCAGCTTGCTTACAGCTTCGATATTTCCTTTCAGAATGAATTTACACAGGAAGAAAACATTGGCCTTGCCAGACAATTCCTCACCGAGCATTTTGTCAGCCGTGGCATGGTGGTGGACTTCGCTGTTCACGAACCGGAGAAAGAAGGCGGCATCAATAATCCCCACTTTCACTTTCACTTCCTCTGTCCCATCCGTCCCATCGAGCAAAACGGTAAATGGGGATTGAAGCAAAGACGAGAATATGTGCTTTGATGAAAACGGAAACCGCATCCCCGACGGCAAAGGTGATTATGTGTTCAATGCTGTCCCCACTACCGATTGGGGTTCTGCTGAAACCTTGGAGTTCTGGCGTGAGCAATGGGCGGTGATGTGCAACGCCAAGTTTAAGGAAAAAGGTTTGGATGTTCGTATCGACCATCGCAGCTATGAACGGCAGGGCATCGAACTGTTACCTACAGTTCACGAAAATCCAACCGTCCGAGCCATGGAGAAGAAAAGCATCAAGACCGAAAAGGGTGAGTTCAACCGATGGATCAGAGCCACCAACGCCTTTATCCGCAATCTGCGAAAAAGTCTGTCAGCACTTCTTGAAAGCATTAAGGAGATCAAAGCAGAGTTGGACAAGCCGCAATCCGAGTCGGTCATCATTCCGCTGCAAAGATATTTTGATATGCGCAATGCCAAAGCGTATTCTCAGACAGCCAGGGTCAACAATATGAAAAAGCTTATCTGTACAGGCAAAAAAATTAAAAAGAAGACTGATAAAAATCAGCCTTCTTTTTAATTATCAAGTATCATTACTCTTTCCCCTTAGACTCAGTGTCTGCTCCTATCAGCAGTTCATCAATCGTACAGCCAAGCAGCTTCCGCAGGCTCAACAGCAATCGCAGGCTCGGCGACAGGCGACCATTTTCCACATTACATAAATGCGACTGTGATACGCCGATCTGCTTTGCCAACTTAGACTGGCTGATATCAGCACGCAGCCTGCGAATCTTAATTTCCATACCCAGTTTTTTATAATCTATTCTTTCCATATCCTTCCTCCGCTCTAAGCAGCTGTAAGAAGTATGACAGCACTACATTAGTTCCCCGCCGCCATACCTCCGGCCAACTACTTTACTTACCGCCTTAGAAGCTGTAACGGAAGCCTACGTTAGCTCCCCAGTTTTTAGTTACATCGCCGCCAAAACTGCGTTCTACCTCGCCGTACAGCTCACAGTTTTTACCTAAAGTGATATTACCGCCGATACCTACTTCGAGCCAGGTATCGCCGTAGTCCTGATCTTCCATATAGCTTTCGCCGTTAGCCGCAAGCATAGCGACACTGCTGTCGCCGCTGAACTCGTGCAGCAGCGAAGCCTTGACATACACGTCACCTCTGCTGAAAGCTTTACCGGCCACAATACCTAAACGACCGATCAGACTGTTGATATCATCATAAGCGACTCTTATACCTTTAGAGCTTACATAATCATAGCCGTCGATACGGCCGAAGGTCAGTTGAGCCTGCGGCTCAAAATAAACATTATTGCCGCCCTCAAAACGTTTGCTATACTCAACACCTATCGAAGTCGCATCGGTCGAATAATCGCCCTGATCGCTGTATTTACCATAGATATCCATATCACCATAAATACGGCCGCGTTTCACTACAATGTCTAAAACGCTGTTATCTTTGCCCTGTAAGGTTCCATACAAGCTTATGGCTCCGATTTTGTTCTCGCCGCTGCCGCTGGTATAATTCAGGCTGCCGTCACTGTATTCGTATGCGGCGCCAACACGCCATTCGCCAGCCTGAGCGTCATAACCAAGCTGATAAGTTTTATATTTATTAGTAAATTCATCGCCGCCCAGCTTACCGCCGAACATTCTTGCCCAAATGCCGTTATCGGCACCGCTCTGCAGCTCGCCTAAACGCTGGCGCAGCGTGCCGTTACCGTCTATCCAGGCAGTATATGCCACCTGATTAGCACTAACTATTGTATTAACATTGTCAACAGTATTCTTTTTCAAAGAACCGATTACCCAATCATATTTGCCATCATTTTCCTTATCTGCCAGTGTAATATCAAATTCGTACAAACCATTAGCGTAAACAGGGCCATCAACAACAAATTTGGTAGACGCATCAGCTCCTTTAACAAAAACAGTATTATTTCTGGCAGCTTCTTCTAAACCGCCGTCCGAAATAATTTTGATGCTGTTACTGCCGGCCGCAGAAGTTTTATCAATAATAAGCTTATCGCTGTAGCTGCCGCCTCCGTCTACCCAGCCGGCATTCATTACAAAAGTTCCGTCAGCAGTTTTTAAGTTTCCAACCTGCAAATTGCTGTAACGACCGCTGTCAGCAGTCATATTGATCACTGAGTCTTTACCAACACTAAGGTCACTGACTGATGAATTGCCCATCATATTCCAGACCGCACCATTAGTAAATTTTAAATCTGTAACGCAGTCAGTTGCTGTATAACTATTGCCATACAAATAAGACTGAGCTGTATCAAAAGTGATATCGACTGTACCGTTCGCCAAAGTTTCGGAATCAGGGTTTTCTGGAATTGATTTAGATTCAATATAGCCTTCGATTTTTACATCATTACCGCCGCTGGTATTGATTTTGATATTACCACCTTCAGAAACTACAGCTTCACCAATATTTGCATTCTTAATGGTCAGGCCTTTTGTAAAAACAACCTCTGCAACAGTACGGCTATAAATACCATACATATTTGCTCTACTGTCACCGTCATGCGTAGCTATCGTGATCTGCACATCGTCTGCAAAATCCAGTTTACTGCCAGTCTGGGCATAAACACCGTACATACTAGCTTTATCATTATCGCTGCTTAGATCAATATCAGTCTTGCCTGAAACGCTCAGTTTCCCAAGAGCACTAACCTCTACCCCGTTTACATAACGCCCATTTCCGTTAGCCTTGATATTTAAATCACCGGCAACCTCAACTATGCCGGCTCCATCATGCCCAACCAGACTGATGCCAAAAATATCAGCCCCATCAGACTGAGCATTAATAATTAAATCAGCATAATCTGTTTGGGCGCCAAACTGCTTTATACCATGAACGTCATTATTGTTTTCTGTTTTAGAGGTAACGTCAATAGTAGTTGTACCAAAACTGCTTGCAGTATCGCTGCCTTCTATCACAATACCGAAAGCATCATACTCAGCAGTAACTTCTATCTTAGTACTGTCACTGACATTAGCCGAATCGTGCCCACCCATCAGGTATATCCCTGAACCGGAACCATTCACTGCTTTGCCATAGATAGCCAGGTTTTTGACCTGCAAAGTATTGATATCAGAATAATTATTTAAGTTCTTGGCTCTGATGCCATCGACACCGGCAGCTTCCAAATGTATGTCCAGGTCACCCGCCAGTTCCATTTTAGAACCATTGTACAAAGTAACACCGGCAGCATAATCCATCTGCTGCAGTGCATTATCTTTATTGATATTGACCGTTAAATCTCCGCCCTTAATACTGGCTTCACTGCCGCTGCCAGCGCTGGATCCATTAACAAAAACACCATTGGCATAGCTTTCAGCAGCATTACTGTTTATCGTAATCACAGAGCCGACAGCTGTTCCCAAATCTACTTTTCCCTGAGTCTCGACACGCAGGCCATGGCGCCAGGCCTGATATTCACCGGATGCATTATTGTCGCCTGTGCTGTCTATCATAAGCTCGATACCCTTTTTAGCGTCCAATTTTGATACGCCGTCCACAAAAATACCGTTATAACCATAGGCATCCCCAGTATCCGATATCGTAACAGTCACCCGTTCATTAGCTGTTGTCGTATTATTTCTGCCATAAGTATAAATACCGGCGCAGTTTTTTCCCGGAGCAACCATAGTAATAGCGATCTTGTCGTAGGTTTCTCCATAACTATAAGTACTTAAAGTATCAGTACCGGTATAATCAGATGCCCAGGCTGCGTTGTCCCCCCCCTAATATGCAAACGTACGCTGCACCTGCGATAAACAACGAGCTCAATACTTTCCTTTGTAACTTAATGCCTTGCTTTTTGTTATAGCCTTTCATCAAACTCATCTCCTAAATTTTTATGAAATACGAAATACTATAAAGAAATCCCCCACTTGGATGAGGGATATTCTTTATAGATTTTTCAAGCTGCCATCCTGCTTTTAGAAACTATAACGGAAGCCGACGTTGACGCCCCAGTTTTTAGTTACGTCGCCGCCGCTGATGCGTTCTACATCCAGATACATACTGGAATCCTTATTAAATTTATGGTTGACGCCGATACCATATTCGATAGCGGTACCACCAATGCTGTCACTGTAGCTGGCGCTTCTGCCGTCAGCGCTGACATGTGTGTTGATGTCGCCGTCGAAGTCGTGCAGTACTGCCGCTTTCAGATAAACGCTGCTGTCTGCCGCAAAGGTTTTGCCCAGCAGGAAACCGCCGCGCAGAACAATACTGTTCATGCTGTCATTAGTAACGCTCATAGTATTGTCACGAGTGGTTACGGTATAATCATCGCCTCCCAGATGTACGTAACTTGCACGCACCATAGGTTCAACGAACCAGCCGTCATTCAAATCCTGACGATAGCCGTATTCAACAGCAAAGCTTACAGCTGTACTGCCAAAATCACCGTCCAGTTTTTGAGCAATAGTGCCGCCGTAAGCGCTGGTTTCGCTGTCAACTTTACCAACTTTGGCAATGATGTCTACATGATGACCTTTAGCGCCAGTCCATGTGCCATATAAAGCGCCTGCCGCAGTTTTGATTTCACCGTCGCCATTAGTCAGGCCGGTATCGCCTTTAGCATATTGTCCTGCCAGGCCGATACGCCAGTTACTGCCGATCCCACGGTCATAACCTGCCGCAAAGCCGTTATATTGATAATCGTTATCGCCCTGCAGTCCAGCTACTTTGATTTTGCCGCCGACATATTTAGCCCAAACACCATCGTTATCGTCTCCAGAATTACGTACATCTCCCAGACGTTCCATCAAAGTTTCATCAGCGCCGAACAGCGTAACTGCCGCTCCGGCTGCTATCTTATTGGCATCCTGCGCCGCCATTTGGGCAGAGGATTGAGTTGCAGCCCTGGTAGTGACCTGTGTCAGGTTCAAACAACCGTCGACAATGTCTGCTTTCCCCTCATATTCATAAGCCCAGACGCCGTTATCGTATTTCATTTCTTTGATATTGTAGGTGCCGCTTTCATCTGCATTTTCGATCAGTACGACATCTTGGTCCAAATGTCCCTTAGTATCAGCGCCGGCAGCATTGTTATAGCCGTTGCGCATCCCCTGGTCAAAAACAGTGATATTATAGGTACCGCTGCCGGTTACAGTATTCTCAGAAACAATTTTGTCGTTGCCTGCCGACTGACCGTAAACGCCGTTGGCATTGGTACGCATAAAGAGCTCGTTAGCACCGGAAGCCTTCAGATCTTGGGTAGTAATAGTACGGTAATCAGCAGTATTATATTTGTCGTCCTGATTGTTTTCGTCATAGAAGTAAACTGTGCTGCCAGTCATAGTAGTCTTATCGGCCACAGTCAGGGCTTCCAGATTATCTGTCAGGTTCATGGCAGTACCGCTGATATCGAGAGCGCCAATACTATTACTATTCTCCTGCGTCTGTACGTCTGTATCAGATTTCAGATTCAAAGTACCGTTTGTGAAGTCAGCAGCGCCGTTAAAGGTAACGGTTCCCGTACCGGCATCAAAAGTAGTTATCCCACCTTCAATGTCTGCCGCATGGTCATCTGCATGCTTACCACCGCTGACAGTGATATCAGCATTATCAGTGACATAATACATTGTGCTGCCGTTTGCCAAAATACCATTGGCACCTTTGCGGATCACGTTTCCATCAGCAGTAGTGCCAACTACCTCGGCACTGATATCCATAGCCCCGGCACTGTGAACAGCAATAACCGCACCTTCAGCAGCTTTGACGCCGGCAGCAATATTACCGCCTGCCCAGTCGGTACTTGCCTTTATAGTCACGGTGCCTCCAACTTCAGCCACCATACTGCCGCCTGTCAGTTCCAGCCCCACAGCCGTAGCACTAGTGGATGTACCAGCGCCCGAATACGTATATTCAACATCATTAACTTCTTCTGTTCTGTCTTTATCGCCAACTGCTGTTGCAGTGATTTTAAAATCATTTTGAACTTGGTACACATTAACTGAATTTACAGACACAACTGCTTTGGCAGTAACATAAGCAGAACCTTCTTGCGCATCTGCGCTGATAGTCAGTCCACTATCAGAAAGCACATTCAAAGAACCGCCGCTGGTAACAAGCCCCCAGGCTTCAGCTTTAGCACCGTTATTACTTTGAGCCACTGTACCGGTAGGAGTGATGCCGCTGCCGCCGTCACCGCCGTTAGAAACCGCATTAGCCGCTCCGTTTTGATATTTCGCTTTAGTTTTATCATCTTCTGTTACTGTAGCTCCGTCAGTTCCGGCAGCACCAGTATTGTCAACTACAGCCGCACGATCATCATGCGGGTCACCGGTAGAATCGCCTGCGAGATAAGCATCTGCGACCTTAAATTTACCTACGCCTTTACCGGCCGCGGCTTCAGCGGTAATAGAACTTGTTTTTAAGACGCCTGCTGTATCAGTCAGGCTCACAGCAGTCGCAGAAGCGCTGTTACCAGCACCGCTCTTCCCTGCAGCGCCGGCTATACCACCAGTGCCGCCCTGGCCGCCTTGACCTGCATTGCCGCCTTGACCTGCGTCACCTGCAATACCTACAGCGCCGTCTGCGCCTTTAGCACCGCCTGTACCGGTAACACCATCAGCACCATTGTCCGCATGGCTTCCGCTTGCGAGCGTGCCACCTATGCCGCCAGTACCACCCTGGCCGCCAACTCCGCCTTCACCAGCAGTACCTGCAGTACCAGCCGCACCACCAGTTCCGCCAGTGCCGCCCTGTCCGCCTATACCGCCTTGTCCACCATCGCCGCCGGCTCCGCCGATGCCTGCTTTAGCGCCATCGCCGCCAGTTGCAGTAACATTTATAGTACCTATCGTAATATTCAGGTCAGTATTAGCAGTGCCAACCAAACCCTGGGCAACAGCAAGTCCACCCTGGCCGCCGTTACCACCCTGGCCGCCAGTTCCGCCTGCTCCACCGATTCCACCTGCACCACCGGATCCACCTGCACCACCAGTACCGCCGTTACCAGCATTGCCGCCAGCGCCGCCTATACCACCTGTACCACCTGTACCTCCTGCTCCACCGATAGTGGCATTAACACTAAAACCACCATAATTAACAACATAATCAACGCCGGTGCCGCCACTCTGGCCTTTACCGCCGTCGCCGCCGTCGCCGCCTTGAGCTCCATCACCGCCTACGCCACCAGTACCGCCGTCACCACCGGTTTGACCTAACCCGCCAACACCGCCTGTTCCGCCTTTGCCGCCTTCACCGCAGGCAGTTCCATTTCCGCCCGTGGCAGTGACACTTAAATCATTCAATGTTACAGAACCGCCGCTGATAGTATTCAAATGCAGGCCGTAAGCAGTGGCGCTGCCGCCATTCCCCCCATTAGCTCCAGCACCGCCGGTTCCCCCTGCCAGACCAGTACTGCCTGCTAAGCCATTACTGCCTGCTGAGCCAGCAGCAGCGTTACCGCCATCATTACCATTAGCACCAGCTGTACCAGCGTTGCCAGTATCACCAGCTGTACCAGCAGTAGATACCCAGCCTGTCTGATTAGAAGGAATACTAGTGTCATAAGTTGCTGTAACCATACCATTAGCTGCAGGCGTTAGCTTATCTGCACCATTAGCGGCTTTATCCGGCGTGGTATTTTCATCAGTGCCATCGACGCCATCTGCACCTTTATCGGCCTTTTTCGTCGTAAGTTCCGCACCATCGGCACCGCTGCCGCCCTTACCTCCGTAACCGCCATGTCCGCCGGCTTCGCCTGTAGCATTAACAGTTAAAGAAGTACCTGAAATCTGAATATTCTTGCTGGCGCTGCCGTTTACAGTAATACTTTCAGCAGTATCTGTAATGCCTGCCGCAACACCGATAGCTTTAGCGCCGCCGCCATTACCGCCTGCAGCTCCGGCGCCGCCGGTACCGCCAATAGCTGCATTGCCAGTCAGTCCCTGTTCGCCTTCGTGCTGATATTTTTCATCTACTATCAAACCGCTGGCACCGCCGATAACATTTATCTCAGCAGAACCAACTGCGATAACAGCATTAGACATGCCGTTTTGATTGAAAAGCCCGGCGCCATAACCAAAACCGCCGTCCTGACCCTGTGTTGCATGCTGTGCCAGATCGGCAGCCTGCCCTATACCGTCTTGCCCAACAACAGCCTGTACTTCCATATTGCTCAGAGAAATAGTTTTGCCTGTCATATCACCGCTGGCGAAGATTTTTTCGTTATCGGTATAAGCAGAGTGATATTGGGATACATAAACATTTGATCCTTCATAGTTTTTACGGGCAGTATCCAGTTTGCCGTCACTCTCATTTTGCGCTGCGTAAATTTCCAGACTGATAGGATTATTTATGGCGCCAAAACCGCCGGCGGCCGCCCATACCTGGCTCGGCA
This sequence comes from uncultured Phascolarctobacterium sp., assembly GCA_900551745.1. Taxonomy (GTDB): domain Bacteria; phylum Bacillota; class Negativicutes; order Acidaminococcales; family Acidaminococcaceae; genus Phascolarctobacterium. The sequence goes on from URXA01000002.1 coordinate 89,964, forward strand.
CAGCCACCCACGCCGTTCCCATTACAGCCAGCGTTACTGCTGCTGCCAGCTGTTTTTTATTACTTGTTTTCAAATACACCAAAATCAACTCCTTAAAATTTGTTGAACACTATATTTCTTCGGCTGACGCCGTAGGAACCAAAGCTTTTACCTGACTTCAAGACGCTGTTTTAAAATCAATATTTTAAAATAAAATCATATTTAACTTGTTTTGGATTGTATTTTTTAACTATTTTATATAATTCTTTTATTATTTTACCACAGATGTCCCCCCCTACAAGACACGAGAAGGTTTCTTTTATTATTTTTTTCAGCGCCGCGCTATTACGCTCCGCGGCACTTGCGCTGCAGCGCAAGTACGTGTACGTACTTCACCCGCAGCCCGGCGAAAACATCGAAAAAAAATAGCCTGCCAAAGCAGACTAAATTTTGATCATTATAGACACTTCAAATTCCAGCACCTGCTGCAAACGTGTCAGTACGGCTACAGTGGTGCTGACCTCGCCGCGTTCAATACAGCCATAGTGCTTGGCCGATAAGCCTACTGCTTCAGCGGTCTGTTCCTGGGTCAGCTTTTTATTTTGCCGCGCTGTTTTCAGCTGTCGGCCTATATATTTTTGCATGCTATCCCTCCCGCCATTATTTTAAGCAGTAAAGGCATAAAATTAACACCTGATTGTATAGGGTGTTAATTTTTGTCAAAAAAGTTTAGACTGTTTGTTGTTGCGCGCGACGTTTTACAGTATAGCCGGGTATCATAAAATTATAGAGAGAACTGATCGTTATAAAAAATTTACCTGAACAGGCAGAGAGATTGAAAGCATTGATAACCGCCGCCCAGGCTGGTGATAAAACAGCACTGCTGCAGTTATGCGCGGATTTTAAGCCGCTTTTAAAAAGCGAGGCCCGCCGTGAGATGTTTTACAGATCGTTGGGAAAAGACGCAGAAGGTATCGCCGTTCTGGCCTTTATCGAGCTGGTTTTGCAGTATAAGGGCGCTGATTTTGAAAACTGGCCCGGACTGGCACGCTGCAAGGTGCATTTTGCTGTTTTTGACGCGATGCAGAAGCAGGGCAGAATTTGGGAAAACGAAGCCCAGACAGATACGGACAGCGAAGCCGGAATCGCCCTGCTGGAGACAGGCTGTGCAGCAAGTGAGCGTCTGGACGAGCTGGCACGTTTTTTACTTTCACTGGAACTGCAGGAAGCGCTGCGGCAGTTGAGTGCAGAACAGAGGAAAATACTGACGCTGCTGTTTTTAGATGACCTGAAGCCGACCGAGGTGGCAGGACGTCTGGGCTGCACTGTACGCAACGTCACTAAGCACCGGCTAAAAGCACTTGATAAAATGCGGCAGCTTTTGGCACATTAAGGATCAAGTAAATAAAAAAACAGACATTCACGAAACGTGAATGTCTGTTTTTTTATTTATCTAACGAATCCTTTGCTATTTCTTGTTGTACAGCTATGTTTAATTCTTGAGGTAAATCTATTTCAAACTCACTACATCCGTCACCTGTACCATCTTTTACCCAATTATTGGCTTCGATAGTGTGGTGGGTTATGCCCCTGGTATAATCATAAAGCCAGATAACGCTCGGTTTGCATAAAATATTTACTGCTCCGGCATCGCTTCTTGACCTTAATCCTACCTCAAATTCAAAATCAAAGCCACCGTAAGATGCCGGTCTGGGGTTAACAGGCCTGGCAGGACTTAGAAATCCGACATGCGGCAGCTGCACTTCCCACACGGCTTTATTTTTGACGCCATAACAGGCATTTTTACTGATCACCTGTACATCTGCTGCCGAAAAAGCTGTGCTGGCGTTAAAGTTTACCATACCGCTGCTGCTGGCGCTGCCTGTACCTGCAACCAGAAACCCTGCTGTCTCACTATGTGTGCCAACTGTCGTTGTCGGCCCGACAGCATGCCAGTCGCCTTTAGCACTATCAATACTAAATTCCAGCAGCATATTCGTGGCATAATAGCCTACTGACAACCAGTTCGGAGCCGGCCGATAATGAGGCCTATCATTATGGTATATACTGTGAGACATACGGCCGCTGATTGTGTAAAATCCTGCTTCTTTACGCTTTATCTCAAAATCGACAACTGCTTTCACAGCCTGCTGCTTTTCATACACAGTACCTGCATGCTCATGATCTTGTCCATTAGCTGTAAAAACCAAATTAACTTTACTCATTTGCTCTCACCCCTTCTTAACACTCCAATTTTTTGCCGTTCAATTCAGTGATCAGAAACTCGGCATAATTTTTCCTTTTAAAATGCAGCTTGACTTTCAAGCCTACATTTAAGGGTTCATCAGCAGCACCGCTTTTGATGCGGCTGGCAGAAACCATATAGAAGCATTTGTCACTGAACTGTTCTGTATCAAATAAACTGCTTTCTGTTTCCCCGCCTTCGCAGACCAGATAATTACCTAAAACAAGTTCGTTGTTCTTTCTGTCATTGACGATACAGATCGCCGCAGTAAGAGGAATTGTTTTTTTATTTGTTTTGACAGCACCTTCATAAAATTCTCCTATTTTATATGCTCCGCAATATTTCTTTTCGATCGCCTGCATAAATAACACTCCTTTTCAATATCGACTAAGTAAGATGCGCATTTTTACTTACCTATATGGTAATGCTGTTTTTATCCATTATGGTAGAATTTATCTTGATTAAAATACAAAAAGACCCTTTCAGCTGAACTGAAAGGGTCTCTTGATTTACGATCTGTAATTTGATACCGATTATCTGCGTTCGCGAATACGAGCAGCTTTACCGGTAAGGCTGCGCAGATAGTAGAGTTTTGCTCTGCGAACGATACCACGACGGGAAACTTCGATTTTCTCCAAACGTGGGCTGTGGATCGGGAATGTTCTTTCAACGCCTACGCCGTAAGAAATACGACGAACGGTGAACATTTCACGAACGCCGGCGCCGCTGCGTGCAATTACTACACCTTCGTACATCTGTACGCGTTCACGAGTACCTTCGACTACTTTTACATAAACTTTTACGGTGTCGCCTGCACGGAAGTCAGGGATGTCGGAACGAAGCTGTTCTTGTTCCAATACTTCAATAATATTCATAATTTCCTCCTCGAATCATAGACGTTCATGTGCGAACACACCACAGCGGACCGTCCGTTTTACACAAATGACATTATATCATACTGTTCAATTAGTTGCAATTATTTTTTAAGCATTTTGACAGTTATTTTTCCCACCAGGCTTCACCGGCCAGCCGGTCTAAAATAATCGCAGCCGCAGAGCGCACGCACAGGTGGTTATAGTCGCAGGGACCATAAACAGGTTCAAGTACATAATCAAAACTGTTCATTGTTTCCTGTTCCATACCAAAGCCGGTGCCAAAAAGCAGCAGCAGAGGTTTATCACCGCTGTGCAGCAACTTTCGTACAAAGCCATAGGTCACTGTATTAGGATAGGTACGGGCATCGGTAGTAATAGTAACCGGCGCCTGCCCCTCTATTTCAGTAACCGCGGCAATAGCCGACTCAATGCTGGGCGTATAGGTTACACGTTCCAGCGCGTTGCTGCGGTCAGGATTATAGATTTTGCCGTAACCATGCTGCCAATAGTCAGTTATCCTTTTGATGATTTCAGCCTGTACCTCCAGCGGATGGATCAAAAAATATTTTTTGACATCATAGGTGCGAGCGGTACGCGAAATATCGTGGATATCGAAGTTAGTGACGGCAGTGGCAATGACCTGCATATTTTTATTGTAAATAGGATAATGCACCAGCCCCAGATAAAGGTTAGCCATTATTATCACCTGCGAGTTCCTGTTTGATTTCGTTAAGCAGCAACACATCCTCTTTGCCAAGCTCTGCAAGCAGATCAGGCCTGTGCAGATAAGTCGCTTTAAGGGCTTCTTTACGGCGCCAGCGATTGATCAGAGCGTGGTTGCCGTTACGCAGCACCTCCGGTACTTCCAGTCCTTCAAATTCCACCGGCCGGGTGTACTGAGGATATTCCAGCAGTCCCGTACTAAAGGAGTCTTCAACGGCACTGGCCATTTTTCCAAGCACGCCCGGTATAAAGCGCGCTACAGCGTCCATAACTGTCAGCGCCGGCAGTTCGCCGCCGGTAAGTACATAGTCGCCAATGGAAAGTTTTTCATCGACCCAGCTGAAGATCCGTTCATCGAAGCCTTCATAATGACCGCAGACCAGAATGAGATCCTGGCCGCTGCGGGCATATTCTTCAACGATAGCCTGCTTTAACGTGCGCCCGCCCGGGCACATGGCAATAACCCGCGCCGCAGGCAGCTGCTGTTTGGCCATGCGGATAGCCGCTACCATCGGCTCTGGCTTCAAAACCATGCCGGCACCGCCGCCAAAGGGCGTATCGTCCACTGTACGGTGCCTGTCAGTTGCAAAATCGCGCGGATTGATGCAGCTGACTTCTACAAGTCCCGCATCGACAGCGCGTTTGATAATGCTGTGACCGGCCGCTTGTTCAATTTGTTCAGGAAATAAGGTAATAAAGAGAAATCTCACGGTGCATCTGTCCATTCAGGTAATTCGACCACGATCTTACGGTCTGTAATATTGATTTCCTTAACGTGCTTTTTGAGGGCCGGGACAAGGATGTCTTTGCCTTCCGGTACAGCAATAACGTAAACGTCGTTGCTGCCGGTGCTGAGCACGTCTTTCAATGTGCCGAGCTGTGTTCCTGCCGTATCGAATACGGGCAGTCCGAGCAGGTCAGCTACATAATATTCGCCTTCTTCAAGCTGAGGCAGATCTTCACTGTTGATTAAAACCTTTTTGCCGCGCAGCAGTTCGGCATCGTCCATTGTTTCCACGCCCCCGCATTTCATCAGTACCATACGTTTATGGAACCGGGCAGAGGTGATCTGAAGCGAACGGCCGTCTTCGAGCAGCAAAGAGGAAAGCTCTAAAAATTGTTCAGGATGATCTGTCTGCGGCAGAATACGAATATCGCCCCGCACACCGTGCGGAGCGATAATAGTGCCAATAACTACTTGTTTTTCCATATCATTCGCGGAAAGCAATGATCTTGCCGTCCTCAGTGAGGATCTCTGCGCCCATCAGAGCGTCTATATCAGTGCCTATGGTGATCTCGACAGTACGTTCAAGTGTACCGTGACCGATCTCCGCACCGATCTCCAAAGCTTCAGCGCGTTTAAGTTTATCTTCGGCTTCTGCTTTAGCGGCATTGATCTTGTTTCTTTCCATTTCAATCTGCTCACGCAGTGAAGGAAGTACGCTCAGGTCGCTGGCGGCCTGTGCAAGAGCTTTTTTGGCTTGGAATTCGAAGTGTTCGATATCCAGATTAATCGTTTTTATGGTGTTTTGGACATCTCCAATAATTTTCAACTTGAGATCTTCTGTTACTTTTGCTTTTATTGCAACCGGAACACGTACAAACATTTTATCCATTTTATTTACCATCCTTATACGTCTTAGACAATCTCTACGACAACTTTTACATTCTCACGGGTTGCAACAGCTTTCATGACAGTTCTGATTGCTTTAGCAATGCGGCCCTGTTTTCCAATAACTTTACCCATATCTTCAGGAGCAACATGGAGGCGAAGCACCGTTGATGTTCCGGTGGTTTCCTCCTCCACGACTACTGCAGACGGATTACTCACTAGAGACTTGGCCATGACTTCTACCAATTCTTTCATGCAAATCACGCCTCATTTCTTATTTTGCTTTAGATTCAGCATATTTTTTCATGATGCCGTCTTTGCTGAAAAGGTTTTTAACGGTATCAGTAGGTTGTGCACCTTTAGCCATCCAGGAAAGAGCTTTCTCTTCGTCGATCTTTACGGTAGCAGGTTGTACAGTGGAATCATAGAAACCGATGTTTTCGATGATGCGGCCGTCACGCGGAGAGCGGGAGTCAGCAACAACGATACGGTAAAAAGGAGCTTTTTTAGAGCCCATACGTTTTAAACGGATTTTAACTGCCATGTCTATTTCACCTCCTTAAACCAGATGTTGATTTAAATTTATTTGTTCATAAAAGGCATTTTTAAACCGCCTTTTGAAGCAAACTTAGCCATACCCTGCATCTTTTTCATCATCTTTTTGCTTTCTTCAAAGTTTTTGAGAAGCTTGTTGACATCCTGCACGCGCATACCGCAGCCTGCTGCGATACGTTTACGGCGGCTGCCGTTGATGATATCGGGATGACGGCGTTCTTTCGGGGTCATGGAACGGATGATGGCTTCAACGCGGTCGAATTCTTTTTCGTCAACGTTGGCTTCTTTCAGCTTCTGGCTGATGCCGCCCATACCGGGGATAAGCCCCAGAATAGTTTCAAGCGAACCCAGTTTTTTGACCTGCTGCATCTGTTCAAGGAACTGCTCGAGCGTGAACTCGTCTTTACGCAGTTTCTTTTCCATTTCCAGGGCTTTGGCAAGGTCGGTAGTCGACTGGATCTTTTCGATCAGCGACAGCATATCGCCCATACCCAGGATACGGGATGCCATACGGTCGGGGTGGAAGGGTTCCAAAGCGTCAAGTTTTTCGCCCATACCGACAAATTTGACCGGGCGTCCGGTAACGGCTTTGACTGACAGTACCGCACCGCCTCTGGCGTCGCCGTCGAGTTTGGTGACGATAAGTCCGTCTATGCCCAGCTCGCCGTTAAAGCTTTCGGCTACGGTGACGGCGTCCTGGCCTGTCATCGCATCGACGACCAGCAATATTTCATGCGGATTGACGGCAGCTTTGATATTGCGCAGTTCGTCCATCAGTTCTTCGTTGATATGTAAGCGGCCTGCGGTATCGATGATGACCGTGTCGCAAGCCAGGGAGAATGCTTTATCCATTGACTGACGCGCTATCTCGACCGGAGATACCTGATCGCCAAGAGCAAAGACAGGCAGGGAAAGTTGTTCGCCCAGTACCTGTAATTGTTTGATAGCCGCCGGGCGGTAAACGTCGCCCGCTACCAGCAGCGGCTTTTTGCCTTTTTTGCGCAGCAGATTGCCAAGCTTGCCGGCGGTAGTAGTTTTACCTGCGCCCTGCAGGCCTACCAGCATAATAACTGTAGGCGGTTTGTCCGCTACGGTGAGCTTGCTTTGCGTGCCGCCCAAAAGCTGGGTCAGTTCGTCGTTGACGATCTTGATGATCTGCTGACCGGGAGTCAGGCTCTGCTGAACTGTTTCGCCCAGCGCGCGTTCTTTGATGTTGGCAACAAAATCTTTGACGACTTTAAAGTTGACGTCTGCTTCAAGCAGAGCCATCCGCACTTCGCGCAGAGGCGCTTTAAGATCGTCTTCTGTTATTTTGCCGCTGCCGCGAAACATTTTTATCGCATTTTGCAGTCTTTCAGATAAATTTTCAAAAGCCATTTTTACCTACTTTCGCCGCTCAATTCGTCTAAAATGCGGCGTACTTGTTGAAGTTCTGCCGAGCCACCGCTTTGGGCAAGGTGGTCAGCCAGCAGCCGGCTCATTTCTTCCAGCAGCTTTTTATCGTGATCATCGCGGGCCAGCAGCGCCAGTTTGCTTTCATAGCGTTCCAGCGTATGCTCTACCCGTTTGATAAGGTCGTGTATCGCTTGTCTTGATACTTCAAGTTCATCGGCTATCTCAGCCAGCGAAAGGTCGTCGCAGAAATACAGCTCCAGACATTTTTGCTGTTTTTCGGTGAGCAGGCAGCCGTAGGCGTCGAACAAACGTCCTAACCGTACTCTTTGCTCCAAACTGTTTTCCTGCATTTCAATCACCAAAATCTTTACATATTTTATCCGACTTGGGTATTATATCGAAAATCGCAGAGGCTGTCAAGCATTTTTACTTGTCACCATCAAACAAGGCGTCTACAAATTTATCGGCTTCGAATGGCCGGAAATCCATAATGCCTTCGCCGACACCGATCCACTTAACAGGCAAGCCAAGTTCTTCTTTGATGGCAATAACAACACCGCCCTTAGCCGTGCCGTCGAGCTTGGTCAGCACAACGCCGGTGACGTTGGCGGTTTCCATAAAGACTTTGGCCTGATTGATAGCGTTCTGCCCTGTCGTTGCATCCAGCACGAGAAAGGTTTCATGCGGAGCTTCTGGTATCTCGCGTTTGATGATGCGGTGTACTTTCTCCAGCTCGTTCATCAGATTGGTTTTATTGTGCAGCCGTCCGGCAGTATCAATAAAAAGTACATCGACATTGCGGGCAATAGCGGCTTTGACAGCGTCAAAAACCACGGCAGCCGGGTCAGCGCCTTCTTCGTGACGAATAACTTCGCAGCCGGCACGTTCGCCCCAGATCTGCAGCTGTTCAGCAGCGGCGGCACGGAAGGTATCGCCGGCAGCCAGCATGACTTTGTATTTGAACAGATGAAAATAGTTGGCCAGCTTGCCGATAGTAGTGGTTTTACCAACACCATTGACGCCCACGACAAGAATAACCGTAGGTTTGGCACCGATACGGGTACGCTGTCCTTCGTCCTGCAGCATTTCGGCAATATATTTTTTGAGGAACGGCATAACCTGCTCCGTCCCCTCGATTTCTTTCTTTTTAGCAGCCTGACGAACAGCGTCGATAAGCTTTTCTGTGGTTTTGACACCAACATCACCGCTCAGAAGGATCATTTCCAGTTCTTCCAGAAAGTCTTCATCGACTTTGGCCGACATACCTACAAGTTCTTCGATACGGTCAGTAAAGTTGCGGCGGGTCTTGCTGAGGCCGTCTTTCAGTCGTTCTAAAAATCCCATGCTCTCACTCCTTTTCGCTCAATTTGACAGATAGTAATTTAGAAACACCGGATTCTTCCATGGTAACGCCGTGCAGAACATGCGCGGCTTCCATAGTGCCTTTGCGGTGTGTGATAACAATAAACTGCGTGCTTTCGGCATAGGCTGCCAGGAATTTCGCAAAGCGGTCAACATTAGCTTCGTCAAGTGCCGCATCTATTTCGTCAAGGATACAGAAGGGTGAAGGCTGATAGCTGAGCAGAGCGAACAGCAGGGCGATAACCGTCAGGGCCCGCTCGCCTCCTGATAGCAGGAAAAGGCTCTGCAGTTTTTTACCGGGAGGCTGCACTTCGATATCGATACCACTGCCCAAAACGTCATTAGGGTCAGTAAGTTTTAAAGCAGCAGTACCGCCGCCGAATAAACGCACATAACAGTCGGAAAAATATTCGTTGATTTTTTCGAAGGCCTCTTTGAAGCGTTTGGCCATGCCGGAGTTGATTTCGCTGATAACTGCTTCCAGGTTGGCTTTGGCCTCTGAAAGATCGCTGTATTGACGCTGCAAAAATTCGTAGCGTTCGCTGACAGCTTCATATTGTTCGATTGCCGCAGGATTTACCGGGCCTAAGGTTTCAATTTCACGCTCTAAACGCAGTTCACGCCGACGTAAAGCCCCATCGCTTTCATCCAGCAGATCACCGCTGGCACGTGCTTCGTCCAGAGTAATACGGTATTCAGTCGCCAGCTGTTCCAGAGCATGGTCATAGTCGCTGTTTTGGCGTACCATTTCCATCGCTGCCTGATTGCGCTTGGTTTCAGCAACAGTCAGTTCTTTTTTCAAAGAATCCAGCCGCTCGCCTGCCACTGCCTGCTTTTCAGTAATGGCAATACGTTTGGCACCGAATTCATCTTTACCGCCGACAACGGTCTGTAATTCGGCCAGTAATGCGGTACTGCTGGCAGCCAGCTGTTCAGTGCTGGTTTTGCTGGCCGTTATCACGTCAAGCAAATGCTTTTGCTCGTCTTCATTAGCAGCAAGTTCCTGCTGCATACGCCCCATATCAGCATCAAGCTGCTGCATCCGCTCGGCCATCATCGCAGTACGTGCGGCAGTCGATTCCAGTTCGACCCTGGCATCCTGCAGACGATTACGGATAGATGCCAGCGCACTGTGATCAGCTGCCGTTTGTTTCTGCAGATCATCCAGCAGCTGTTTGCCCTGTGCGTCTTCGGCTTCCAGAGCCGTTAGCTGCGGGCGCAGGTCGTTAAGCTGCTGGCGAGCTGCCATATATTCCTGAGAAACCTGATTGCGGTCATCCAGCAGAAGCTCCAGCCGTTCCGCAGCCTGACGCTGCTCTGCGCTTAAACGCTCCAGAGCTACGCCCAGCTCAGCTTTACGGATTTCTTTCTGCTGCAGGTCCTGGCGCAGTTCCACCAGCTTGTTATTATAAACTTTTAAAGTATTTTCGTGTTCTTCAAGCAGCTCCTGATATCCCAGCAGCTCACGGCGTAAAACACCTGCCTTTTGTTCCTGTTCGTCGATCTCTTTGCCGCGCGACAGAAATCCGGCTTCCTTCTGCTGCCTGCTGCCGCCAGTCAGCGAACCGCCGGCATTGACGACATCTCCCGCCAATGTAACGACTCGGGTACGGAAGTTACTTTTTTTGGCGGCTGCCAAAGCGGCATCCATATCGTCCGCTACCAGCACCCGACCCAGCAAAAATTTAAAGATCGGCGCCAGTTTTATATCATAACTGATCAGATCGGCAGCAAATCCCCGAATACCAGGCAGTTTTGCCAGTGCATCTTCTTCACTGCGGCGTTCATAATATTTGATAGTATCAAGCGGCAGGAAGGTCGCCCGCCCGGCCTGACGCTGTTTAAGATAGGCGATGGCCTTTTTGGCGGCTTCCGAGCTGCCCATAACAAGGTTCTGCGCCGCTCCTCCTAATGCAGTTTCTATTGCAACTACATATTCAGGCTGCACTTCGATCAGTTCAGCGGCAACACCGATAACGTCGCTGCGCCAGGGTTCCTGCGACTGCAGCACTGTTTTGATACCATAGCCAAAGCCTTCATAGCTTTTCTGCATATTCTGCAGCAGGTTCAAACGGCTTTCCAGCGCTGTGATCCTGTTTTGACATTCTTTATGCTGCGACAGAACTTTATTCAACGCTTCGGTTTCTTCGGCAGCTTTAGCACTCACTTCCCTGCCATCGCGTTTAATAAGCTCCAAAGAGTTTTCTACATTGCTCTGCTCGTCGTTCATATTACGGTAACGTGTCTGCAGTTCTTCGCCTGCGGTCTCTGCTTCAGCGATGCTCTTTTTAAGGGCGTCACGCTTACGCATCCGCTGTTCCTGCTCCTGCTCCAGTCCACGGATCTCGTTTCGCAGATTGACCATTGTGCGCATATTATCGAAAGCAGCTGTTTTCATATTTTCCATTGCAGCTTCAGCTTCGCTGATACGCGTTTCTTTTTCTGCCTGTTCTCCGGTCAGCTTGCTTACCAAAAGCTGTGCGGCAGCCTGCTGCACTTCTAAACGGTCATAATCCACGACCATCGTTTTGAGCTGAGTATCCAAGGCTGCGATCTGTTCCTGCAGCTTTTTGCCCTGCTCTTCCAAACGCAGTCCTGATTTTTCGCTTTGCCGAACACGCTCTGCCAACACAGCTTCCTGACCACGCAGTTTTTCCAGAGCTGTTTCTTTTTCTTTGATATCGTCCTGAATACGGTTATAGGCTTCACTGAGCTTATCCAGCTCCATTTGTAAGGCACTGCATTCAGCTTCCTGTGTGCTGACGGCAGTAGCGCGTTCCAGCACTTTATTTTCAAGTTCGGCATCCTGTGCGTTCAGCTTCTGCCGAATATTTTCAATATTTTCGATCTTGTGCACAAATTGGGTCAGTTTGCAGGCACGCAGTTCTTTAGCCAGCAGATTGAATTTGCGTGTTTGCTCTGCGGCAAGGCGCAGAGGTTCGACCTGACCTTCGACTTCGGCTTTGATGTCGTTGATGCGGGTCAGGTTGGCAGCGGTATCGTCCAGGCGCCGCATAGCTTCTTTTTTACGCATCCTGAATTTGGCAATACCAGCGGCTTCTTCAAACAAAGCGCGGCGTTCTTCAGGACGGCTGTTCAGGATTTCGTCAATCTTATTCTGGCCGATAATGGACATGGAGCCACGTCCCAGGCCAGTATCTGCCAAAAGGTCAAGAATGTCTTTTAAACGGCAGTTCTTTTTATTGATGGAGTATTCGCTGTCACCGCTGCGAAAAACGCGGCGGGTGATGCTTACTTCATCAAATTCAAGACTGAGACGATGATCGCTGTTGTCAAAAATCAGCGTCACTTCGGCAACACCCAAAGGTCTGCGCTTGCCGCTGCCGGAAAAAATAACATCTTCCATTTTGCTGCCGCGCAGATATTTGGCACTTTGCTCGCCCAGTACCCAGCGGATCGCATCAGAAATGTTGCTCTTGCCGCTGCCGTTAGGTCCAACGATTGCCGTAATGCCAGAACCGAAGCTTAATTCAATTTTATCTGCAAAGGATTTGAATCCATAAGTCGAAAATGACTTTAAATGCACAAAATCACCCAATCTGCAATATTCTATCAGTATATTTTACCATAGATGAAGGTTTCATACAATTATCTGACTCAACGCACTTTTTTTAATCAGGCGCTGCCGTTATACTTAAGAAGCAAAAAGTATTTTTTGAAACACTTTTGCTATATTTCAGGTCGTTTTGTAAAATATTTTTACATTTTTTATCCTGATGCTAAAAATAATGATTTAATTATGATATAATATGAACACTTGGCAGGACAGTAGAATGCTGCCAATCGCCAGAATAACCCGGGTCCTGGCATCCGGACAAAATTTATCAGCAGTGAGGGGATTTTACATGAAACTTTCAGCACGTATCCAAAGTTTGACTTCTTCACCTATCAGAAAGCTGTCGCCGTATGCAGATGCAGCTAAAGCGAAGGGTAAAAAAATTTATCACCTGAATATCGGGCAGCCCGATATCAAAACTCCTGACCAGTTTATGGAAAGCATCCGCACTTATGACGAGCAGGTAATTGCTTATGGCAATTCCAAAGGCGAAGGCTTCCTGATCGAAGCGATACGCAAATACTATGCTGACAAAGGTATGGATTTTGCTGCCGATGATATTTTTATTACTAACGGCGGCAGCGAAGCTTTGATTTTTGCTGTCATGGCCTTATGTGATCCAGGAGATGAGATCATGGTATTCGAGCCGTTTTATGCTAACTATACTACTTTTGCCAGAGAGTTCGGCGCTAAAATCAACGCTGTGCAGACAAATGTAACTGACGGTTACCATCTGCCTGACGCTGCCGCTATCGAAGCGCAGATCACGCCCAGAACAAAAGCAATTTTACTGACTAATCCCGGTAATCCGACCGGTGTTGTTTATACACAGGAAGAAATGGATATGATTTCGGCAATCGTCCGTAAATATGACCTGGCTTTGATCGCCGATGAAGTATACCGTGAATTTGTTTATGACGGCGCTTACCGCAGCTTTGGCACAATGCCCGAACTTGCCGACAACCTGATTATCATTGATTCGGTTTCTAAACGCTACAGTGCCTGTGGCGCCCGTATCGGCTGTATTATCAGCAAAAACAAAGAGCTTGCCAAGCAGATTATCAAATGCTGCCAGGGTCGTCTGTGCAGCCCAATTCTGGAACAGGTCGGCGCGGCTACTTTATATACTACTCCCGTCAGCTATCTGGAGGAAGTAAATCAAGAGTACAAAAAACGCCGTGATACGATCGTTGCCGCCCTTAAAAAGCTGCCTGACGTAGTTGCTTCCGATCCGAAGGGAGCCTTTTATATTATGGTGCAGCTGCCCGTAGACGATGCTGAAAAGTTTGCTATCTGGACTTTGGAAAATTTTGCTATTGATAACGAAACTGTTATGTTCGCTCCCGGCAACGGTTTCTACAGCGACCCGGAGTTGGGTGTTAATGAGGCTAGGCTGGCCTATGTTCTCAATTGTGATGATCTGAAAAAGGCAATTTATATCCTGGGTGAAGCACTGAAGGCATATCCAGGAAAAACTAACTGATAACTAAAGTAAAAGCCTTGAATACTTTTTGTATTCAAGGCTTTTTTATTTTTTAACGGCCGGTATTGATAACCTGCCACGCTTCCAAAAGCTTCGGCAGCCGCCAGCGGGCATTGGCCGGGCTGGTAGAAGGCAGGAAATGCACAGTAATCCTCTGCAGATCAAGCTGTCTGGTATATTTTTTAAAGGCGGCGGCAGCTTTGCCTCCATTACAGCAGATAGTATGTATCTGCGGATGATTCTGCAAAAATCCGGCCAGATCGTTAGGCTGCTCGCAGGTAATATCTGAATCAAGACTGCCTTCACGTTCGCAGTAACCCAGTACGTCCCAAAGAGCTATACGGTTATCTAAAAGCATCTGCTTTTTATCCGCATAATCCAAAGGAACCTCAGCATAGCCTAAAAGCATCGTCACCAACGGCCAAAAACGATTCTGCGGATGTCCGTAATACTGCTGCATCTGCAAGGAACGAACACCGGGCATAGAACCGAGAATGAGCAGCCTGCTGTCTGCGTCAGCTACCGGGTCAAAGCTTTGACATTCACTCATCGTCCAACCTCCAGCTTAGCATAATACGTTCTGCATCAGGCCTGGCTTTGATATTTACAGGAATCGGACCTGCAAGCTGCTGCCAGCGCTGCAGATTATTGTTTTTCAGCCCGCGCAGCTTTGATTCAAGCTTGCTCGGGCAGGTTATTACTATGTTTTCCGCGCCTTGGCAAAACAGACTCTGCAGCTGCGGAGTCAGTTCGTCATAGAGCAAAAAACTTTGCACAAGTTCACCAAAAGAGGGGTGGAACGGTCCCGCAATAATATTGCCTTCACTGCACAATTCTTCATCGGCCTGCAAGCCAACACGAATGATTTTGATCCCAGCCAGCGTTAATTTGCTATATACATAAGCGCTTTGCTCAACTGCTGCTTCCAGTGTCAGAGGCTCAAATTCACCAAGTTTATAAATATGCTCAAGCGGCGTGCCTTTTATTACCAGCAAGGGATAAATACGGACAAAAGAAGGACTGAGATTAAGCACCTGCTCAACCGTAGCTTTGACGCTGTCAAAGCTTTGTCCAGGCATACCTACCATCAGCTGCAGTCCGATCTCAAAACCATACTGTTTCAGCAAAGCAACAGCCTTATAAACATCGGTGGCCTGATGCCCCCGCTCCGCCGCTGCCAAAACAGCATCGTCCAGCGACTGTACACCCAGTTCTACTGTTTTTACGCCGTGTACCTGCAGCAGCTCTAAACGGACGGCATCAATATAATCTGGTCGGGTAGATAACCGCACACTGCCGATGACTCCTTCCGCCAAAAGTTTATCTACAGGCCGGAAAAGTTCTGTCTGCAAGTCGACCGGTAAACCTGTAAACGAGCCGCCGTAAAAAGCCGCTTCGTTGGAAGGCCCCGGTTTGATCCATTGCAGATAGCGTTCGAGCTGCTGCTCTACGTCTCTCGCCGATGCAGTCTGCTGACCGCTGATAGTTTTTTGATTACAGAACACGCACTGGTGCGGACAGCCAGCATGCGGTATAAACACAGGTATGATTGCCACTGCCCTGCCTCCTTGCATTAAACGTTTATTATGATCCGGCTTATTAGTGCGCCTGCATTTTTATCAACGCACTTAGTAATTGCATTATACCCGTATCAACGGTCCCGGTCAATGCCTGTCATATACCCTGGTATCATTCACAAAATTTTACTTGCCATTTTTGGGAAAAGTTGTTATAATTCAATTAGTCCGATTTCGGACTTTATTAGAAAAAGGAGGGCGCTTATGCATAAAGAGCTGCAACGGATACGCCACGGCTACTACGACCTTTGGTTCGGCACAAACGCCGTCTATGAACGCTGGGCCAAATCACATGGGCTCAACAACAATTTACTGCTGACTCTGTATTTGCTGAAGGAGTTTCCAAATGACTGTACCCAGCATCTGATCTGCGAAAAACTGATGCTGCCTAAACAGACGGTCAACAGTATTCTGGCCGGATTGGAAGTCAAAGGCTTCGTCGAAAAAATGATCAGCCCTACTGATAAACGCGTCAAGCTGCTGGTTTTTACCAGTAAAGGGGCTGCTTATGCCGACGAGCTTTTACAAAAAATGGATGATTTTGAAGAACGGGCTCTGCGCAATATGACCGACGCCCAGCGTAACGCACTGCTGGAAGGCGGCTTTGCCTGGATGAAGGCTTTGCGTGACGCCATAGATGATTAGGAGGATATCATGGGATTTGTATATTTAGGTTTAGCTATTGGTTTGGAATTACTTGGCACAACATTTTTGAAATACACACTGGGCTTTACTAAGCTGGCGCCTTCACTGGTAGTAGTTACAGCTTACACAGGCGCTTTTTATTTTCTGTCCCGTTCGCTGCAGTTTATTGATTTGAACATTGCGTATGCAACCTGGGCAGGTATCGGTGTCGTTGCCGCAGCCATCATTTCAATGCTTGTCTTTCACGAAAGTATAAACGCTATAGGCGCAGTAGGCATGGTTTTGGTTGTCAGCGGTGTAGTACTTCTGAACCTGTATGGACCTTCACACTGAGCTGGACGACAAACAAAGAAAAACCCTTGCCGGTAAACCGGCAAGGGTTTATTTTATTTAGGAAAGCCCGTCAAAGGCGTGCCCATTTTTTCAAGAGCACTTTTAGCAGCCTGCTGTTCCGCTTCCTTTTTCGTCCTGCCTTCGCCTGAACCGATATGTTTACCGTTAACGGAAACAATGGTGGCAAAATGTTTGTTGTGTTCAGGACCTTTGGAGCCGATCAGCTCGTAGACGATATCAACATCGCCATCCTGCTGCACAACTTCCTGCAGCCTTGTTTTAAAATCACTGCAAATGCCGTGCGTACAGATAAAATCCAGCTCGGCTTTCATTAAACCCAGTAAAAATACACGGGCTGCTTCCATACCCTGGTCTAAATAATAAGCACCAAGTACAGATTCAAAAGCATCGGCCAGGATAGAAGCGCGTTCGCGTCCGCCTGACAAACCTTCTCCCTTTCCTAAAAGCAGGTAATCGCCAAGATTTATTTTACGGGCATATTCAGCCAGAGATGCCTCGCAGACGATATGGGCCCTAAGCTTGGTGAGTTCCCCCTCATTAAGGTTGGGAAACGTACAGTACATATATGTACTGACGATAACGCTGAGCACGGAGTCGCCTAAAAATTCTACGCGTTCGTTATGTTCCGGGCGCGGTACTTCTTTGGATTCGTGAGCGTATGATGTATGCGTCAAAGCACCGTTTAGAAGTTCCAGCTTGTGCATTTTGATGCCAAGGCTTTGACAGAACTTCAGCAGCTGCTCTTTGCGCGTATCTTGCATTTAAATCACTCTATTCTCAATTAAGCTTGATATTTTTTGAAGAGAATGGTGGCATTATGGCCGCCAAAGCCGAAGTTATTGGACAGAGCCGCTCTTACTTCTGCTTTACGGGCTACGTTAGGAACATAGTCGAGGTCCAGACCCTCTTCTAAATCAGGATCTTCATAGTTGATTGTGGGAGGAATAATACCATTATCAATGGTCATGACGGTAGCAATTGCTTCTACGCCTCCGGCAGCACCCAGCAAATGTCCTGTCATGGATTTGTTGGAGCTGATAGTCATTTTATAAGCATGATCGCCAAAAACTTTTTTAGCAGCCAAAGTCTCATTCAAATCGTTACGATGGGTAGAAGTGCCATGAGCGTTGATGTAATCAACGTCTTCCGGTTTCATACCAGCATCGTCGATAGCCTGCTGCATGCACAGGGCAGGCATTTCACCGCTCGGATCAGGAGCAGTGATGTGATAAGCGTCGGCATTCATGCCAAAACCAACTACTTCAGCATAGATATGAGCTCCACGTGCCAAAGCATGTTCCAGTTCTTCCATAACTACTACACCGGCACCTTCACCCATAACAAAGCCGTCACGTTTTTTGTCGAACGGACAGGAGGCCTTTTCAGGATGTTCGTTGTTGGTGGAAAGAGCTTTCATGTTACCGAAGCCTGCTATAGCCACAGGAGAAACAGCAGCTTCTGTGCCGCCTGCGATCATAATGTCGGCATCGCCATATTGAATAGTGCGCAGAGCGTCGCCAATACAGTTAGTACCGGTGGCGCAAGCTGTGATAATAGCTGTATTAGGGCCTTTAAAGCCTAAAGCGATAGAAATCTGGCCGGCAGGCATATTCGGGATCTCCATCGGAATGAAGAACGGACTGATTTTGCCTGGACCTTTTTCGCCATATTTTAAAGACTGCTCGAGGAAGGTATGGATGCCGCCAATGCCGCTGCCAACGCAAACGCCGGCACGAACGGGATCAATTTTTTCCAGATCGAGTTCAGCATCTTCCACTGCCAGTTTAGCAGCCGCTACAGCAAACTGGGTCACACGATCCATACGTTTGCCTTCTTTTTTATCGCCATAGTTAGCGAAATCAAAATCTTTAACTTCGCCGGCAATTTTAGTGGTGAAGCCAGGATCAGAAGCATCAAACTGGGTAATGAAACCGATACCGGATTTACCAGCGATCAGATTGCCCCAAAATTCATCTTTGCCGATGCCGATTGGAGTAATCGGGCCAACACCGGTAATAACGACTCGTCTTTTCAAAATAAATCACCTCAAATTAAATTTTTGCTATTTCTTCTTTCAGTCTTCTGAAAATTTCTTTCACGGGTAAAATTTCTTTGATCTTCCACATATTGGCACCTGTAAAAACAAGGCCGGTTTCAACATCGCCCTGCTGAGCTCTGGTGAGCGCGCGGATGATGCAGAAGCTGCGGGAGCACTGTTTAAGGCAGTTGTCACAGGTGCGGGGACGCGGCTGCGTACCTTCCAGAACCTGTTTGGCAAAAGGATTAAGAATCGCCCTGCCTTTATAGCCAACGGGACTGTCGATCTGTACAACGTCCTCTTTGGTCATTTTGAGATATAATTCTTTCAGCGCCGGAGCACCGTTGGATTCTTCGCTGGCGGCAAAACGACTGCCCATCTGCACACCGCTGGCTCCTAATTTAAGAAGCTCTGCTACAGCTGCGCCGTCAGTAGCTCCGCCGGCGGCGATAACAGGAATATTGACCGCTTTGACGATGTCAGGCAGGATATCTTTGATGGACTGTTGGGTCCCAAGATGTCCTCCAGCCTCTGTTCCTTCCACTACAATAGCGGCAGCACCAAGCTTTTCAGATATTTTAGCTAGTTTGACAGAGGAAACGATGGGCACTACGGCTACGTTATGTTCACGCCCCACGGCGAAAATATCTCTTGAAAAACCGGCACCGGCAACGATCAGGTCAATTTTTTCTTCGGCAGCAGTGGTAATGAGCCCAAGAAATTCGCGGGCCGCAACCATGGCATTGATGCCGATAATGCCTTTCCCGCCAGTAAGCTTCCTGGCCAGCCGGATCTCTTTACGCAGCTCGTCAAACGCCATGCCGGACGCTGCAATGAGTCCTATTCCGCCTTCCTGCGCAACGGCTGCCGCCAAACGCGCGGTAGACAGTCTGATAGCCATTCCGCCTTGTATGATCGGTACTTCGGCTGTTAAATCACCTATTTTAAGTACTGGTAGTTTCAACAAATATCCCCCATTTCAGGACTACTGCAACTATCAGGGAAAGCTCCTCAGAGCTTTCCCTTAAGCTGCCAAAAGATTATTTTTCTTCATCCAACATTTTGACTGCATCAGCCACGGTGCGGATTTTTTCAGCTTTTTCGTCAGGAATTTCAACTTCAAATTCCTCTTCGAAAGCCATGATTAATTCAACGATATCGAGGGAGTCAGCGCCCAGATCATCGATGAAGGATGATTCCATCTTTACTTCATCAGCGTCAACGCTCAATTGCTCGACAGTAATGTCTCTTACTTTTTCGAAAGTGCTCATTTACGATTCACCTCCTTCCAAAGGTCTTTTTTAAGAATTGCATAATTACATTACCATACCACCGTCAACATGTAAAGTCTGACCGGTTATGTAAGCAGCATCGTCACTTACAAGGAACAATACTGCCTTGGCAATATCTTCAGGTTCGCCAAGACGTGCCAGCGGAATACCGGCTTCCATATCGGCTACTACTTTTTCTGGTAAAACGCTGGTCATATCAGTTTTGATAAAACCAGGTGCTACACCATTAACGGTGATGCCACGGGCAGCAACTTCTTTAGCTACAGATTTGGTGAAACCGATGCAGCCTGCTTTTGCTGCAGCATAGTTGGCCTGGCCGGCATTGCCCATTACACCTACGACAGAGGTGATGTTGACGATACGGCCCGCTCTTTGTTTCATCATGTATTTGACAGCTGCTTTAGTGCAGTTGAAAACGCCTTTGAGATTAGTGTTCAGCACTGCGTCCCAATCTTCTTCCTTCATGCGCATCAGTAGATTATCACGAGTGATGCCTGCATTATTGACTAAAATGTCGATACGGCCGAATTCTTTAATAACGGCGTCGATCATTCCAGTACAGACTTCAAGCTGAGCAACGTCACCCTGCAGCAGCAGAACTTTGCGTCCCATAGCTTTTATTTCAGCAGCCACTGCTTCAGCAGCGGCTTTATTGCCGGCATAATTAACAGCAACATCAGCTCCTGCAGCAGCCAGCGCAACTGCGATAGCTTTACCGATACCGCGGGAAGCACCTGTAACCAGTGCGATTTTACCTTCTAACTGCATTTTAACGAACCTCCTTAAAATAAGCAAGTGTTTTTTCAAGGCTTGCTTCATCTTCGACGTTCAGAGCAGTCATACCCTTGGCAATTTTTTTGGTAAAACCGGACAGAACCTTGCCGGGTCCGACTTCAACAAAAGTGTCTACGCCGCCTGCGATCATATGGTGGACAGAGGTTTCCCAAAGTACGGGCATAGCAGCCTGACTGATCAGGGATTCTTTAATTTCCTCTCCTTTGGTAACTTCAGTTGCAGTTACATTAGCGACGACAGGAATCTTAGCGTCGTGGAAGGTAATAGTTTCAAAGACTTCAGCCAGACGTTTGGAAGCCGGCTGCATAAGAGTGCTGTGGAAAGGTGCGCTTACGGGAAGAAGAACAGCGCGTTTGGCACCGGCTTCTTTCAACGCCGCCAAAGCTTTATCCACTGCGCCTACAGAACCTGCAATAACGACCTGCCCAGGGCAGTTGAAGTTTACTGCCTGTACAGCTTCGCCGCATTCAGCTTCAACAGTACGGCAGATATCAATGATTTTATCGCTTTCAAGACCTAAGACAGCGGCCATGCTGCCTTCGCCGACAGGAACAGCTTCCTGCATGAACTGGCCACGTTTACGAACGATACGAACAGCATCGGCAAAATCCAAAGCACCTGCCAAAACCAAAGCAGAATATTCACCAAGGCTATGACCAGCAGCAACTTCGCAGCTCAGTCCGTTTTCTTTCAGCACTTCTGCACAGGCTACGCTGGCAGTCAGGATAGCCGGTTGAGTATTAAAGGTCAGGCGCAGCTGATCTTCCGGACCATTAAAACACATATCGCTGATGGAGAACCCCAAAGCTTCATCAGCAGCTTCAAAAACCTTGCGTGCACAAATATAGTTATCATAAAGATCTTTACACATACCTACAGTTTGGGACCCTTGTCCCGGGAATACAAATGCAATTTTGCTCATTGGGAAAACCTCTCTTTCGTCTTTTGCTCAACTGTTCTTGCAGGTTTATTTACTCCATTTAAGCACAATGGAAGACCATGTGAGGCCAGCACCGAAACCAACCAACAGTACTGTACCGCCTTTTTTCAGTACGCCCTGCTCCTGTGCCTCACACAGGGCAATGGGAATGGAAGCAGCGGAAGTATTGCCGTATTTATCGACATTTACCCAAACTTTTTCCATTGGCATTTTCAGCCGTTTAGCCGCACTGTTAATAATGCGGATATTAGCCTGATGCGGCACCAGCAGATCGACATCGGCCGGTTCAAGGCCCGCTTTGGCTAAAGCTCGTTTAGCCGTTTTGCCCATGATCTGGATAGCAAATTTAAATACTTCATTGCCGTTCATATGGATAAAATGCTCTCTTGCATCTACTGTTTCATGAGAAGCCGGTTTGCGGCTGCCGCCAGCAGGCTGGAACAGATATTTACCGCCGCTGCCGTCGCTGCCGAGGTCGATACCTAAAACACCAAGACCATCCTCGACTTCACCAATGACCGCCGCGCCTGCACCGTCACCAAAAAGAACGCAGGTATTGCGGTCTTCCCAATTCATAATACGGCTTAAAGTTTCAGCGCCGATGATAAGTGCTTTTTTATACAACCCGGATTTTACCATCTGACTTGCTACGCCCAGGCTGTAAACAAAGCCGGAACAGCCTGCAGACAGATCGAATGCAGCTGCGTTTTTAGCTCCGATACGGTCCTGTACCAGACAAGCGGTAGACGGAAAAGCATGGTCAGCAGAAGCAGTTGCCACTATGACCAGTTCGATTTCTTCAGGGCTTACGCCTGCGTCAGCCAGAGCACGTTCTGCCGCAATAACGGACATATCGGATGTAGCTTCACCTTCAGCGGCAATATGCCTGCTTTTAATGCCTGTACGTTCAACGATCCACTCGTCACTGGTTTCTACTATTTTTTCAAGATCACGGTTGGTCAGCACCTTTTCAGGGACATAGCAGCCCAGACCTAAAATACCAACTGCTTTTTCCATTTATATTTCCTCGTTTCCTTTTCTTGATTTCACGATATTGCCGGCAATATGTTCAACTACATCACGCTCAGCAAAATCTATAGCCACGCCGATTGCATTTTTGATTGCTTTCGCTTTACTGCTGCCATGACAGATGATAAAAGGTGCCTTGACACCCAAAAGCAGCGCACCGCCGTATTCAGCCGGATCAAGTCGCTTGGCAAGCCCCTTCATGGCCGGTTTTATCAAAAGTCCGCCCAACTTGGCCAGAAAGCCGCCGTTTAAAATGGCTTCTTTCATTAACTTCATTATAGCACTTGCAAGGCCCTCTGCAAACTTAAGGACTACATTTCCGACAAATCCGTCGCAGACTACTACGTCAACAGTACCTTTGTTAATGTCGCGGCCTTCTACATTTCCGACAAAGTGGATATGTTCTTCTGCCTTAAGCAGCGGATAAGTAGCCAGAGCCTGCTCATTACCTTTTGTTTCTTCTTCGCCTATATTCAAAAGCCCGACACGCGGATTTTTTATTTTCAGCATCAACTCAGCATAAACGCTGCCCATAATAGCGCTTTGCACCATATGTTCAGGTTTGGCGTCGACTTTAGCACCGCTGTCTAAAACTACTGTCGTCCCGGTAAGGCTTGGGATCGGAGTCGCAATAGCCGGGCGTTCGATGCCGCGGATACGTCCCAATCCAAACAACGCTGCGGCAACTGCCGCCCCTGTGCTTCCTGATGATACCAATGCGTCACATTCTTTATCACGCAGCAGTTTCGTAGCGATGACGATAGATGCGTCTTTTTTAGTTTTTACGGCTATGCCTGGATGTTCATCCATATTAATAACTTCACTGGAATGATGTACTGTGATTTTTCGTTCATCAGCAGCATTATATTCTACCAGCAATTTTTTTATAATTTCGGAGTCGCCTACGAGAACGACTTCGCAGTCATACGCTCTGACGGCCTGGACAGCTCCCAAAACCAGTTCTTGAGGTCCATAGTCAGTCCCCATCACATCAACTGCAATTTTCACTATTTCTCGATCCTTTCGTTGGGCAGTGATACAATAATGAATTTAGCGCGAAACACTTCTTCGTTATTGTTGCGAACTTTGACCCAGATAACATATTTATCATGCTCACGGCGGATTACTTCCGCCTTAGCGACTAAAGTTGCACCGGCATAGACCGGAACTTTATATTTGACATTGCCTACGCCTGTCAAGGCCGCGTCTGCATCGACTACAGCCAGAGCCAAAGTATTGGCCATCGCAAACATATAATAACCGCGTGCGACGCCTGTTTTTTCCAGCACCATCTCAGGCGTTATTTTCAGCATCGAAATACCGATCTTATTCAATTCCAAATCGATAAGATCGCCGACAATATCTTTTTTGTCGATGGCTTTCAGCTTTGTCTGAGCAGTTTCAGCCATTTGACGTGTACGTTCCCGTACTTCCGGAATATTCATTCGCAGGCGATCCAAACGGATTGTCTGGATACTGACTTCAAGCGCTTTAGCAAGCTGCTCGTCTGTCAAAAATGGATTGCGTTCCAACATCTTAGACAGATGTTCCTGCCGTATTATTTTTTTGGAAGAATTCATTTTATCACCCATCTTTAGTACCAACTATTAATATCTAGAGCTATTATAAAAGCTCACAATAAAAAAAGCAAGTAAAAATTTTGATTACATGCTTAATTTCCCAAATAATTCACAAGTTTTAATTTATGTTTTTTTATGTTACAATCTGACTAGCAAGTCAATTTTAGAAATCAATATTTTAGTTTTTATAATCCATATGGTATAGAGGTGTTTATTATATTGATAAATAAAAATCCCAGTAAATTTTTTCCTATTTTCTTTTTATTATTTTTATCTATTTATCTTCTCCAAAATATAATTCCAGCCAACTTTGCAAAAGAAAATTCCTTATTAGAAAATTTACAACTTGTCATTTTACTTTTTGGAGCCTATATATGCAGCTATTTTCTTAAAAGAACGACCGTTATCTCCGACAAGTATATATGGTCAGCAGGTTCTTTACTTTTTGTAATTTTCTTCCTGCGAGAAATAAGCTGGGGGAGAACACTCCTTATGCGCGCTGATGGAACTATACCAGCCTGGACTGATCTTGGACTTTATGGACATATAGCACATCCTCTCGTAGGTCTTTTACTTGCCATATTATTATATCTATTATACAGAGGAAATATTTTCAAATTTATAAAAAAAGTAAAAATTCCACTTTATGATTGTATATTGTTATTGGTTTTGGTCATTGCTGTAACTATTGCAGAAAAAGGAACACTATCTTTTTTTCACGGCGAAATGGCAGAAGAATTAAGCGAAACGATTCTATATTTAGAAATGTGTTATATAATTTTGCAGATAGGAAATTATCCAAAAATTAAACTTTGAAGCTTTATAACAGCAAAAATCCCCGCACCTAACGGTACGGGGATTTAAAGCTGCAAGATTATTGTTCTTTAACGATAACTTGTTTGCCGTTGTAATAACCACATTCGGAACAAACACGATGCGGCATTTTCATCTCATGACATTGCGGACATTCGACTAAGCCAGGAACTGTAAGTTTCCAGTTCGCACGACGGGAATCGCGGCGAGCTTTGGACATTTTTCTCTTTGGTACTGCCATCTTTGATACACCTCCTCAAGCTAATGAATGTAAATTTAATTTTTGATGAATTGCTTTAATGCCGCCAACCTGGGATCGACTGTGGTAGTATCACAGCCGCAGTCGCCTTTGTTTCTATCGGCGCCGCAGACCGGACACAAGCCCTGACAATCGATCCTGCACAAAGCTTGAAGAGGCTCTGCCAGCAGGAGACTTTCACGAATCGGTTCCGTCAGTTCGACGATATCAGATTCATAAATAAAAGCATCATTTTCGATATTCTCAGCACTTGCCGGATAGAATTTTTCCAATACTTCAGCCGTACTTTTACCTGTAAAGGCTTTAAGGCAGCGTCCGCAGGTCCTGTTGACCATAGCTTCAACCGTAGCTTCCAAAAGCAAAACATCGCCGGCGTTGGATATCGTGCCTTTTACGGTCACCGTTCCTGCCAGCGGAAGATCCGCTTCGGTAATATTCAGTTCTGCTGGTTTCAGCTCATAGGAAAAGTCTTTTTTACCGACCAGTCTTTTCTTGATTTCTGCGACATTTATCTTTATCATATTTCACCAATCGTATCAATTATAGCGATGCTCTAAATCTTTGTCAAGAAAAAAGCGTAACTTTTATCATAATTTAATGATGCGGCGACAGATATTCAGTGTATCACGGGCAATGACCAGTTCTTCATTCGTTGGGATCACAAAAATCTTGACCCGAGCCCTTTTGATACTGATTTCCATTTGTTTACCGCGCAGTTTATTCAGTTCCGGATCGATCCGCGTACCAAGATATTCCAGTCCATTACAGATCTTATCACGCATAAAAGGAGAATTTTCACCCAGCCCTGCTGTAAAAATGATGGCGTCGACGCCACCCATGGCAGCAACATAACCGCCAATATATTTTTTGACTTTATAAGCGAAAATATCAATAGCCAACTGGCTGCGTTCATCACCACGGTTAGCAGCGCTTTCCAGATCCCGGAAATCACTGGATAGTCCGGAAATACCTAGAATTCCACTGCGGCGATTCAAATAATCATCGATCTGCTGCGCATTCATATTTTCTTTTTCCATTAAAAAAGGAATGATAGCAGGGTCGATCTCGCCCGAACGTGTACCCATGACAAGTCCTTCCAGCGGTGTATATCCCATGCTGGTATCAATGGATTTACCGTATTTGATTGCAGCAATGCTGGCACCATTACCCAAATGGCAGGTAATAAAACGCAGGTCACTCATATGCTCGCCCATCATTTCAGCAGCCTGCTGAGCTACATATTTATGGGAAGTACCGTGGAAACCATAGCGGCGCAGTCCGTATTTAACATACATTTCGTAAGGCAGGCCATACAAATAGGCGACCCTGGGCATGGTCTGATGGAAAGCCGTATCAAAAACAGCGACCTGAGGAGTATTATACATCAGGCGCATACAGGCTTTGATACCATACAGATTAGGCGGGTTATGCAGCGGTGCGATCTCAGCACAGGCCTCGATGCCGTTCAAAACATCGTCGCTGATCAGTACCGAATCGGTAAAGCGTTCGCCACCGTGCACTACGCGGTGTCCAACAGCATCGATCTCATCCATGCTGTCAATAACGCCATATTCTTCATTAGTCAGAGCTTCCAGCGCCATCTGGATACCAACGGAATGGTCGGGTATCTCTGCACTGATATCTACTGTATATTTGCCC
Source organism: uncultured Phascolarctobacterium sp. (assembly GCA_900551745.1). GTDB lineage: Bacteria > Bacillota > Negativicutes > Acidaminococcales > Acidaminococcaceae > Phascolarctobacterium. The sequence continues at coordinate 116,751 of URXA01000002.1, forward strand.
GTAGGCGTATGTTTGAGAACAGAACCTTCCATCCCGATCCGCTCGATCAAACCTTTGGCCAGCACCTGCTCGCCGTCCATATTAAGGAGCTGATATTTAATTGAGGAGCTACCGCAGTTGACAACAAAAATAATCACAGTTTTCCTCCATTTGTGCAAAATTTAGCTTGCGCTCATAGCACATTTTATTATATCATATAGTATACACTATTTAAATGATAATCGCTAGTATAAACATTATAAATGAGGGAGAATATGAATGAGCAAAGCAATAGGAATCGTAGCAGAATATAATCCTTTCCATAACGGCCATGCCCATCATCTGCGTGAAGCCAAGCGTATAGCCGGCAACAGGCCAGTCATTGCCGCTATGAGCGGCAGCCTTGTACAGCGCGGCTTACCTGCCCTGACTGACAAATGGACCCGTGCCAGAATGGCCGTTTTAGGCGGCGTTGACCTGGTTTTAGAGCTGCCGACCGTTTTCACCTGCCGCAGTGCGGAATTTTTTGCTGCAGGAGCTGTAAAATTACTGGCGGCTACCGGGATAGTATCACACCTTGCTTTTGGCGCGGAAGCTGCCAATTCGCAACAGCTGATGCTGACCGCAGAATTTTTGAACGAACCTGTTTTTCAGGACGCACTGCATCATTATCTGGATGAAGGGCACAGTTATGCCAAGTCTTTAGAGCTTACACTGGCAGAAGACCCTTCCATGCTGACGATTGCAGAACATCCTAACAATATCCTGGCTTTAGAATACTGCCGCCAGCTTCTGCACGGCGGTTACGAGATCGAACCTGTAGTTGTTAAACGCCGCGGCAGCGGCTATAAAGATAAAACCATCAACGGCCCCATTGCCGGTGCAACAGCAATCCGTGAGCATTATCGCGGCTATGGCATTGATGAAGCGCTGCTCAGCACAGTTCCGGCAACCACAGCCCAACTGCTGCGTGAGGCAGATCTGCAGCACAGGATGGATATCAGTGATAAAATTCTGAACCATCTGCTTCTATACAAGCTGCGTTCTCTGACACCGGCCCAAATAGCCGCAGCCTGCCAATGCAGCGAAGGATTGGAAAACCGTCTGGCCGAAGCGGCAGCCTGCACTACATTTCAAGACGTAGTCAGCGCCACAGTTACCAAACGTTATCCTGCTTCACGTGTCAGAAGACTGCTGATGCAGCTTTTACTGCAGCAGTATCGCGCTATGTTCGATAATGCCAAAGACCCCTCCTACATTCGTGTTTTAGCTTTTAATGACCGTGGTCGTGAACTGTTGAAAGAAATGCAGGATTCGGCTGAACTGCCTGTAATTATCAAGCTGGGACGCAATGTATTGGAAAAATACGGGGAAAAAGTCGAGCAGCAGCTTTCCGTCGACATTGCCGCGACTAATCTGCTAACTCTGCTGCAAAAAAATCACCAGCCACAGTACAACAACGACTATACTGTTTCTCCTATCTATATTCAAAAATAATAAAACAAACAAAATAAAAAGCCTTCCGCCCAAGCGGAAGGCTTACTTTTTTGCCAAAAATCTATTCTTCGTCCTCTTCATCTTCCATTGCCAGAAGTTCCATATCACGCTGAGGGCATGCAGACATAACGCTTTCGCGTTCAGCATTAACGGAAGCGCGATTATCATTTACAGCCTGCAAAGCAGACTGCAGACTGCCGCTCAAATAGCCAAGCATATCATCAGCATATTGCAGCACATCGTGTTTTACCCGCTCAACATAAGCATCGGCTTCGTCTTTCATTTCCTGCTGATTACGTAAAGCAGTGCTTTTTACATCTTCAGCAAAGGCTTCCGCCTGTCTGGAAATTTCTTCCTGACGCATCAGCCTCTCAGATTCGGATTTTGCCAATTCTAAAATACGGTCAGCTTCGGTTTTAGCCTGCAAAACAATATTGTCAGCTTCTTCATGAGCTTTGGTGACGATTGCTTTTTGTTCTTCAAGCAGTCTGGTAGCGCTTTTGACTTCTTTGGGAATGGCTTCCTTCAAATCATCCAGAATGCCAGCCAAATCGCTCTCTTCGATAATGATCTTATCCGTAAGAGGTATACGGTTAGCCTCGGAAATAAGGTTATACATTTCATCAAAAATTCTGTCCAAAGTCGCACTGGTACTTCTATCAATCATCATCAAACTCAACCTCTTTCTAATATTATTCTTTGCTTATAACAAGGCTTTTGATCCGATCTTCCACACATTCAGGCACAAGACCACGGATACAGCCGCCAAAGGTTGCCAATTCTCTTATTCCAGAGGAACTTAGGAAAGAGTAATTAGCATTAGTCATAATAAAGACTGTTTCTAAGTTATTGTCTATTTTTTTTATGAGCAGAGCGCGCTGAAATTCATATTCAAAATCAGAAAACGCACGTAAGCCCCTTACGATAAAAGGAGCTTTTTCCTGCCTGCAGAATTCATTTAAAAGACCGGAAAAACAGGTTACTCTGGCATTAGGGATATGTTTAGTGGCATCCCTGAGCATTTCTACCCTTTCCTCCATGGTGAACATTGCTTTATCTTTACCCGGATTATGAAAAACGCTGATAATGATCTCGTCAAACATTTGGCTCGCCCGTTCAAAAATATCGAGGTGGCCATTAGTAACCGGGTCAAAACTACCCGGACAGATCGCTCTACGCACTGTTTAACCTCCTAGAAGCTGCAACGCAGTCTGGTCATAAATTCAATTATCTTGTTCCTTATTCGACGTACGTTTCTGTATTCCTGCTATTTTTTTACAAATTTATTTTATTATTTTACAACATTTTATTATACTTTGGCAAATCTTATAAACGAAAGTAAAGTTTCGCCATAGGTTTCCTGACGCACAAGTTCAAAACACCCTGCCAGAACGCCGATTTCATCATGTCTGGAATGTTCGATTATCAGATATCCACCGTCTTTAAGAACTTGAAAATGTGCCATTTTCTGCAGAACTTTCTGAACCCAGCCTTTATTATAGGGAGGGTCGCAGAATACAAAATCAAATTTCAACCCCTGATGATGCAGATTTTCGATAATATTGACCGCACTGCCTTTGAGAACCTGCACATCAGCCTCTGCCCGGCATTTAATGATATTACTTTGTACAAGGCGCAGCGATTCACGGCTTTCATCGACAAATGTAACCGCAGCAGCGCCGCGGCTCCACGACTCCAACCCCAGATTACCTGTACCGGCAAACATATCCAGAACACGTGCGCCGATAATTTTAGTACCAATAATGTTAAACAGAGATTCTTTGACCCTGTCGGCCGTAGGACGTACGTCCATATTTTTTGGCACAGTCAATTTCAGCCCCCGCGCCTTTCCCGTAATTATCCTCATTCAAAAAACTCCGTATCTGTAATATAATAAATATAACAAGGACGGCAAAGGAGACAGCCTATGAACAAGAAAAAATTTATCCTGCTCGCATTACTGCTGCTCTGCGCCTATTTTTATAAATTATTCGGCGGTATGCCAGCAACTGTCCCCTTCACGCCTCAGTCTGTAAAAGCTGATACTTCACTGCTGCTGGCTCCGTTAGACAGCCGCCCGCCTTGTACCGCTATGGTCAGAAAACTGGGAGCATTGGCTTCTATCAACGTAATTACACCGCCGCAAGAACTTCTTGACAATTATAACATACCTGCTGATAAAGAAAAACTGTTTACCTGGCTGAAAAATGAACTGCCGCAGCATCCAGCCGCAATTTTATCAGCCGATCTTCTAGTACACGGCAGTCTTCTGGGCTCGCGAGTACCTTTGGGAACAATTAACGACGAAGAAAAGTTTTTGACTTTCGTCAACAAACAACATGCTCTCAATCCACAAATCGATATGGCGTTTTTTTCCGTCATTCCACGATTGCTGGTCAGCGATCAGCTGATACCGGACAGCTGGTATCAATGGCATCTGATGCGTTATGCAACATTAAAAGATATGGCAGAAACATTCGGCGATCCTTACTTTACCAGACAGCTGCTGGAGATCGACGCACGTATACCGGATGATATTAAGACAAAGTACACCAGTCTGTATGCCGACAACGACAGCTTTAATAAAAAACTGGTCCAACTGGCACACGCAGACGGCCTGACTTTGGCTATCGGGCAGGACGACGCCCAGCCATTCGGGCTTCCTAATCGTAATGCCAATCATGTGCTGGCCTATATGAAACATGCAGCTTTAGGTTCCAGCGGTCTTATTACCAGCGGTGCTGATGAAATATCAGTTTTACTGCTGACCAGATATTATAATAAACTGTATAATTACAAGCCGCGCATCTTTGTAGAGTATTCCTCACCTAAAGTTGCAGCCAAAATCATGCCCTATATGCCCTGTTCTGTTGACGCAAGCATCAGAGACAAAATAAATTTTATCGGCGGCCAGCTTACTGATGATGCTGCCGCTGCAGATTTTATTTTATTCGTACACTGCGGCGACGATGACAACCAGCCTAATAAAGCTATGCTGCAAAAACTTAACACCCTGCTTATATCAGGCTGCCACATTGCGCTGGTTGATCTTACAGCCAACTATACGGAAAAGGAACTTTTAGTTCCTAAGCTTTTGGAGGCTAAAGTACCGCTAAGCAGACTGGCAGCTTTTTCAGGCTGGAATACTTTAAGTAATTCACTGGGAACCGCGCTTAGCCAAGCAACCTTATTTACCGGTCAACTGCACCGATTGCCGCAATCAGAATATCTGTCACTGTATGCCCAAAATCTGAACTTCACAGTTGAACGTTTACTGGATGATTATGCCTATCAGAAATTAATGCATGCACAGTTAACTACATTACTGAAACTAAAAGGCTATAAGCCAACTGATTTGGGAGAAAACAAAATTTTTGCAGAAACGCTTATCCGTGGCTTTTTACAGCGGCAAAAGATTCAGCTTCTATACGGAGAACTTGGCCGTACTCCATTTTATCGCAGTAACGACAGGAATTATTATTTAACTGGTATCGACATCAATGTAAACCTGCCCTGGGCACGTATTTTCGAAATCAATCTTGATACAAACTGCAGTTTTGGCGAAAATCAAAGGCAATAAAACAGCTTCGTAAACATTTAGTAAATAAATAAAAACAGAATGTCGGCTTTTATCTTTGACAAGGACATGATATCATAATTAATAAACAAGAAGTCACCATTAATAGCTACAACAATATAGCTCAACTTTTAAAATGAAGAAGGGTTTATTTTATGATTTCTCTTTCCAGACTGATTATTTATGTTTTTATATTATGGTTTTGCTATATGGCTTATCTGGTAAAATTCAGATAGCTATTTGAAAGAAAACGTTATGGGAAATATTTCTCACTACTCTGAGAAAAAGCACTTTAAATAATTCTTTTCAAGCAAAATAAAAAAGCCGCAGATACACTCTGCGGCTAACTTTTTAAGTGGTCGGGGCGGCGAGATTCGAACTCACGGCCTCTTGTACCCGAAACAAGCGCGCTACCAAACTGCGCCACGCCCCGACTTAAGTTACATCACTTACTGCAACGTGAATATTATATAAAATAACAAATAGTTTGTCAATGATATTTTTTATATTTTTAAAATAAAAAGCTTCCCTGCTGCCAGAGAAGCTTTTCAGACATCAGCCTTGTGTAACTACACGAATATTAGTAACGTTGAATGCTTCTGCGATAGCAGGCAGACATTCGCGTTCGATATTAGTACGGTGCAGCTCATTATCGGCGACCAGCATGATTCTCGGTCCGCTCAAATTGATATTATGCACATTACTGATCAAGCGTTTGAAACTGTCTTCTCCCAAGATCTCTTTCAATTTGGCAAGGCCTTCCATCAGATACGGCTTTTCTTTAGCCATACGCTGTTCCAGCGGAGTAAACGGCACTGTAACTACACGCGCATCTTTAGCCAGTACAAAATTTTCCTCATGCTCGCCTGGTACTACTAAGTCATCTCTCATGGTTTTCCCTCCTTCACTGCCTAATTGTTACAGAATTATTATAAATTATTGACGATTTGCAGTCAAGCCGGCAGGATTATTATAACTTAAAGCGAATATATATAAAATATTTTGAATTTATGATGGGAGTTGTTAATATGTCTTTTTTTGAAGAGTTTAAAAAATTTGCTATGCGCGGAAATGTTATCGATCTGGCAGTCGGCGTTGTTATCGGCGGCGCCTTCGGCAAAATAACATCGTCTTTAGTAGATAATATTATTATGCCCCCTTTGAGTCTCTTATTTGGCAAAGTAGATTTTTCCGGACTATTCATCAGCCTGAACGGACAGCATTACGATACTTTAAAGGCTGCTCAGGATGCACATGCCCCTATTTTAGCCTACGGTCTTTTTATAAATACTATCGTTAATTTCCTGATCATTGCTTTTGCTATTTTTGTACTGATCAAACAAATCAACAGGCTTACGCCTTCGCCGGCTCCGGCTCCAGAACCGCGTTTATGCCCCTTCTGCAAAACTGCAATCGCTGACGATGCGACCCGTTGCCCGCACTGTACTTCGCAATTATAAAAACAATTCATTTTTGTGCATCAAAGGCGCTTCTTTCAGGAAGCGTCTTTTCTTATTTGCGAAACCAGCCCATTCGTTGTATAATGTTTAGAAGATTTGCTTCTTCACTTTATCACGAGGAAGTTTTCAGTAATATTAGGAGGTTATTTCATGTCCGTTTATGACGTATTAAAGGAACGTGGTTTTTTAAAGCAACTCTCCCACGAAGATGAGATCAAAGAGCTGCTGGAAAAGGAAAAAATCACTTTTTATATTGGTTTCGACCCCACAGCCGACAGCCTGCATGTAGGTCATTTTATTGCTTTGATGGTTATGAGCCATATGCAGCGTGCCGGACATCGTCCAATCTGTCTTTTAGGAGGCGGGACCGGTATGGTTGGCGACCCCAGCGGCAAAGACGATATGCGTAAAATGCTGACTCCTGAATTTATCGCTCATAACATAGCCTGCTTTAAAAAACAGATGGCACGCTTTATCGATTTTTCTGAAGGCCAGGCTATTATGGTCAACAACGCCGACTGGCTGCTTGAACTGAATTATATCGAACTGCTGCGCGATGTCGGTGTACATTTCTCAGTAAACCGTATGTTAACAGCGGAATGCTTTAAAAAACGTTTGGAAAAAGGCCTGTCTTTCTTCGAATTCAACTATATGATCATGCAGTCTTATGACTTCCTGCAGCTGTTTAAAAAACACGGCTGTATCATGCAGCTCGGCGGTGATGACCAATGGTCCAATATGCTGGCCGGCGTTGAACTGATTCGCCGCAAAGAACAGAAACCAGCATACTGCATGACCTGTAAATTACTTACTACCAGCGATGGACGCAAAATGGGCAAAACAGAAAAAGGAGCCCTGTGGCTCGATCCAGAAAAGACTTCACCATATGATTTCTACCAATACTGGCGTAATATCGACGACAGCGACGTTGAAAACTGCCTGTCACTCCTTACCTTCCTGCCTATGGAAGAAGTACGCCGCTTAAGCTCCCTGCAGGATGCTGAGATCAACGAAGCAAAAAAAGTTCTGGCTTATGAGGTAACAAAGCTGGTACACGGAGAAGCTGAAGCTGAAAAAGCACAACAGGCTGCTGAAGCACTGTTTGGAGGAGGCGGCGTACTTACCGATGTCCCGACTATTGAAATCACTGCTGCTGACACCGAAGGTAAAATAATTGATGTTTTGACCGCAGGTAAAATATTCAGCAGTAAACGTGAAGCCCGGCAAATGATCCAGCAAGGCGGACTTTATATTGGCGAAAATACAGTGTCCGATCCTGAGGCAAGCTTTGCGCCTTCAATGTTTGATGCAGAAAAAAGCCTGCTTATCCGTAAGGGTAAAAAGAAGTATTTCCGCCTCATCATCCAGTAATTTAAAGGCTGCCTGAGGGCAGCCTTTACTTAATAGTAGAATTATCAGAATTTTATATCTATTCACGATGGGAGACTTTTTATGAAACAGAACCTGACGTTTTGGGAAATCTTACCAGTAGGGTTGATGCTCTTTTCGTCCTTTTTCGGTGCCGGCAATCTAATCTTTCCACCGGCATTAGGCCAAGCCTCCGGCGACCATTTCTGGTCAGCTGCGATTGGCTTCTGCGTTACCGGCGTAGGTATGCCACTTTTGGGTATTATTGCTATGGCACTCACTAAAAACGATAATCCCAATGCCCTGGCAGATCCTGTCCATCCGAACTTTGCCAAAATCATAGTTATGCTGGCAGTACTGACGATCGGCCCGTTGTTTGCTATTCCCCGTACAGGTGCAGTATCTTACGACGTCGGTATCAGACCTTTTGTCCCTGAAGACTACTATACCGCAGGTTTGGCTATTTATTCGCTTTTCTTTTTCATCGTAACCTATGTCTTATCTATAAATCCATCTAAACTGGTAGACTGGCTTGGCAAAGTTTTAACGCCAATGCTGCTATTAAGTTTGGCTGTACTTATCATCAATGTTCTGCTTGCTCCAATGGGCCCCATGCAGCAGGCAACAGGCAATTATATCAACATGCCTTTTCTCAGCGGCTTTCAGGACGGCTATAACACAATGGACCTTTTGGCGACGCTGCTCTTCGGCGCAACCGTCATCAATGCCATTAAGCTCAAAGGCATTACCGATGACCGTCTGCTGACAAAAATCTGTGTCTACGCCGGTTTGATCGCAGCCTTTTTTCTCGCTCTCATTTATGTAGCACTAGCTTATACCGGCGCTACCAGCGTCAGTATTCTTGGTATTTCTCCTAACGGTGGTGTAGCTTTAGCTGATATAGCCAACTATTATCTTGGTGCGGCCGGCAATGTTGTTTTATGTCTGATGATCCTTTTTGCCTGTCTGACAACAAGCATTGGATTGACAGCTTCTGCTGCCTCTTATTTCACCAAAGTAACACACGAACAGGTCCAATACCAGCGGTTTGTAGTTGCTATCTGTGTTTTCAGTTTTGCTGTTTCCAACGTCGGTCTGACTAATATCATCTCTTTTTCGATACCTATTCTCTGCGCCCTTTATCCGATTATTATTGCTTTAGTCCTGCTGGGAGTATCCTCTAAGCTTTTCCATGGTGATAAGCGAGTTTATCGCTGCTGCCTGTTCTTTACAACTATTTTTGCCCTTCTGGATGGTCTAAAAGCAGCAGGTATTAAACTTACAGCTTTAGAAACCATACTTGGCAGCACAATCCCCCTTTATGCCGATGGCTTCGGATGGATCGTGCCTTCTGTCTGCGGCGCTTTATTAGGATTGCTTTGGAAACTTCTGGTTCCAGCACAAACTAAATAATCCATTTTCAAATTTATGCGCATTTTTTTTACTGCGCATTTTTATTTCACAAATAAAACAGCATCTATCAAGCAGGAAAAGAGTTATAATAAAGAAAAGGAGTGTGATATTATGGCACAGACGAACGGTTTTTTTACTACCTCCGACCAGGCGCACCTTTACTATGAAGTTCATGGAAAAGGCCAGCCACTTTTTCTCGTACACGGCTGGCAGTGTTCTTCCAGATTCTGGCAGCGCAATATTCCAGAACTTTCCAAGCACTTTCAGGTAATCGTTATGGATAACCGCGGGCACGGCAAATCATCCAAAGGTCTGCAGGGCCAAATCGTTGCCCGTTACGCACAGGATATCCGCGAACTTTCTGAATTTCTGGGGCTTAAAAGCTTTATCCTCATGGGCTGGTCTTTAGGAGGACCGACAGTGCTTTCCTATTGGCAGCAATATAAAACTGACAGCAACCTGATCGGTCTGGGGCTGATAGATATGACGCCATTCCCTTTCAGTCCTGAAGAATGGAACAGTCAGGGTTTACGCAACTACAATATGGAAGGGTTCAATGCACAGGTCAACCGATTGATCAACGAACGGGAAGAATATTTTGAATTTTTTGCAAACGCAATTTTTAAAGACGGCAAACGACCAGCCGGCACAGACTGGGTAATTGAAGAATTTCGCAAGCTGCCGCCCTGGCTCTCAGCAACCATCTACAGCGACTATATTGCAACAGATTTCACTGACGTTCTGCCAACAATAACTGTTCCCACGCTGGTCGCCAACGCCGACGGACCCGTTTTTACCTGGGGGATCAAGCAGGGCACTTACCTTACTTCTCTAATCCCCAATGGTAAATTTGTAGCTTTTACAGAAAGCGGCCATATGCTCTTTTATGAAGAAGCAGAAAAATTCAATCAAACAGTCAGTGATTTTATCAAAGACTGCCTGCCTCAGAATGTTTAACTAATAAAAAACAAAAGGCTCCCGAAAATTCGGGAGCCTTTAACTTTTTAAAATCGACGCAAGTGCTTCAGCAATGCTGCGCACCCAGCTTTGATCTCCGCATATGTAATTTCAAAATCACCAGTATACCAGGGATCAGCAATGTCACGCGGCAACTCGGTAAAATCCAGCAGACGATGCACCTTTTCCTGCTGGTCACTGCCTATGATCCGCAGAATATTACTGATATTAGCACGATCCATCCCCAAAATAAGATCATATTTTTCATAATCTTCTTTGGTAAGCTGCACAGCATATTTACCCGCTGCACTGATATGATCCTGCGCCAGTTTTTTACGTGTTCCCTGATGCACAGGATTACCTATTTCTTCCCTGCTTGTACCTGCCGATGCAATCACAAACCTGTCCGCAAGCCCTTCTTTTTTGATCATGTCCTTCAGCAAAAATTCTGCCATTGGCGAACGACAGATATTACCGTGACAAACAAACATGATACGATGAGTTCGTTCCATAAAACCTCCTCAAGTTCTGCAAAACAATGTAATAAGAACAATATTTTAATGCTATCATATCAGTAGTTTTTGATATGCAAAATGAATGATTATCTGCTTAGTAATCTGACTGCTTTTATTATACTAAAGGCTGATAAAATTGGAAAGAAAAAAACTCTATATTTTATTTATTCTCTCCCCCATGCTCCGTCCCAAACGATACGCCGATAATTTTCTTTATCAGTATCGCCTTCGGTATTGAAGCACAACACCACAGAATTTTCGTCCAGCTGCAAGGCCTGTTTCAGATCACTTAAGCGCTCGTCGCGCATGGCTTCTGCCACCAATCCCACGGTCGCCGCACCGCTTTCACCGGCAATGACTTTCGTATCACCCGCCAGCGGATTTCCCAAAATACGCATTCCCTGAGCAGCGGTATAATCAGGACAGCTGATAAAACCATCACTCAAATTTCCAAGTATTTCCCAAGCAATACTATTTGGCTCTCCACAGGCCAGTCCAGCCATAATCGTCTCAAGACGGCCTGTTACGCTATGCAAGCTGCCGTCATTTGCCGCGGCTGTCTGATAAAGGCAATCGGCTCCTTTGGGTTCAACTATAAAAGTCAGCGGGCAGGAACTGCCATAAATATCAGCAAAAAATCCCTGTACAGAACCTGCCAAAGAGCCTACTCCAGCCTGCAAAAAGATATGCGTAGGCTTGACCGGCAGCTGCTCATACGCTTCCAAAGCCATTGTCATATAGCCCTGCATGATCCACAGAGGTATCCTTGTATAACCAGCCCAAGCTGTATCCTGTACAATGATCCAGCCGTTTTTCTGTGCCAGCTCACTTGTATATCGTACTGTATCGTCATAGTTCATATCTGTGATTTCGGCCTGCGCACCTTCGGCACGAATATTAGCCAGACGTTCTGCCGCAGAGCCCTGAGGCATATAAATTATCGCCTGCTGCTTCAATCTGTTGGCCGTCCAGGCAACACCACGCCCATGATTACCGTCAGTAGTCGTAATAAATGTTTTGCTTCCCAACAAGCTGCGCACCTCATCTGAGACCAGACGCATATAAGGTAAATCATCGATATCTTCACCTAATTCACTAGCAATATAACTGCCAATAGCAAAACTGCCGCCCAGAACTTTAAAAGCATTGAGTCCAAAGCGGTAGGATTCATCTTTGACAAAAAGGTTTTTGATACCTAAATGCTGCGCCAGACTGGTAAGTTCTATCAGCGGTGTTGGACTATACTCTTTGAAACTGCTGTGAAAACTCCGCACTCGACGTGCCTGCTGCTCAGTAAAAGCTTCCGTTTTCGCTGCAATTTTCCGGTTGCGCTCACGCAGCACCCACTTAAACCTTGCTTTTTCCATAGTTTCCTCCTTGTACGTCAGTTAACATTATAAAAAATGCCGCGACAGAAGTTACCATCGCGACATTCTCATCATTAACCAATATCAAATTCTGCCGCTCCGGCAGCCTATAATAGGCAAACACAAATAGCGGTATTTATTCACCGAGAAGCCTTTATAATTATGTCGACTTCCTCCGGAAAAATTCGGCAGTCCTATTCACCGCAGCACCTTCAGCTTGCAGCAAACATACCTGACCTAGAACATTATGTCGCCGGGTTCATAATCAACGGTCGTCTTGACAAAGGCCAATTCGTTGCAATACGGATATTGCGGGCAATATACACATTCTTTCCAAACCTTCTGCGGCAGCTTTTCTTTTGCCGTTTCGATATAATCACATTTTGCAAAAAATCCCGGCTGATAAGTAAGAGTAAAAAACATCTTCACCCCGCGTTCAATGCCTTCAGCTTCCAGCAGTTCAACCATTTTTCGTCCAATCCCCTGTGTTTTACGTTCAGGATCAACAGCCAACGAACGAATCTCAGCCAGACGATCCCAAACGAAGTGCAGTGCGCCGCAGCCAATCACATGATTGTTCTCAACGGCCACCACGTAATCGCGCAGATTTTCATAGATGGAATTACGCGAACGCGGCAGCATCAGGCCTTCGGCAGCATAATCATTGAGCAGTTTATGAAGCTTCTCTACATCGTCAAAAGTAGCAGAGCGATAAATAACCATGGGCGCACTCCTTTCATTTTGTATTTTCTCAATATTACCATTATTGAACTGTAAACACAATATATTTTTATAAACGTTTTTTAAGCAAATCGGCAGCCGCTGTCAAAGCAATCAGCATAGCCGACGGTCTTGGCGGACAGCCCGGCACCGCTATGTCTACCGGCAATACTTTATCCAATGCACCGACAATAGCATAGTTAGACCCATACGTTCCTCCGCCGGCAGCACAGGCACCACAGGCCATTACCAGCTTCGGCTCTCCCATTGCTTCATAAGTCATTTGCACTGCCTGCGCCAAATTACGCGTTACTACGCCTGTAACCATTATCATATCAGCATGCCGCGGTGATGCCACAAAAGCAATACCAAAACGATGCAGATCATACAGCGGATTACTCAAAGCACCCATTTCAAAATCGCAGGCATTACAGCTGCCGGCATCCAAATGCCGTACATGCAGTGAACGGCCCAGCTTGGCCCTGATCTCTCGTTCTATGGTCATCTGTGCTTCTGTCAATATCTCCGGTAAAGTATCCATATCAGTATGCAGCAGCGCACCTACAGCACACGCTTCTACACATTTACCGCAAAAAAGGCAGCGTTTATAATCCAATACCGGTTTACCATAACACATCACAACAGCACCATTCGGGCAAACAGCCGCACATTTTGCACAGCCATTACAGTCAGTTCCACAAGCCAGTTGTCCCCGCATTCTTGGAGCACCGCTGGTCGTTACATCTTCTGTTGTTATCTTATTGGCCAAAATCCCCTGTAACAATTTAAGCATTATTGTTCCTCCCTAACGATCCAGACAGGCATAGCATAATTCAAAGCTTTTATTGATCAGCGGAAAATCCGGAATAATATCTCCCTGCACAGCTATGGTAAGCGCCGGCCAGTTAGGATAGGAAGCTGAACGGATAAATAATCTTTCGATACATCCGTCTGCATCCAGCATCAGCCAATGCAGATTACTGCCACGTGCTGATTCGCTGATCCCCCAGCTGCCAGTCAGAGTTTTATACGCCAGTTCACCGCAATGCAGCTGCGAATCGTCTTGCTGCAACAGCTTCAATGCTTTTCTAATCAAAGTGATCGATTCGGCAACCTCACCCATCCGTACCTGCAGCCTGGCATAGACATCGCCGTCGGTTTTAGTAATTACATTAAAAGGCAATTCGGCATATAAACCATATGGCAGATCTCTGCGGCAATCACAGTCCACACCCGAAGCTCTGGCTCCAACTCCGACCAGCGCCAGGTCAAGCGCTACAGTTTTACTGATAATACCAGTAGTTTTAGCACGATTCAAAAATCCGTCCTGCTCGGCAATGATCTGCACAATATCGTTGTATTCATTTTCAACTTTAGTTAAAGCAACTGTTAGTTCAGTGCATAAGGACTCAGTTAAATCATATTTTACACCGCCCGGAACTATCAGGCCACGCAGAAAACGATTGCCGGCTATCGCCTCATTACAGCGCAGCAATATTTCCTTCAAGCGGCTGCCCATACTGATAACAGGCGCAAATCCGACTCCGGCACACATATTACCTGTATCGCCGATGTGATTATAAAGACGTTCCAACTCTGCAGCTATTGTACGGATAAGCCAGGCTCGCCTGGGTACATTCTGACCGGACAGCTTTTCCAGTGCCTGACAATACGACAAGGTATTGGCCACAGAACAGGCACCGCAAATCCGTTCTACAATCAGCAGTGCTTCCTCTGGAGTTTTACCTTCTACTGCTTTTTCGATTCCCCGATGAGTAAAAAACAACTTGGCATCTAACTGCAGAATAGCTTCACCGGCCTGGCTGAAGCGAAAATGCCCCGGTTCAATGATACCTGCATGAATAGGACCGACAGGTACTTCGAACAGCCCCTCGCCGTGCGAAACAGCCATTTCATACTTTCGCTCTCCACGCACATCGGCATCAATATCAACACATTTACGCAGCGGATGAAAATCTTCAGGATAAGTTTCATGCAAAACCAACGGGCGCAGATCCGGATGATCATCCGGTATAAACCCAAACATATCATGCAGTTCACGCTCATACCAGGCAGCAGCCGGTAAAACAGGTGTTAGTGCTGGATAATGCAGATCACTGCCTGCATCAAATTCAGCCTTTAAGATATCTATATCATGCTTTTCTTTATTTTCAAACAGACAGTAAACAGCATACCCGCCGCCGAAGCTTGTTTCATCGGCTCCGAACATTGCTGTCAGCGGATGCCTGCCACCGCGCGAATAAATATTAGCAGCCCCCCGCAGGCCTTCTGGTTTAACCTTCATCAAAATTGACCGCCTCCTACTATCCGTACTGCCTGAGCCAGCAGTTTTTCCAAATAAGGTATTTCACCGATTCCGGCACCTATGATGATGCTCCCTAAAAGCAGCGCTGCCAGAAACGGCGTATCCGCATTCTCAAGCAAGTCCCCTACAGGCTTTCGTTTAGCTTTATCACACAGCATTCGTAAGGCATGGTACAAAATACCGATCAGTATCCCGGCAAGCAGAACAATGATCACTATGCCCAACAGATAGTGCCCGCTTAAAAACAAACTGTATAAAATATAAAATTTACTGAAAAACAAACCCAACGGCGGCATACCTAAAATCCCAATAATGCCCAGCAGCCAAAACGTCGCAGTATGAGGTACATCCCTGATCATTCCATGAATACGCATCATATTTTTAGTCTGATATTCCTGCACTATAGTACCAGCTATATAGAACAATACAAATTTGATCAGTGCATGATTAAACATATGCACTAAGGTCGCGCCAATAGAAAGCTGGCTGAAAACACCGATCCCAGCTATCATCAGACCTATATTTTCCATTGAGGAATAAGCCAGCATACGCTTGATGTCGCGCTGCACTACTACAAACGGTACAGCCACAGCAATGGTCAGTACCGCAAATGTCAGGCACAGCGTACTGATAAATTCTACACCTACAGTCGGCATCACAACTACGATGTTACGCAGTAATACATAAATAGCGCAGGTACATAAAGCCCCGGATAAAAGGCCGCTGGTCAGAGACGGAGCTTCTGAATATGCATCAGGCAGCCATGTATGCATCGGAGCCATACCGATTTTAGTACCATAACCAATAAAAATAAATAAAAAAGCCAGCTTTGTCAGCGACGGATTAAGGCGTTCTGCATGTTCGGTCAGCCACAGCCAGCTCAACGCTTTTTCAGCCCCAAGTGCCGAAATCTGCGCATAATACAGGATCATTGTTCCCAAAAGTGCCAGACAAATACCAACAGTACAAACCATCACATATTTCCAGGTTGCTTCCAGAGCACTGCGGGTAAATTTAAATGATACCAAAAAAGCAGACACCAACGTTGTCGCCTCGATAGCGACCCACATCAATCCCAGATTTTTTACCATCAGTACCAAAAACATAGTCCAAACAAACATCTGGAACAAAGCATAATAACGGCCAATCAAACCAGGCGTACGACTAAGATAGCCACGGCTGTGCTCGCGCAGCAGATATGACTTGGAAACCCATGCTGCCGCCACATATAAAGCTGTAATGATCAGTATTACCCAGACATTAAGCGCGTCTAGATAAACATATTCACTGTTAAAAGGCTGTGTCGGCGTAAAACGCTGTGCTAAAAGAATAACTGCAACGCCTACAGCAGCAGCAGTCAAGCGATTAAGCCAGTGCAGCAAACTGCCGCTGCCCAAAACACCGCTGACAGCTAAAGCCGCACAGACCACCGGCAAAGCAAAAATTATATAAATCAGCTCCAGCATCCCGTCACCCCTTCAGCTTTCTCAACACATTGGTATCTGTCGTCATAAACGACAAACGCAGACGGTTAGTCAGTATTACCAGCACCATAACAGCAATCAGCACGTCCAAAAAAATCCCCATTTCTATAACCAGAGGCAGACCTTCCGTCATCGCCATCCCTAAAAGATAAATACCATTCTCCATTGTTATCAAGCCTATCATCTGCATAATAGCTCGGCTGCGCATAACGATCAGCGTCAGACCAGTCAAAATCATTACGATGGAAAGCGCCAGAATATCGCGACCGTCTACTCCCGGCAGCATTTTATCAACAATAAGATAACTCAGCACCAGAAAAAATGCACTTGCGGCAGTTGAATAATTAACATTGATCTCTGAACTGAGCTCACGCTCATCAGCCAGCTTACTGACAAGCCGCAGCATTGCATAAGGCACTAAAAGTACTTTTACGATAATTGTCAGCAGTCCAGGAGCATAAATATGAATCCCATCTCCATGTGCAATACCGGAAATAAAGCAGGCAAGAGCAATAACAGCCGATTGAATACTAAGGCAGATGATTGCCCGGCGCAGGTCCATAATACGGGTCTGCAAAAAGACAACGAATAATAAGACGATTACCAAAAAATTCATCATACCCCTCCTTACTGCGCTACAATTGCCAGCAGCAGTAAAATGCCGGCTGCGGACAGATATACGCGAACCTTGAACAGACGCATTTTATTCTTCAGAGTTTCCATCACACTTACCGCTGTCGCTGCCAAGAGCACTTTCACTGCCAAAGGCAGTGAAAGCGGCAGATACAACAACGCAAACAAGACCAAAAACACTAATGTTTTCAGCATGCTTGCCCAATGGATCACTGCCAGCAACCGTCCGGAATATTCAAGGAGCATACACTCGTGAATCATTGTCAGTTCCAAATGCGTATCAGGATTATCGACAGGAATTCTTCCATTCTCAGCCAGCAGCAGGCAAAAGAAAGCAATACATGTCAGTACGCTGGCTACGCTTAAATAAACCGCCTGAAAATCAAGCGCCATTCCCGCTAAAGTTGTGCTGCCACTGCGCAGCGCATTCACCAGTACAGCCAGCAAGATTACAGGTTCTGCTAAAACAGAAATATAAATTTCACGGGATCCCCCCATGCCGCCAAACGCCGTAGCCGTATCCAATGATGATAAAGTCATAAAAAAGCGTCCCAGCGTCAGTACACTAATAAAAACAAAGACATCTCCAAAACTGAATTGAGTTCCGAAGAAGCTAGGCAGCATAGCCGCTGCCACTACTACACTGGCAAAATATACCAGCGGCGCAATAATAAAAATCAAGCTGGTATGAGGCGTAAGTATTGTAGGCTTCTGCCACCATTTATAAAGATCGAAATATTCCTGAAAAATACTGGAACCGATACGATTCTGCAGCAAGGCTTTCACTTTTTTGATGATACCGGCAACTAAAGGAGCGCTGCCCAAAAACAGCAACACTTGTGCCAGCATCCAGCCTAAATCATAAATATGCATAGCCATTTACATCGCCCCCCAAATCAAAACAAAAAGCATCGCCACCATTACATAACTGATATACAGACGTACGCTGCCCTGCTGAATCCGGCGCAGAAAAGATGCCGACCAGACCATATAGTGCTGGATCGGTACATATAGCTTTTCTGTAAACTGATCCGGGATCGATAATTTATATTCCAGCTGCCGCCCAAAATACGGATTGCCCTTTTTCAGATAGGTTGCCGTTCGCTTTGGCTTCAGCAAAAAATCAAAAGCACGGCGCAGCGGCTTGGAAAAACCAGTAGCTGAATATTGCTGGCGCGCTGTAGGATAAGTACCGCAGTTCCAAGTAATTTCACGATGAACAAAGCTTTTAGAGCCGCAGGTCATAAGGGCCACAGCCAGTAAAACAACCGACAGTACAGCCAACAGCAGTAACGGTGCATAGGCCGCATAACTGCCGCTGCCAAACCACCAGACCTTCTGCACATCTGCAAAACTGCGCCAAAGCGTTTGCTGGTTCTGCACTGCCGTCTGCAGCACAGCGACTACCGGCCCCGGGACAATACCAAGCAGCAATACCAATATTGCCGCCAATCCCATTCCCAAACGCATCGACCAATCGCTTTCGTGAACACGTTCTACGAGTCTGCTTCGATTCCGTCCCAAAAAGACTACTCCATAAAGACGCACAAAGCAACCAACTGCTAAAGCACTTGCTAAACCGAACAGAACAAAAGCCAGTGCTCCCAAAAGCCGCAGTCCCTGTCCTTCGCTGCTGCCGGCCAAAGTCACAAAACTCTGCAGTGCGAGCCACTCTCCCACAAAACCACCTGTCAGAGGCAGGGCAGACAAACCCATCGAACCTACCAGTGTAAAAACAGCAGTCCATGGCATCAATTTACCCA
Organism: uncultured Phascolarctobacterium sp.; assembly: GCA_900551745.1. Taxonomy (GTDB): domain Bacteria; phylum Bacillota; class Negativicutes; order Acidaminococcales; family Acidaminococcaceae; genus Phascolarctobacterium. The sequence goes on from URXA01000002.1 coordinate 135,810, forward strand.
AGCCACCCATTTTTTCAATATCCTTACTATCGGTGGCATGCATTACAGCCCCTGCCGACATAAACAACAGTGATTTCATCACCGAGTGGTTCAAGGAATGTACCACAGCAGCCAAAAAACCAATTAATGCATAGTCATGCCGCGGTGTTGTAATAAGTACCATCCCACAACCAAAAGCTCCAAAAATAATCCCCATATTTTCTACGGATGAATATGCTAAAATCCTTTTGATGTCTTTTTCCATTTGTGCATATAAAGCACCCAAAACTGCTGATAACAGACCTACCACCAGCACAAAAACCCCCCACCAGAATTCCGTCGGACCGAGAAACTGAAAAATAAAACGTCCGAAACCATATAAGGCTATTTTCAGCATAACGCCGCTCATCAGTGCCGAAACATGACTTGGTGCAGCAGGATGCGCATTAGGCAGCCACACATGCAGCGGCAATAATCCCGCTTTTAATGCAAAACCGGCAAAAGCAGTGATAAACGCCGCATTACGAACATTATCACTCAACACTCCCTGACCGAGCACAGCAAAATCTAAAGAACCTGCCTGACTGCCTATCAGCAGAAAGGCAATCATGATTGCCGCTGTTCCGATATGGGTCATAACCAAATATTGATATGCTGCATTATGTACAGCCTTTTTTTCAGCTTCGTGGTTGACCAGCAGAAAGCTTACTACGGCCATCAGCTCCCAAGCCAGTAAAAAACTGAAAACATCAGCAGCCAGTAAAACCAGCACCATAGAAAGCAAAAATGCATTCCAGAGCCCTCCCAAAAGTCTCAGCCTTTTACCCAGATAGCTTTTCGCATAACCCCAAGCATAAATGCTCGTCACTGTTCCTGCCAAGCCCGTAATCAGTAAAAAAACTGCACTCCACCGATCAGCATCGAAAGTAAAAAATGCCCAGCTGCCGCTCAGCAGGCTCCCACTCCCCTGCATCAGATATGCTGCAGACTGATACAGCAGAGCTCCGCTGCCAAATACTGCTGCCAAAACAGCACAGTAATGTGCCGCCAGCTCCATCTTTTTTGGAAACAATGCCGTAGCGGCTCCCATACCATACACAGCAAGCGTTATATATATAAGTTCCATTCTCATCTACCTCACATTTAAAAATCAAAAAAGCTTATAAAAAAACGAATATATTATACCACATTCCTCATGATTTCGCACTCATAAATATTAACAAACCCTTGTAAAATCTACGTTAATACAAAAAAATCCTATTTGCATACGCAAATAGGATTTTTGTAGCTTTTATAAAATTTTCTGTATACGGCTATAAACCCGTAAAGCATTTCTGTAAAAAAATGCTTCCTGATGTTCTTCCGGGATCAATTGGCGCATTATCGCTATATAATCAGGAATATTGACTAACGGCCAATCACTGCCATACATCAATTTGTCCCAGCGGTTCATATAACGCAGCCACATACCCAAATAATCAAAATAACCCTGATTCTGCCTATAAAAATGCGGCCCCGGTATTCCTTCCAATAAGCCGGACAAATCTATAGCCACATTATCATTTTTCGTAGCCACCTCAGTTGCGTCAAGCAGCCATGGATTTCCACAGTGACAGATAACAAACTGCACGTCTGGAAAATCAGCAGCTACCTCATCCACCGTCAACGGGTGGGCATAACGCAGTTTAGCCGCAGGCGTTGCTGTATCGCCTGTATGCACTGCAACAGGCACATTATAATGCCGGGCCAATTCAAACAGCGGATAATGACGTTCATCATAAATAAATACCGGCCGGTAACCTGGATAAAACTTTAGACCCAGACAATGAGGATCACTCAGATAGTACTCAAATTCCTGAGCTGTTTTTTCAGCATTTTCCAGTGTGATATCTTCACTTTTTACACCTAAGCAATAACCCATTGAAAGAGGCTGGTTATAATTTTTCTCATCAAAAGGACCATTTAGATTGATCAGTCTCGGTGTACTGCCGCCGTAACGACTGAGAGCATCTTCAGAATTACCCATCGCCACAGCAAAAACAATATTATTCTCTTGACATATCTGCTGCCAACAAGCCGCAGTATTTGCATGTCCGGCATTTTCTGCGACCTCATAAAACTTGTCTATATCATAATAATGCATATGCGCGTCAATGATTTTCATAAAATGCACCTTCTTTCATACAATTCCATTATAACACCTTTGACGATAGCCGACGCAGTTTTATTATTTACGAAAAAACAGCCCTTATTTATAAAGGGCTGTTAAAAAATCATTTATCAGGATCTTAATTTAGCTTTGTATTCTTCGCCTACTTTGTCAACTACATTTTTAATTACAGTATCTATCTCCGTATCAGTCAATGTACGATCACCGGCCTGAAAAGTCAGGTTAAAGGCCATGGATTTACAGCCGTCTGCTACCTGCTTACCAGTATACACATCAAAAACCTTTACATCAGCCAAAAGCTCGCCTGCATTGGCACGAATCACACCTTCAAGCTCGAGCATACTTACTTCCAACGGTACAACGACAGCTATATCACGCGAAGTACCGGGAAATTTAGGCAGATGTTTATATTTAGGCACCTTAACAGCAGCAGCGACCAAAGGTTCGATTGCCAGCTCCAGAACATAGGTTTCACTGCTCAGTTCAAAGTTAGCAGCAACCGTGGGATGCACTTCACCGAAATAACCAATCATCTCTCCCTGATATTCGATTGCGCAGCTCTTCCCTGGATGCAGATATGGCTGTGTTGCCAGTATCAGCTTGTAATCAGTGACCTGTAATTTGCTCAAAAGTCCTTCTACGACACCTTTCATGTCATAAAAGTCAACATTATCTTTTTCTTCAGTCCAGTTCAGCACATTACGTTTGCCGCTCATTGCAGCACACAGTACACGCTTTTCAACAGGGAATTCTGCTAAAGGCAGCGCTTTCGGCAGATAAGTACGCCCGACTTCAAAAATTTTGACACTTTCACTTTGACGTGCCAAATTATAAGCAACTGTACTTAAAATACTTGGTACTAAAGTAGTGCGCATAACTTTGAATTCATCACTGATAGGATTCATTACTTCAATAAACCGACGGCGTTCATCATCTGCAGGTAATTCCAGCTTGTCAAAAGCACCAGGATGGATAAAGCTGTAAGTCATAACCTCACTCAGTCCTACCGAAGCCAAATAATCCTCCACACTGTCGCGTACGTCCTCAATCACATCCTGACGCCCCTGTACCAAAGGCAGAGCAGGCATATGTGAGTCAATCTTATCATACGAATGCATCCGCGCGATCTCTTCACTGATATCAGCATCACAGGTCACATCATAACGCCAGCTGGGTGCTGTAACGATCAGATCTTCGCCTTCCTTATGTACTTCGAACTGCAGCTTCTGCAGAATAGAAATCATTTCACCTGTATCTATCTCAACACCAATGCGGGTATTGATAGCAGACGGATTAACTTTAACAACAGCAGGCTGCACCTCAGCCGGATAAGCTTCCACAATACCGCAGACAGTCTCGCAGGCGCCCATCTGTTCCAGCAAATGTGCTGCACGATTAAGCGCATTGTGAGTCAGCACGGTATCAACACCGCGCTCGAAGCGCCCCGACGCTTCGCTGCGTAATCCTAATGCTTTAGAAGTGCGGCGAATAGAAGGTCCGTTAAAAGCAGCAGCTTCTAACATAACATTTACGGTATCGGCAGTAACTTCAGTTTCCAAACCACCCATAACACCGCCCAGGCCTACCGCATGTTCAGTATCAGCAATAGTGATCATGCTGGAATCAAGGTTCCGCTCCTGATTATCCAGCGTCACCAGCTTCTCACCTTCAGCAGCACGCCGAACGATCAGCGTATGTCCGCTGACCCTGTCATAATCATAGGCATGCATCGGCTGCCCTAATTCCAGCATTACATAGTTAGTCACATCGACAACATTACTGATGGGGCGCATACCGCAGGCACGCAGATGCTTCTGCATCCACTCCGGAGACTGGCCGATTTTAATATTTTTCAATATCCGCACAGCAAAACGACTGCACAGATCCGCCGCCTGCACATCTACTTTCGCCATTTCGGAAGCATTGCCGCCGGCAGTTTCCTGTACGCTCATATCTGGCATTCTGAATTCCGTATCCAATACAGCAGCAGCTTCACGGGCCAGACCAATGATATTTGTACAATCACCGCGGTTGGCTGTCAGGTCAATATCCAACACCACGTCATCCAGTCCCAAAATCTTTTTTATATCCACGCCAATCGGTGTATCCTTCGGCAGGATGAAAATACCATTGCGCTGCTCCGGCAGCAAAAGCTTAGCATCAATGCCCAGCTCTTCAGCGCTGCACAACATTCCAAAAGAATCAAGTCCGCGCATTTTTGCTTTTTTAAGCTTCATTCCACTTGGAAGCTGCGATCCAACAACTGCAACCGGTACAATATCGTCTTGATGGACATTTTGCGCGCCAGTCAGAATCTGTACGATCTCACCGCTGCCGTAATCCATCATACAAATCCACAAATGATCAGAATTAGGATGCCGCTCAATCTGTGTTACTTTACCAGTAACAACGCCTTCCAACCCCGCTCCCAGATAGTTCACGCTTTCAACTTCCAGCCCTACGCGTGTCAGTTTTTCAGCCAACTCTTCAGGAGTGACGTTAATATCAACATATTTTTTTAACCAGTCAATAGATGCTAACATAATCTTCCTCCTTATTTGAACTGGCGGATAAACCGCAAATCATTTTCAAAGAATAAGCGCAGATCGTCAATGCCGTATTTAAGCATAGCGATGCGTTCAACACCCATTCCAAAGGCATAACCATTAATTTTATCCGGATCGTAACCGCTCATCCGCAGCACATTGGGATGAACCATACCTGAGCCCAAAATCTCGAGCCAGCCTGAATTTTTGCAGACGCGGCAGCCTTTGCCGCCACAGATAACGCAGGAGATATCTACTTCGGCACTTGGTTCCGTAAAGGGGAAATAACTGGGGCGCAGGCGGATCTCCACACTACCGCCGAACATCTCTTTACAAAAGGTTTCCAGCGTCCCCTTTAAATCAGCAAGACTGATATTTTCACCAAGCACCAAACCTTCTACCTGATGAAACATCGGGGAATGAGTAGCATCATAATCGTTGCGGTAAACTGTTCCGGGGGCTATCATCCTGATCGGTGAGTCAGGCTCACAGGCCTGCATTGTACGAGCCTGCACCGGTGAAGTCTGGGTGCGCAGCAAAAATTTTTCAGTAATATAAAATGTATCCTGCATATCCCGTGCCGGATGATCCTGCGGCAGGTTCAAAGCTTCAAAGTTATAATAATCGCTTTCGATCTCGGGGCCTTCCATGACATCAAACCCCATCCGCATAAAAATCTTTTTGATCTCGCGCAGTGTCAGTGTCACCGGATGCAGATGCCCGCTGCTTTGTGTGCGTCCCGGCAAAGTAATGTCCACTTTTTCATTAGCCAGCTTTGCTTTTAAGGACTCTGCATCTAAAACCTCAGTTTTGGCACTGATAGCCGCTTCCAAGGCACTTTTTACTTCGTTGACGATTTGTCCGATTTTCGGTCTTTCCTCTGCCGGCAATGCACCCATACCGCGCAGAATTTCTGTCATCGGGCCTTTTTTACCCAAATATTTGATGCGCAAATCTTTGAGTTCGTCTGGAGTCGTTACTGCTCCCAGCTCTGCCAGCGCTTGTTCTTTAAGTGCCTGCAATTCTTCTCTCATGTTCTTCCTCCTATAAAAAAATAAAACTCCCGCCCCTGGTAAGGGGCGAAAGTTATGCTTCCGCGGTACCACCCTAATTTGTACTCTGCTGTCTTAACGCGACTGACGTTGCGCCTACAAGCTAAAGCCTTCAGCACAAACACTCACGAGTGAACTTCCGCTTTAGTGTATCGCAAGGCTTGCAGCCGTGGCCTCGCTCTCTGTGTCGCACTTCTGGCGTACTCTCTCGGTCATAGTGTCGAAAAAAATGGGGCGTATTCGATTAACGCTACTTATTTTATCACAAATTGCCTTTACCTGCAAGCCGTTGACGCAGACATTCAAACATAACGATTCCAGCCGCCACAGCGGCATTCAGCGATTCAGCCTGGCCTTCCATCGGGATAAAAATTTTTTTTACGGCTGCTGCCAGCAATCCGCCTGAAACACCCTCTGCTTCGCTGCCGACAACAACTGCTACCGGGCCCTGCAAATCTGTTTGATATAAACTATCTGCATTTTCCAGGCAAGTTACCGCTATTTCATAACTGTTTTTATGTGCCCAGCTGATAAAGTCTGCTTCGCTTATACCTTCAGCTACCGGTATATGCAGCAGCGACCCCATTGTCGAACGTACTGCTTTCGGTGCAAAAATATCAGTGCAGCCAGCCAGTAGCACTACACCGCTGATACCTGCTGCATCAGCAGTACGAATCATCGTTCCCAGATTACCAGGATCGCCGATACGGTCTAATACAAGCACAATACCACCGGCAACTGCCAGTTCTTCTAAAGCCGCACTTTGTCTGGCAACAACTGCAGTCAGAGCCTGCGGCGTTTCTGTGTCGGCAATTTTTTTCATTACAGGTTCGGTAACCTCGTACAATTCAACGCCGGCAGCAGCTGCTGCTGCTATAATAGCGTCCTGCCTTACCGAAGCAGTTTTAGTTCCTTTAAGCACAAAAAGCTGTTTCACTATACCACAGTTTACAGCTTCCTCCACCGATCGTATTCCCTCCACTAAAAAAGCCTGCTGTTCTGTCCGATATTTTTTTTGCTTCAGCTCTGCGGCAGCTTTAACGATTGGGTTACTTACGCTGCTCAGTTCTTTCATCAAACCACTTCCTCCAGTGCTTTAATGTTATTATGCTCACCGATAATGATCATTTCATCGCCAAGATTCAGTACCATTTTAGGATCGGGATTGACCAGAGTTTCGCCATCGTGCTTAATCGCCACGATATTAACATTATAGCGGCTGCGCAGATTGGATTCGATCAGGTTTTTCCCTGCCAGACTTGGCGGCACAGTAATACTCATCAAGCTGATAGTATCAGACAGTTCGATATAATCGACGATGCTGTTGGAAATAAGGTTATGCGCTACACGCTGTCCCATATCACGCTCCGAATAAACGATCTTGTCAGCGCCGATTTTTTTGAGCATTTTCCCATGAACCTGATTGATCGCTTTAACGACAACCACAGGAACACCAATTTCCTTAAGCAGTAAGGTCGTCAGCATATTCGCTTCCAAATCCCCGATCGCCACAACTGCTACATCAAAATTTTGGGCGCCCAAAGAACGCAGCGTGCGTTCATCAGAAGAATCTGCCGTTACAACATGCGTCAGCTCATGTGCCAGACGCTGAACATTATCTTCATCAGTATCTACACCCATGACCTGATAACCCAGTTCGTTAAGTGTCAGTGCTACGCTCGTACCAAAACGCCCTAACCCAAAAACAGCATATTGTTTTTCACGTTGTTTTTTAATCATTATCGTTACCGCCTTTAACCAATCATAATATTTTCCGAAGGATATCTGATCTTATCATCTTTAGAATGAAGGAAGGATAAAACAAATGTCAGTACGCCGATACGCCCGGCATACATGGTTAAAACCAGAATCAGTTTGCCCCAGTCGTTCCAGTCCGGCGTAATCCCAACTCCCAGGCCAACAGTCGCAAATGCAGAAACCACTTCAAATAAAACGTAATCCGCACGATGCAGACCGCCATCACAGATCAGCAGCAGAAAGTATGCTCCCAGCATCCACAGCAGGCAAACAGTAAAGACATTATAAGCTTTATCGACTGTTTCCGAAGCGATCCTCCTGTCAAACAGCACCGTATCACGCTTACCATGCAGAAGCCCCCACGTCGATACCAGCAGAACGAGCACAGTTGTCGTTTTCATACCACCGCCGGTAGACGTCGGTGAAGCGCCGATACCCATCAAAAGCACCATAAAAAACAGGGAGCTGGCCCGCATATCTGTCAGATCGATCGTATTAAAACCGGCAGTACGGCAGGTAACCGACTGAAAAGCAGCTGCCATCCATTTGTCCAATTCATTGGGCATACCGCCAAGCGTAGCAGGATTCGTATATTCCAGGGCCAGAATCATCAGTGTCCCGCCAAAAGTCAGGATCGCACTGGCAGTCAGCACTATTTTACTGTGCAAACGCAGCTTGTTCCATTTTCGGTTACGGCGCAGATCGTCCAAAACCGTAAAGCCAATACCACCGATGGTTATCAGCGCCATAATACACAAATTCAGCGTTATATCGTTATAATGCCCTGTCAGGCTGGCATAATCGCCAAAAAGGTCAAACCCGGCATTACAAAAGGCAGAAATCGCATGCCAGTAGCCCCAGGCAATACCTGTAAGCCCCATATCCAAAGCAGAATAAAAATGCCAGGCCAGAATAGTCCCAAAAATAAATTCGATCGTCAAAGCATATTTTACAACATTCAACGACAGCCGCACCACCCCGGAAGGTTCATTAAGATTCAGTGATTCCTGAATAAACAGCCGTTCCCGCAGATTGATCCTTTTGCCAACGGCTACACTCAGTAAGGTTGTCAGAGTCATAATGCCCAGTCCACCGATCTGGATAAGAACGATCATTACCAATTTTCCAAACCAGGAAAAATAATGCCCGGTATCGACAACAACCAATCCTGTTACGCATGAAGTCGAGGTAGCCGTAAACAAAGCATCGATAAAGCGCATACTGCTGCCGTCAGCACTGGCCATTGGCAACATCAGCAGCAGTGACCCGCATAAGATAAGCATGGCAAAAGTAAACGCTACCATCTGGCTGCCATTCAAGCTGCGGTTGAGCAGCTTGAACCATTTGTGCAATAAATTGATCAAAAATAACAAATTTTTCACCATCCCGGCAAAAGCCGCTAAATATTACTTATTAAATATAAATCAAGTTTACTCTCATTACTTTATGCTTGTCAATTTTACTTGCTTACTAAAAGACCGCTTTATTTAATTACAAATCAAATATGCAGAAATGTAAAAAACAGCGTCATCAAAATAATACTCAGCGCAATAGTTATGGAATTGGCAAAACCAGCCAGTTCCACATTACCGCCCATCCTGGCAATAAAGATCGGCCCGATCGCCGTAGAAGGCGCCAAAAATACCAGTGCCAGCACTTCCCTGATCTCTGCACTCAGCGGCACATGATAAAAACACAGCCATGCCAGGGCAATTCCAAAAACATAACGGTACAATACCACCTCACGCACTTGCTTAAGCTTCTCTAAATCCAACGTCATTTCAAACATCATTCCAATCATCAACATCGATAAAAAAGTATTGGCACCGCCGATCAGACCAGTCAGAGTATAAACAGGCTTCGGCAAATGCAGCTCAAGCACCGCACAGACCAACATCAGCATATAAACAACAAAAGGCACAGATCCAAGAAGTTTGGCCGCTATACTGCGCAGATTAACAGGCTCGTATTTTTCACCCGTATGCACTAGCCCGCCGGCCAAAGCATAAGTTCCGCCAGTACACATAATCGAATTACCAACATCAAACATACAAGTAGCTACTACAGCGAAAGGGCCCAAAAAACTTTGTGCAAACGGCAAAGTAAAACAACCGATATTATAGCCCGCCAGATTAAATACATAAAAAATCTTTGCCGCATTCGTCTGATAACGCGTCAGCATAAATCCCCAGGCAATCATCAGCAAATTTCCACAAAAACCGATCAGAGTCAGGATAAACAGCGTATAATCCATTTTAAAAGCTGCAAAGCTGGTAATAACGGCACATGGCAGCGTGATATTTAAGACTATTTTGGCAATAAGTTCATAGTCATGCGGTTTAAAAAAACCGCGCTTCTTTAACAAATAACCTAAGGCAATAACGGCTACAAACGCCAATGCCTTAGTCAAAATCCGTTCCATCCGGTTCCCTCATTTTCATCAAAAGAAATCTTGTCTTTATCTACTGCTTCATAAAAAACTCACCTTAAATTATACTGCTGACGTAAAAATTAAGCAAAATTCTTTTTATCTTAAAAATATTCTTTAAACAAAACTTTGCTTTTACCATTTCGTTTGCTATAATAGTTCACAGAATATACACAAAGGGGGATATCAATGTTTAAAAAATCTAAAATTATAGTAGGTGCAGCTCTTTTAGCCGTGTCAGTACTGAGCTTTACTCTGCCACAGCAGGCAGAAGCCATCAATCTTGGCAGTATTGCAGGCAAAGCCGTAGGCGCCGCCAAGGAACAGCAGGAAATCAACAAGGCGCTTAATTATTATGATAACGAAGGCCGCCACGAGCTGTTCGAAGCCCTGAAACAGGAAGACGGCGTCAACAACGATTATAATGCCAATGCTATGCTGAGCCGTATTATGCAGCGTATGACCCCGGCTGTCGCCAAAAGCGACTCAACAATCAATAGTAAACCCTATAATTATTTCGTTAATAATCAGGAATTTTTCAATGCTTACTGTGCATTAGGACACAATATGTCCGTAAATATCGGCGCCTTCTGGTTCCTGGACTACAATGAAGATAAGCTGGCTGCCGTTATCGCTCATGAGCTGGTACACGGTCAGAAAGAACATCCAATCAAAGGCGCAAAGAAAAAGATGTCCGTTGACTTCGTCATGAAAACTGTCGGCTCTGAAATCGGCGGCGCTAACGGACTGGCAGCACAAGTCGTAGCAGTCCATGCCAAAAACACAGGCGTTACCAAACCCAACGAATGGGAAGCTGACAATATCGCCTTCACTTATATGGCTGATGCCGGTTATAACGTAGGCGCTCCTGCAGCAGTTTGGCAGTCAGTCATCGAAAGCTCCAGCGACAGTTCCAAAAAAGATGTTCTCAGCGATATACTCAACCCGTCCACTCATCCAAAAGACAGCGACCGCCGCAATAATTATTCCAAAAAGCTTACCGAATACAGCAACGGCAAGGTTACTGTCGATGCTAACAGCGGCGAAGTCAAAGTTAACGGAAAGACCTTTATGACCCCTGCCGCAGCGGGTAATATGAGCGTCATGCAGCGTTCTTACTTCGTCGCAGGCAATCTTGCGGCGATCTACCACGCAGGCCAGAATACTCAAAATGCTTATGTGGAAGGCAGCACCGTAAAAATCGCAGGCAAGGGTATTATTACTCCTGTTGTCGGTGACACCAGCGCCGGTGAATTAGTTACTATCCTTAATAACATCAAATAAAATTTTAAAATAAAAACAGTGTAAGTCCTAGGACTTACACTGTTTTTTATTGCCGCCGCAGCAGCAATTCATTTGTACTGTAAGCAGTAATTCTTACAGAGCAGCTTTAGCAGCTTCTACCAGTTTGGTGAAAGCAGCTGCATCATAAATAGCCATATCAGCCAAAACTTTACGGTTCATTTCGATACCGGCTTTAGCCAGACCGTTCATGAAACGGCTGTAGCTCATGCCGTTAGCACGGGTAGCAGCGTTGATACGAGCGATCCATAAACGACGGAACTCGCGTTTTTTAGCACGACGGTCGCGACGAGCATAGCTCAAAGCTTTCATAACGGTTTCATTAGCTTTTTTGAACAGCAAATGTTTGGAACCGCGATAACCTTTAGCCAGTTTTAAGATTTTTTTATGACGACGATGAGCAGTAACGCCCACTTTAATTCTTGCCATTATAGTCAGCCTCCCTTATCTATTATGCGTACGGCAGCATTTTTGCTACGCGTTCATGATCAGTTTTGTGAACAAGTGCAGCCTTACGCAAGTTTCTCTTGCGGGAAGGAGATTTATGTTCAAGAATATGGCTTTTAAAGGCTTTAGCACGTTTGAATTCACCGGTACCAGTCTTTTTAAAACGTTTAGCAGCAGCTCTGCGGGTTTTCATTTTAGGCATTGTTAAGTCCTCCTTATTTAGTAGCTTTAGGCGCAACAATCATAATCATGTTTCTGCCTTCTAATTTAGGCGCGCGCTCGATGACAGCCATGTCTTTGAGCTGTTCAGCCATTTTTTTGAGCAACACTTCGCCAAGCTCAGGATGCGATAATTCGCGGCCACGGAACATGATGGTGACTTTTACTTTGTCGCCGTCTTCCAGGAATCGCACTGCATTTTTGAATTTGACGCCGAAGTCATGATCCTCGATACCGGGGCGCAATTTGACTTCTTTGATATCAAAGGTCTTTTGCTTTTTACGAGCTTCTTTATCTCGTTTTTGCTGCTCGTAACGATACTTGCCGTAATCCATAATCCGGCACACCGGAGGTTTCGCTGTAGGAGCGATCTCCACTAAATCAAGATGTCTTTCCTGCGCCAGCTGCAAAGCATCACGACCGGACATAATACCCAGCTGTTCGCCTTCACCGGCAATAACGCGCACTTCCCGTGCCCGAATTTCTTCATTGATACGCAAGCTTTCTTTGCTAATAACCGTTCACCTCCAAAATTAAATAAAAAACGCGAGCAGATAATACTGCCCGCGCTGAAAATCATATCCAACCCTGTCGAGCTTTTGCTGCAAGGTGAGAAGCGAGCGGCTTCTGCTTTGTTACTTGGATATAATATCATAATGTTAACTTTGTGTCAACATATTTATTAATCTTTCCTTGCTCCCAGCTGTCCGTCAAGATAGAATAATCCGGAAATATTATCGCCGATCATTTCCAGTTTTTCAACAATCTCAGAAGCGTTGGCTTCTTCTTCTACCTGCTCGTCGATAAACCATTTAAGACAGCTTTGGGCAGCGTAATCTTTTTCTTTCAAAGCTACTTCATACATATCATAAATACGGGAAGTAACATATTTCTCATGTTCCAAAACTTTTTTGAACAAGTTCAGCGGCGTACCGTAATCGGCAGCAGGCATATCAATTTGCAGAAGCTGAGGCTGAGCGCCGCAGTCCTGCATGAATTTTACGAAACGCAAAGCATGTTCACGTTCTTCTTCATATTGCAGATACAGCCATTTAGCCATACCTTTATAATTTTTAGCTTCCATATCCAGGCTCATTGCCAGATACATATACGCAGAATACAATTCAGCCTGAACCTGCTCATTGAAAACCTTATAAACTCTTTTGTTCATGATAACATCCTCCTTAACAGCTTGAACTACTGTTTTACTAGGTATATTATAACACTTTCCGCTCAGCCTTTCAATAATGATTATCTATTTTTGTTATCTTTTATCTAGGACGGCATTCATGCTGATTATTTTTTATCGGCAATTTCTTCTTGCAGCATGGCAATAAAATCTTCCTGCTTCATAGCTCCGATATCGCCCTCGCCACGACGGCGCACAGCAACTGTACCGTCTTCAACTTCTTTATCACCGATAACCAGCATATACGGAACTTTCTGCAGCTGCGCTTCACGAATCTTATAGCCGATTTTTTCGTTACGGTCGTCAAGATAAACGCGCAGACCCAATTTAAACATTTCATCACTCAGTTTTTTTGCATACTCATAATGCTTGTCGGTGATCGGCATTACACGTACCTGACAGGGAGCAAGCCAGGCAGGGAAAGCACCGGCATAGTTCTCGATCAGGATACCGATAAAACGCTCAATAGAACCGTAAACTACTCGATGGATCATAACCGGGCGATGCTTCAAACCGTCTTCGCCGGTATAGGTCAAATCAAATTTTTCAGGCAGCAGCATATCCAGCTGGATAGTGCCGCACTGCCATGTACGCCCGATAGAATCCGTCAGATGAAAGTCGATCTTAGGGCCATAGAAAGCTCCGTCGCCTTCATTGATCACATAATCAAGTCCAAAATCCTCCATCGCGCTCTTCAAAGCATTAGTTGTAGTTTCCCAAGTTTCGGCATCACCCATCGAATCTTCCGGGCGGGTCGAAAGCTCGGCATGATATTTCAGCCCAAAGGTTGCATAAACTTCGTCAAACAAACGAATAACATTTTGGATCTCGTCTTTGATCTGACTCGGCATCATAAAAATATGGGCATCATCCTGCGTAAAGCAGCGCACACGGAACAAGCCGTGCAAAGCACCTGACAATTCATGACGATGTACCAGTCCAAGCTCGCCGGCACGGATCGGTAATTCCCTGTAGCTATGCGGATGAGTTTTATAGACCAGCATACCGCCGGGGCAATTCATGGGTTTGATAGCGTAATCTTCGTTGTCGATCTCAGTAACATACATATTTTCGCGGTAATGGTCCCAGTGTCCAGAAGTCTCCCATAATTTACGGGACAAGATCATCGGAGTTTTGATTTCCTGATAACCATAACGTCTGTGCACTTCACGCCAATAATTGATCAGCTCGTTGCGGATGACCATACCATTGGGATGGAAAAAAGGGAACCCAGGACCTTCTTCCATGATACTGAACAAATCTAGCTCTTTGCCAAGTTTTCGATGATCACGTCTGGCAGCTTCTTCAAGCATATGCAGATAAGCATCCAGCTCTTCCTTGCTTGGGAAAGCAGTGCCGTAAATACGCTGAAGCATTTTATTTTTTTCATCACCGCGCCAGTAAGCGCCGGCAATACTTTGCAGCTTAAAAGCTTTTACCCTGCCGGTCGACGGACAATGCGGACCTGCGCACAAATCCGTGAAATCTCCCTGAGTATAAGTGCTGATCACTGCGTCTTCAGGCAGATCATTGATCAGTTCGACCTTATATTTCTCATCTTTTTCCGCAAACATTTTCAACGCTTCGCTGCGCGGCAATTCACTGCGCACAAGCGGAAGATTGGCTTTGACGATCTTCGCCATCTCTTTTTCAATAGCAACCAGATCTTCCGGAACAAAAATATGCTCGCTGTCTAAATCATAATAAAAACCATTGGCAATCGCAGGCCCGATAGCAAATTTAGTATCTGGGAATAAATGCTGGATAGCCTGAGCCATGATATGCGCCGCCGTATGACGAATCGCATGCAGTCCTTCAGAGCTTTCAGGAACAACGAATTCAACTGACGCATCATGCTCCAATTTATCTGTCAAATCTTTATTCACACCGTCTACCACAGCCAAAAGCGCCTGTTTGCCAAGTTTCTGCGACAACCCTTTTGCCACTTCCATCAAGGTCGTTCCGGCAGCAACTTCTTTTACACTGCCATCTTTTAAAATTACTTTAACATTTGCCATTTCATTAGCCTCCTAAAAATAAATAAACTCCGTTCCCTGGAAAGGGACGGAGTTGACCGCGGTTCCACCCTAATTGACCTGCCACAGGCAAGCCCACTCGGTACCGTTAACGCCGGCGTACGACACTGCATACTTACTGCCTGGGCAGGTTCTGCAATGTGGTTTGAAGGCGGTAAGGTCTATCGTTTTTCCAAAGCGCTTGCAGCCTGGGCGCTCCTCTCTGCAGGAAAGATACGTTAGCCTCTTCCTTCGCATAACCGATTGATTATGTGATTACATTTAATTATAAACTTAACAATAATTATTGTCAATAATTTTGATCCGTAAAATTCTTGTAGCCAAATTTATATCGTTACCTTATAATTATATTAAGATTAGTGATAATTTTAGGAGATGCCCTAATGAAGATCTGGAATAATCCATTCAAAAAAATACTGATGTTTACCCTGCTGCTTCTGTCCTTTGCTTCGGCTCAGGCAGCGGAAAAACAAAAAGAAACTCTGCTGTTTTTACCTTTGGACAATCGTCCTGTCTGTTCCTCTTATGTTGCAAAAACGATGGAAGCAGCAGGCTACAAAGTGCTGCTTCCGCCTGATAAATACCTGGCTTCATATAATCGAAACGGCAGTCCCGATGAATTATGGAAATGGCTCGTCAGCCGTGCGCCTCAGGCAGAAGCCGCAGTTATTTCCACAGACAGTCTGATTTATGGCGGGCTGGTTGCATCGCGCACTCACCACGAATCGCAGGCAGTTTTAGAGCAGCGTCTGCAGCGGCTCGAAACCCTGCGCGATCAGTTCCCAGTACGGCTTTACGCCTTCTCTACTCTGATGAGAACCCCGCGTGCCAGTTTTGGTGCCGTTGAACCTTCCTATTATTCCAAAATCGGTCCGGCTATTTTTCGTTATTCCGAGCTTTGTGACTCCGAAGATTTGATTGGACTCAGCCTCAAAGACGCTTTAACGAAAAAAACTTTATCTGCAAACCTGCCTGCTGCAGATTTGCAGGACTGGCTGGAACGCCGTCAAAAAAATCTCAATATCAACAGTAAACTGACAGAAATGACCCGCAGCAATCGTTTTCACTTTCTCGCAATCGGCAAAGATGATAATGCTCCGCTATCGCATACCCATATGGAAGCGCGCAAGCTCACTCAGGAAACATATGATCTGACGCAGCGCACTTTTCAGATAGTCCCCGGCGTCGACCAGCTTGGTCTGCTGCTGCTGACCAGAGCCGGCAACGAACTAAACCGTTATCAGCCACGTGTTTACGCCTATTATGCCGAGGGCTGGGGACCGCGGACGCTGCCGCAATATTCTGATATGACCTTAGGTCAATCAGTGCCGCAGCAGATTTTAGCAGTCGATGGACGTACTGCTACCAGTGCTGCTAATGCAGATGTTGTTTTAGCGCTCAATACGCCCTTTGACGGCGTAATGATGGATTCTACCGCTCCTTCCAACCAGTTTTTCTCTTCACCGCAAAACCGTGCCTATATCGAACAGCTCAAAAAGCTTATGGATAACGGCTACCGTGTCTCTTTGGCCGACGTAGCTTATTCTAACGGAGCTGATAATGGCTTTATGAACGAGCTTGCTAAGCAGGGGCAGTTGGAACGGCTGACAGCCTATAATGGCTGGAATACTGCGGACAATACCGTTGGATTTGCTATTTGTCAGGGGATATTGACTCCGCAGATGCCGAAACAGGATGCTGAAAAGCTGATGCGTATCAGAGTTATCGACGACTGGTATTATCAGGCCAATGCCCGCCGCAGCGCTACAGCATTTTTAGAAAGCAAAAATCAAAAAGATGCAGTTTACCTTCTCGGCACCTATCAAAAACCGATTCACGACCTGGCATTAGGCGTTTGCCTAGATTTATCAGGACGTTATAAATTTACAGAAAAAAGTAATTTTGATATTTCTTTCCCCTGGAACAGACTCTTTGAAATCGATGTAGAATTGAAAAAAGATAAAAAGAAATAACCGGCATTAAAATACCGCTGAACCATTTTGTTCAGCGGTATTTTTTATTAACTGAAAAATTAAAAGCTGTAGTTTATACCAATTTGATAGTTCCGCCCAGGTTCAGCATACCACTCATCAAACCCAAGAAACCCGCCGCTTTCATTGTCCCAATTGGAATAAAACTGATTAAAAATATTATTGACCTTCACATAAAGCCTGGCATTTTTCTGCAGCTTATAGTTCAATGAAGTATTCCAGACCCAGTAATTATTGTTGGCAAAACGATTTTCACCGCGGCCGTTAGTCTGATCAAAAACTCCGCGCCCCTGCAGCAGCACACTATACTTATCATACTCGCACATTAAATCAAGCAACAGTTCACCGTGGGGTATCATCGTACTTACAGGACTTGAGTTTTTGCGTTCCGTATCCACTTTCGTCTGTGTATAAGACACTTGCGAACTCCATTTTTCTGAAAACCGTTTTGACGCGGAAACAGTAAATCCTGTTGCTTTCTCGTGCGCAATATTGGCATATCTGGAAAACATACTATTACCAACGCCAAATTTCTCGACTGCAATAACATCCGTTGCATCACGGTGAAAAACATTCATTTTCAATGATAAAGACTCATCCGGCCTATAAGTTACACCAGCTTCATAAATCTTACCTTCTTCGGGCTTTAAATCCTCGTCACCATAATCAGGAGAAAATATCTGCAGCTGTTTGGGCGGCGCAAAATATTCCGTATAAGACAAAGTGTATAATACTTTTTCAAAAGGCAGATATTCCAACAATACCGCAGGAGAAAGCCTGCTCCCTGCATAGGAATTCCAATCCTGGCGCAGACTGCCAACAGCTTTGACACTATCGGCCAGCTGCCAGGCATCCTGCAGATAAACAGCCTTACTGATCACCGTTCTGTCATTATATTTTGCTGCCAGATCCTGATAATCCAGGACCTGATCCTGATAATATTCCACACCGCCGGTCAAAGTATGCTTAGGATGCCACTGTTTGCTGTAGCGATCAAAAAAACCTTCCGTCCGCAAATCAAGCAGCCACGGCCGTTCAACATTAATGCTTCTATCATAGGCGGCATTGCTGCTGCGCCTGTAAATCCCCACAACATTATTTTCTGTGTCCGAGATTTTACGTTCATATTCCAGAGTTAAATTATTTTCTGTCTTGCGGGCATCGGCCATAAAAATATTTTTAACCAACTTTGGCGGCTTATTTTTATCACTTTCCATGTTTTTATAATTAAAGATCTTCGATGTATACCTGCCGCTGAAAGCACTGTAGCTTAAAGTCAGATCAGCAGCTTCACCCCAGGCTTTGGTCAATTTGATATCGGCATTTTCAATATTTTCATACGAAGAAATACTCTGCCGGGCACTGCTGTAATCACCTGTAATACTTTTTTGGGCATAAACCGACCAGCTCCAGTCACCGCTTTTGCCCAAATTTAAAATATTCTCACGTTCTCGTCCATAACTGCCCGTTTCCAGATTGATACTGGTTTTAATACCTTCAACAGCTTTTTTT
Organism: uncultured Phascolarctobacterium sp.; assembly: GCA_900551745.1. Classification (GTDB taxonomy): domain Bacteria; phylum Bacillota; class Negativicutes; order Acidaminococcales; family Acidaminococcaceae; genus Phascolarctobacterium. The sequence goes on from URXA01000002.1 coordinate 154,439, forward strand.
GTAGTTATCCTGATCACACCGCCTTTAGCAGCATTACCGTAAACATTTCCGGCTGCTGACGGCAAAACCTCTACACTTTCCAGCATTCCCGCCGGCAGCACGCTGAAATCAAAATCATTATAACTATTGCCGTTCCAGTTAGAACGCACGCCGTCAATAATTACCAGATACCGGTCAGAACCCTTCAGCAAAATCTTACTGTAGGCATTCATACCACCGCTTGTTCCCCTGGACATCAAAGTAACACCCGGAAGCTGCTGAATCACATCCAAAGCATTATCATAATTGCCGTTTTCCAGCTTCTGTTCATCAACTTTATAATAACCTGGTTTACCTGCACTGTTGTCATCACGCGCGGCTGTAACTATCATCGGATCTAAATAAAATTCCGCTTCACCCTCTGCCGTCGCGGTTTCCATTGAGAAAAACACCAGGCAAAAGCTTGTTATAGCCAAGAAACACAAATATTTTTGCTGCAAAGCAACCTCTCCTTGATAAAAGTTTCTTTTGTTATGACTTCAGCAAATACTATCAGCTAATGCAGAAACTTTTCAATACTTTTATACAATTGTTCCACATCGAACGGCTTGGGTATAAATCCATTCATTCCTGCCGCTAAAGCCTTTTCCCGATCTTCCTGCATCGTATTGGCTGTCATGGCAATAACAGGTATTTCCTGCGCGTCGTCCCTGCCTAAAGCCCTAATCTCTGCGGCAGCTTCCAGCCCGCCCTTTACCGGCATCTGCAGATCCATCAAAATCAGGTCGTAAGTGCCCGGCAGCGTTTCCTGGAATCTGTCTACAACCTGCTGTCCGTTTATAACGCGCTCAACATGTACTCCCTGCATTTCCAGCATTGTTACAGCAATCTCGGCATTAAGATCATTATCCTCTGCCAATAAAATATTTTTATCGGCCAAATAACTATGCATCCTGACTTCGTCATTATTCTCCAGAATTTCATCAACCTGTTTTTCGTAAACAGGCAGCTTAATAGTAAAGAAAAATTCAGAACCTTTTCCGACCTCACTGCGCACACTTAAAATACCGCCCATCAATTCTACCAAATTACGGCTGATAGCCAGTCCCAGTCCTGTCCCCTGCTGATTGCTGCGGCTTTTTCGGAAAACCTGTTCAAATGATCCAAAAATACGTTCCAGATCTGTTTCAGGAATACCGATACCTGTATCACAAACACTGAAACGCAGCTCGGAAGCCCCACCTTCAGCAGCACTTTCCAGAACTGTTACCGTGATCCCGCCATTTTTTTCTGTAAATTTATGAGCATTGGAAAGCAAATTAATAAGGATCTGCTTTAAACGCAGCTCATCGCCGACAAAATTTTTATGTGTAAAATAACATTTAAACTGCAGATTGATTTTTCTCTCTTCCGCCATCACCAGAAAAATATTCCGCAGCTGCCGTAACAGATTATCCATAGAAAAAGGCCGGCTTTCGATCTGGATCTTGCCGCTTTCTATTTTTGACATATCAAGGATATCATTAACTATCGATAATAAAAATTTAGCAGACGAATCAATTTTGGAAATATTTTTCTGTGTCACAGGATCTCCTTCACCTGAAAGCCGCATCAGATTAGCCAACCCAATGATCGCATTCAAAGGTGTTCTGATCTCATGTGACATACGTGAAAGAAACTCGGAGCGGACCTTACTGATATTTTCAACTTTTTTCATTTTAAAATAAATGACCTGATTTTTCATTTTAAACCAAAAATACATAAAAATAATCGTTACCACAAGTAAAATAAAGCCGATTATAATCAGAGAAAATATGACCGGGTTGGAATAAACCAATGCCTTGAAAGACATTTCCTTCTTTGCCGACATCAAAGTATTATTAGACAAAATCTGCGCAGTTTGTTCATTGGTCAGGTTGACCAAACTTTTATTCAAAATAGAATACAACTGCATATCACTGCTGCTGCTGACCCCCAAAGACAAATATATCTCTGGGCTTTCCGTAACAGGGATAATATTAGTATAATAATCACTCATATACAGATTTTCCAAAACAACGACCGGTATTCTGCTATAAGAAGCTTCACCAGAATCTACTGCACTCAGGCATTTTTCATAAGTATCAAAATGTTCAACTGACTTGTGCTTGATATTACGTGATGCATAACTTCCGGTTATCACTGCTGCAACATTTTGATTACTTGGAAACGGAACATACTTGTTTCTCATGATAATAGAATTCAACATCATATAATTTTTAGTAATATTCAGTCCGCTGGGATTAACAGCATTATTTTCATTGATATAATAACCAAGGATATCAGCCTGTCCGCTTTTTACCAATTCCAAAGTCTGCCCATAGGAAGCAGCCGTTATATACTCAAACTCCGCTCCGATCTGAGCAGCAATCAATGCAAAAATTTCAGGAACGATACCTTTGGGTTCGCCATCCTTAATATAATAAAAAGGATAATTGTTTTTTACTACAGCTACCTTAAAGGGACCGTTCTTATGTATAAACTTATTTTCTTGTTCAGAGAACACAGCAGTGTTACTGTAATTAACAGGAAAATATTTTTGAAACAGGGCTTCGCCAAAATTTGGATTAACTGCATAAATATTTTTTATCGCTTCATTAAGCTGCGCACTTATCTCTGGATCATCTTTCCTGGCAACGATATAGCAAGGCTCAGAATTAAAACGCAGCGCAACATTATAATCAGCTGCTTTGTTAAAAAGATCGCTGACCAAAAGCAGGTCTACTTCCTCATTGTCTAAAGAACTTTCAAATGATTCAGCAGTGCTGTAATATTTAAAATTACACTTTACATCATTAAATTCTAAAACATTATTTAAACGTTTTATTTTATCAATAGCTTTAACAAAAACACCAATCGTTTTTCCTTCCAGACTTTTGATATCAAATCCCTTGATATTTTGGTCATTCTTGTTATAGATCAGCAAACTGTAGCTATATCCCATTAAATGCTCAGGATAATACAGTTTTTCACCAAACCCGGGTGATTTTAATACTGCGCCCATAAGATCGTATTTGTCCTGATCCATATTTTTGATTGACTGCGCCAGAGAATCATCAATAAACTCATATTCCCAACCCGTATATTTAGCAATTTCAACCAGCCACTCATAAACGATACCACCGTGCGTGCCATCTTCATAAGTCTCACACATACCGCGGGTTTGCGGAAACGCCACCTTTAAAACTTTTTTAGCCTGTGCTTCTGCAGCGTTTGCAGTCACACAGGCACAAACAGATATTATTATTACTAACCAAATAAAAGTATTTTTAAGACGTTTCATATGAAAATTGCTTCCTTATTTTTCCGTCGTTTAAGCTAAATTATATACAGACTTATTTTATCTTTTTAATCATTTTATTTATTCTATCAAAATTATACAATTTGAGCAATAAAATATCATTTTATATTGTAATTATTATTTCAAAAACAAAATACCCTTCGTCGAAATACATCCGACAAAGGGTATTTTTATTATTTTCTCGGCAAAAATATTTTTATGACAGTTCCTTTTTCAAGTTCACTTTCCAGTTCAATACGCCCTTTATGGAACATAACTCCATGCTTGACTATCGAAAGCCCCAAACCAGTACCGCCGGTTTCTTTAAAGTGACTTTTATCAACTCTGTAAAAGCGTTCAAAAACCCGCTCTTTATCAGCGCTGCCGATACCGCAGCCGGTATCCTTAAATGTCAGTACTGCTTCACCGGGAATTACGGCTACCGTAATCTCAACGCTGCCGTTTTCACGATTATACTTGATCCCGTTGTCGATAAGGTTATAAATGACCTCGCTCAAAACTGCGGGCACTCCTTCTACATCAGCTTCACAGCCGCTGACACTTATAGCGACATTTTTCCTGGCAGCCTGTTCCTGCAGACGCTGAACAGTACTTTCAACCAAATTTTTCAGTTCGATCGTTTCCAGATTATTTGTATTATTGGCCGACTCGTCTAAACGTGACAGTTTCATAATATTATCGATAAGCACAATCAGGTGACTGGCCTCACTGTAGATTTTTTCCAGAAACCGCTGTTTATCGCCTTCTTGGACCAAGCCATTTTTCATAATCTCAGCATAACCCAAAATCGACTGCAGCGGTGTTTTCAATTCATGTGAAACGTTTGCGGAAAACTCTCGCCTCAGTGTTTCTGCCGCACGCTTTTCTGTAACATCAAAAATCAAAAGGACGCTGCCTTTACCGCCAACACTGCTGCCGCACAGCTGGTAAAAACGTCCATCCTTCTGGTACAGGCTTTCGCCGCTGCCGCCCGCAGCTACCTTCTGCAGCAGTTCCTGTACTTCTTGTCCCCGTTCCAAAGTCAGAATATTTTTACCAACTATTTCACTATCCTGCAAGCCAAATAACTTAGCAGCACTGTCATTAATCGATAAAATATTCTGTCTGTCATTCAAAAGGATCAGGCCTTCATTCATACTCTGAGTAATAGCCGCCAGTTCATTCTGTTTTTGCCGCAGCTGCTTCAGCCCTTCTGAAACCTGCCTCTGCTGCTGAGCGATCCTAGTTAAAAACGGAGCCAATTCATCATAAGTATCATTTTCCAAAGGATTTTCCAGATCCACCTGATTCAAAGGCAAAATCATTTTATCAGTAATGCGCCGCGCCAGCAGCATAGCAGCTAAAGCCACTACCAGCACTACCGCTATCATATAAGGGATACTGCCGGCAACTGTAGCAAAAACAGAATCTGTCGTTCTGGCAACACGCAGCACATCGCCATTTTCCAGACTCAGAGCATAGTAAAAAGTCTTTTCCGAAAGAGTATCGCTCATACGTTCTGCCAGGCCAACTCCACTTGCCAACGCTTCCTGTACTTCCTCGCGGTCTTTATGATTAAGCATTTTTTCGGCAGCGACATGATTGTCATAGACAACTTTCCCGTCGGGAGCAATCAAAGTAACACGGGTCAGCTTACCGCTTTCCATAGTCAAAGCCTGCAGATGGCTTTGCTCACCCTGTTCCAGTTCCATTTTGATAAAAGTCGCTTCCTGTTTCAAATCACGCTGCATCGTGGCCATCGATCCCTGATACATAATAACGGCGATCAGCACAGAAGTGATAATCACGGCTGCCGTTGACAAGAACAGCAGTCCGCTGAAAATTTTATTTCTCATAGCCAACTCCTATACGATAACCAACACCGCGTACAGTTTCTATCAAAGCTCCGGCTTCACCCAGCTTCAAACGCAGCGTCCGCACATGGACATCGACAGTACGTGTTTCTCCGGCAAAATCATAACCCCAGATATCAGTTAAAAGCTGCTCGCGCGTAAAAACCTGTCCCGGACGCTCTAACAGCTTATGTAAAAGCTCAAATTCCTTGAAGGTCAGAACTACCTCCTGATCACCGACCATGACCCGGTGCTTATCGATTTCCATCACCAACTCACCGGCAGTAAGTCTGCCCTGCTTATCCTCCTGCTTATAACGCCGGAGTACGGCTTTGACCCGAGACACCATTTCCATCATCCCGAAAGGCTTGGCGATATAATCATCAGCCCCGTTATCAAGACCATGAACTTTGTCGAATTCAGAACCCTTAGCCGTTGCCATGATCACCGGCACCTGCGCGGTCCGTTTATCGCCGCGCAGCCGCTTCAGCAGGCTCAGTCCATCTTCACCCGGCAGCATGATATCCAGCAGAATCAAGGTCGGCTTACCGCATTCCAGCGCTTTGAATAATTCATCGCCGCTGCTGACACCCAAAGCTTTGAAACCAACTGACTGTAATGTATAAACTTCTAATTCACGAATATTAGGATCGTCCTCCACGCAAAAGATCATGCACAGTATCCTCCTCATGTGCTCCTGTAATCATAAACAGCACCCATTGGGAAATATTTACCGCATGGTCGCCGATTTTTTCAAAATACTTGGCGATCATCAGGTAATCGATAGCCTGCTCGCCGCTATCCTGCGTGCTGCGAATGACCTGGATCAATTCTTTTTTTGCTCTGCTGAACAGTTCGTCAACAATATCGTCGTCACGCTCTACCTGCTGAGCCAGACGCAGATCTCCCTTCACAAAAGCATCCAGGCTGGTGCTGACCATCTTTTTCGCCGCTGTCGCCATTTGCTGCAAAAGCGATGTATCATAATCCCTGCCAAATTCAGCCTTGCCTAAAATCTCAGCAATATTGCCAGCCTGTTCGCCAATACGGCTCAAATCCGTAATCATTTTCAGAGCCGCTGAAATCTGACGCAAATCAGAAGCGACAGGCTGCTGCTTCAAAAGCAGATTTATACAAATATTCTCTACTTCCCGCTCTTTTTCCTCTGTGCGTTTGCCTAAAATAATAATTTCTCTGTTTAAAGCATCATTATCTTCCTGCAAAGCCTGCATCACATGCTCCAAAGCATTCTCGCACAAAGTTCCCATTACGATCAGTTCTGTGTTCAAAAGCTCCATCTGAGCCGCAAATCTGCTCCTTACCATCAGCCAAACCTCCCTGTAATATAATCTTCAGTCTTTTTCTCCTGCGGGTTCGAGAACAAAGTATCAGTATCGTTGAACTCTACCACTTCACCCAAAAGGAAGAAGGCTGTTTTATCAGAAATACGTACAGCCTGCTGCATATTATGCGTTACAATGACAATAGTATAGTTTTGCTTCAATTCCAATGCCAAATCTTCTATTTTCAGGGTCGAAATCGGGTCCAATGCCGAAGTAGGCTCGTCCATCAGCAAAACCTCAGGCTGTACTGCCAGCGCGCGGGCGATACAGAGCCGCTGCTGCTGACCACCCGAAAAACCCAACGCGCTTTTATCAAGCCTGTCTTTTACTTCATCCCAAATCGCCGCCTTACGCAGAGCCTCCTCCACCATATCATCCAGCTTAGCTTTGCCTTTGACACCATGTGTTCGCGGCCCGAAAGCAATATTATCATACACGCTCATCGGAAAAGGATTTGGCTTTTGAAAAACCATGCCCACACGTTTACGCAGCAAATTAACATCATCATTGGCATAAATGTCATCATTGTCCAGCAATACCCTGCCTGTAATACGGCAGCCTTCGATAAGATCGTTCATTCTATTCAAAGATTTCAGCAGTGTTGATTTGCCACAGCCAGAAGGACCTATAAAAGCAGTAATCTCTTTTTCCGGTATCCGCATATTGATATTTTTTAGCGCATGGAATTCACTGTAATATAAATCCAAAGTTTCAATAGCTATTTTCGTATCCATATTATTTTCCCTTCATCAATTGTTTTGCCAGTCTGCTCGACAGAGCGTTGATAGAAACAACGATCACAACTAAAATTACAGCCGTCGCATAAGCCTGTTTCATGTACAAGCCCTCGCTGGCCAGCACATACATATGTACTGCCAGAGTTCGTCCTGACGACAGCACCCCGTCAGGAAGTGCCGCCACCGTACCGGCTGTATAAATAAGCGCTGCCGTTTCGCCTACGATCCTGCCAATGGAAAGAATAACGCCCGCCAGAATACCGGGAACCGCTGAAGGCAGAACTACGGCAAAAACGGTCCGCAGCTTGCCTGCCCCTAAGCCATAACTGCCTTCACGGTAGCTGTCAGGGATCGCTTTTAAGGCTTCTTCTGTCGTACGCATAATGAGTGGTAAAATCATGATCGCAACAGTACAAGCGCCAGCAAGCAAGGAATACCCCCATTTCAAATAAGTAACGAAGAACAGCATACCAAATAAACCATATACAATCGAAGGGATACCGGCAAGAGTATCAGCAGTTACACGCACCAAGCTTACCAGCCTGTTGCCGCGGCTGGCATATTCGACCAGATAGACAGCCGCAAATATTCCCAGCGGCGTCGCAATCGCCAGCGCCATCACTACCATCAGCACCGTATCAACCAATGCCGGAAACAGAGAAACATTTTCGGAATTATACTGCAAAGCAAACAAACTTGTTTCTATATTTGGCAGCCCCTGCCACAAAATATACCCCAGTAAAAAACTCAACACCATGAAAGTAATCAGCGCTGCAGCAATCACACAGCCCAGTAAAAACAACGACAGCGGATCGCGTCCGCATTCATGCAGCTTACGGTTAAGCTGCGCTTTTAAACCCGTCATTGCTGTACCACCTTACCTTTCAGGTACGAAAAAGTCAAATTAATAATCAGGATAAATACAAACAGAACAACAGCCGTTGCAATCAACGCATCACGGTGCAGATCCGCAGCATATCCCATTTCAATGACAATATTTGTTGTCATCGTGCGCACGCCTTCTAAAATACCTATAGGCATTCGGGCCTGATTGCCAGCAACCATAATTACAGCCATCGTCTCGCCGACGGCCCGGCCCATTCCCAGAATGATCGCCGCCATGATCCCCGACTTGGCAGCCGGCACGACTGTAAAAAACACACTGCGGACATGCCCTGCTCCTAAAGCCAGAGCCCCTTCATAATAACTGTCAGGCACCGCACGCAGCGCGGCTTCAGCGACGCTGATCAGTGTCGGCAAAATCATCATGCCTAAAAGCAGTGAAGCCGTAAGCATACTGCTGCCGGTACCGCCGATATGTTCACGGATAAACGGGACCATCACTACCAGTCCGAAAAAACCATAGACAACTGAAGGAATACCGGCCAGCAATTCTACAGAAGGCTTCAGCACATTGTATATTTTCTCAGGACAGAAACGCGCCATAAAGACAGCCGTCAAAATCCCGACCGGAACCCCAACGATGATCGCTCCCAGCGTAACGTACAAGCTGCCCAGGATCATCGGCAGAATGCCGTAGACATCGTTGGCAGGACGCCATCTTTCTCCTAAGAAAAAATCTGCAGCGCCGATTTTGCCGATAGTCGGCAGCCCGTTGGCAAACAAAAACAGACAAATCATAGCTACTGTAGCGATAGAGGCACACGCCGCCAGCAGAAAAACAAACTTCATTATTTCTTCTTTACGCTTCTCCATACTCCCTCACATTATACAGGCGGCTGCCCCTAGAGGCAGCCGTTAGTTTACAGTGTTCAGTTTTATCTGCTTACAGTTTATTCCATTCAGTAGTCTTACCGGTAAAGATAGCTTCGACCTGTTCTTTTTTCAGATCGTTGACTTTATTATCTTTATTTACGATTACCGCAATACCGTCAGTAGCGATAACAGTTGCTTTTAAGCCCTGTTCCAGCTCGCTCTTCTTCAAGTCGCGTGAAGCCATACCAATGTCACAGATACCGCTGACAGCAGATTTAACGCCGGTAGTGGAATCACTGCTCTGGATCTCGATATTAGCAGCCGGATTGATTTTCATATACGCTTCTTTCAGTTTCTCCATTGCCGGAGTTATGGAAGACGAACCTGCTACAACTACTTTACCTGCCGGTTTGGTGCCTTTATAAGGCGCAGCTTTGTCATCGCCGATGCAGCCGGCCTTAGCTACTACCTCCTGGCCTTCTTTTGACATAATGAAAGCAACGAAATCCTGGGCAACTTCGCTCAAACCATCTTTCGTACAGATATTGAACGGACGGGCGATCTTATAAGCACCGCTTTTTACATTGGCTGCACTTGCTTCTGCACCATCGATTTTCAGCGCTTTTACTGTATCGTTTAAAGAGCCCAGAGAAATGTAGCCGATAGCGTCTTTATTACCGGCTACAGTAGTCATCATGACCGAAGTATTATTGGTAATGGCAGCATTATCAGTAGTATGGTCGATTTTTTTGCCGTCAGCATCCTTCTTCTCAATACCGAACAATTCTATAAAGGCACCGCGTGTACCGCTTCCATCCTCACGGGAGATAACAACGATCTTACTGCCTGCTGCCGCATTATCAGCCTTCTTTTCCGATTCACTGCTGCCGCAGCCGGTAAAAATCATCGTACTCATTGCTGCTAATAAAATACCTGCTGCTTTTTTGTTCATTTTCATCACTATAGCCTCCAAAATTTTTATTATTTATTTTTAGTTTTCTGACTATGGCTATAGCATATCCCAGCAAAGTAAAATCCGTTAGCGCAGTTTTGTAAAATCAATGTAAAGTTTGTAAAGCGAACTGTTTTACAAAAAACAGCCTCCAACAAGTTTTATTACTTGTTGGAGGCTGTTAAAGATTATTTTTAAAGCGGAAGCTTGACTGAAATCGCTTCGCCAGCTCTGAACAGTATGGCATCTAACGCCTTCTGTGCAACTGATCCGCTGCCGATAAAGAAATAGTCAGTAGAATCTTCGGCTTTCATCACATATTTTTTATTATAAAGCTCTTTATCATTCTTTAAATCCACGATCCGCAAAACCAGCCCGGTTTCCACATTTTTATCAAAATATATAAAATTAAAATGTGTTTCTTTTGTAATGGACTGCAGCTCGGTATAAACAAAATAATCTGCTCCGCAGCCATCAACCTGCGCCGTCAATTCTGCAAACGTGGCTTTCTCAAATGACTTTTCTTTGAAATTTTCGCCATAAGGTTCAGCATCAACTTCAAGATAGATTCCTTCGATTTTCTTCTGCAGCTTTTCCAATGCTATTTGGGTAAGCTTTTCATCATAACGTGTTTCGGCGATATTGTTAAATACCAAAAGCACGCTGCTTTTCTGCCGCAGGCTTTTAGCCGCTTCAGCTTCGCAGGACGCAGTAAAAAATACAAATATCATTAAAAAGGCCCAAACAAGCCTTTTATCAAAATATTTTTTCATTATGGAACCTATTTTTTATCAGCAGCTACCGCAACAGGTTTCTCTTCCGGCAATCTGGCAGTTAAAACAGAAGTAATCTGTTCGTTGATCTTATTCAGTGCTTTCATAGCAACCGATTTGTTGCCTATGCCGCCAATCATCGTGCTGTCGGAAGCTTTCTCGGTAAACTTGCCATTATATAAATATTTACCATTTACCAAATCAATGATTTTCAACGGTACAGTAGTCGTTATATCTTTACCAACTGTAAAGAACGTCACTTTGTCTCTGGCAACAAACGGCTGTACTTCAATAAAAACGACATAATCCACATCTTCACCTTCAAAAGCATCGACTATATCAGCTCTTTCAGCAGTAGTAATATCAACAATACCAACTTTATTTAACTTTTCAACATATGGTTCACCATTGATATAAATATATTTATCATCATTGATGCATTTTTCCAAATTACCCAAAACCACTCCATCTACTTCGTCGTTATAAGTAGTTTCAGCATTATTTACATAAAGAACGGCTACTTTAGGCATATTTTCCATTCTTTTGGCTTTTTCTGCCCGATATACAGGATCGCTCTCCACCCTGATTTTTTCCATTCTTTCACGCATAGACACCGGAGAGTCAGCAGGTTCTGCGGCCAGCACCGTAGCAGCACTGAGTGCAAAAACCATTGTTAATAAATACAAAATTACTTTCTTCACCATTATCCCACCATTCTTATTTTTATGAACTTCTATAAAACCTGTACTTTATCTGATAATTTATCACCTCTTGCTTCTGCAGATAAAAATTCACATAACTATTATTCATACAGCCAAAATACTATGCAAATACACTTTAAAGTTTTTCTTGTTTTTTATAAATAAATCATAACACATATACATATATCCAGCAATACTGTTAAAATAAAATTGTATAAAATAATTTTATTACATATTTTTAAAACACAGCTATTTATGTTATAAAATCACAAAGCGGCAACACATTTAGTGTGTTGCCGCTTTTGCAGACAAACCTGAATACCTGTTTAAAATTATTAATCTTCCTTTTGAAGTTCTTCCTGTACATAATTAGGCAGAGCAAAAGCACCGAGATGTACCCCGGGATTATAATAACGATTTTGCAGCCCAAATTCAGCCCAGCGTTTAAAGTCAGCATCTTTCACTGGGTCAAGACCTTTCGAGGCAAACCCGAACAGCCAGTGTCCGGAAGAATAGGTAGGCATATAAAATTGATAAACTGTCGCTACGGGAAATACCGAAGCAAGTTTTTTATGTGCCCGGCGCATTTCATAAGCATATTCTTTATAGTAAGGCGATTCGTGCTGATTGATCAAGATACCCTTATCATTCAGCGCCCGGTAGCAATTGCGGTAAAAATCGGTCGTAAAAAGACCTTCGCCAGGGCCAAGCGGATCTGTAGAATCAACGAGGATCAAATCATATGCACCCTCAGGCGCATCTTGTACAAATTTTAACCCGTCGCCAAAAATCAGATTGATCCGCGGATCATTATCCAGCGCACAGGCAGTCTGCGGAAAATATTTCTGGCACAGCCGTACGACACGTTCATCGATTTCGACCATATCTACCTGCTCTACCGTTTTAAAGCGACAGACCTCGCGGGCTGTGCCACCGTCGCCGCCGCCAATGATCAAGACCTTTTTGATGTCCGGATTGACTGCCATCGGCACGTTACTGATCATTTCGTGATAAATAAATTCGTCCTTTTCAGTAATCATGATCAACCCGTCTAAAGTAAAAAATTTACCAAAAGTTTCCGAATCAAAAAAGTCTATTTTCTGAAAGGGAGTCTGCTCGCTATATAATTGCTCTTTGACCAAAATCGAAAGTTTGGCGTCGGGAGCGTGAAATTCAGAAAACCATAAATCCAGCATTCTTACTCCTCCTTAAAGATTGATGCGGTCCATATTTTTGCCGTAGAAGATCTCGTCCATTTCATGACGCAGCTTGGACTCGATCCGTTTTACTTCGCCCGGATGCAGCTGTTCTTTGCTAAGCCCGAACAGATAGTTATCAAGGTCGAAATCTTTGAGCTTACACTTGGTATGGAAAATATTTTCCTGATACACGTTCACGTCTATCATCTGGTAATGTTCCTTGACCAGCTCAGGGATATAATCTTGAATTGAAGTGATATTGTGGTCTATAAACAGTTTATGTCCTGTAATATCACGCGTAAAACCACGCACACGGTAATCGATAGTCATAATGTCGGTATCGAAACTGTGGATCAGATAATTAAGCGCTTTCAGCGGCGAGATCTCACCGCAGGTAGATACGTCGATGTCGGCCCGAAAGGTACTGATACCGCCGATAGGGTTATATTCGGGATAGGTATGCACCGTGATATGGCTTTTATCGAGATGGGCTAAAACTGTTTCCGGTAAAGGGCCCGGAGCGGAACTGTTATCTTCAGCACCAACGCTGTGCAGACAGCCTTCGGCAATGAGGATAGTGACACTAGCGCCCTGCGGCTCATAGTCCTGCTTGGCGATGTTCAGAATGTTTGCTCCGATAATGTTGGAAACATTTGTTAAAATTTCCGTAAGACGGTCGGCATTATACTGCTCGTCGATATACTGCAGGTAAGCCTCCCTGTCTGCTACCGTCTTAGTGTAGCAAATGTCGTACATATTAAAGCTCAGGCTTTTCGTCAGATTATTGAAACCATGCAGCTTTAATCTCTTTACCTCTTTCTCCAATTCAACAAATCAGCTCCTTGTCACCAAATTTATTGCAAGTTTGCAATATGGATTATATTTATTATATAGGCAAACTCTGGCAAAAACAATAAAATAAAAAAATACTTCCCACGTTACGTAGGAAGTATCAAAATCCAGCTTAGCGCATATTGATGAATTGTAAATCGACACCGAAGTCGCCGGCTTTCAGCGTTTGGATAACAGCCTGCAGATCGTCTTTTTTGGCGCCGCTGACCCGTACCTGATCGTCCTGCATCTGAGCATTGACTTTCAGTTTCGTCGCTTTGATCGCGGCTACGATCGCTTTAGCTTTTTCCTTCGGTATACCCTGCAGGATAGTAAGCGTCTGGCGAACTGTGCCTTTGGAGGCCGGCTCTACCTTACCCAGCTCCAGGCAGCGCAGCGGGATATCGCGTTTAGCCATACGGGCACGCAGCATATCGATGATAGCGCTCAGCTTGTATTCGTCTTCAGCTGCCAATTTGATGCATTTTTCTTCTAATTCGATGCTGGCATCACTGCCGCGGAAATCATAACGCTGAGCGATCTCCTTTTTCGTTTGATTGACCGCATTGTCCATTTCCTGCATATCGACCTGCGATACAACGTCAAAAGAACTGTCTTTAGCCATGATGTCACTCCATTCATTGATTTGTTAATAATATTATTATATCAAAAAATCAGGAGCTTGTCATTTCGTCAGCGTCACCGTATCGATCAGCTTGCCGTCCTGCTTCAGGCTGGTAACTGTCAGCTTGCCGTCATTAACAGTCAGCTTCATATAATTAGGCTGGTCAAGCACTCCGTCAAAAGCGACCTCCTGCGGCTTGGCACGCGAACCGGACCAGGTTTTATCGCCACTGCGGCCCGAAGAAATATAGATCGTTCCCTGTGATGCCACATTACCGTTTTTAAACGGAGCAGAACGGCCATAGGTATGATTATGAGCGGAAAAAACTACATCGACATTGCCGCGGTCAATAACCGGTAAAAGTGCCGCGCCCAGTTCATTGGGTCTGCCGTCCTGATAGCGGAACAGATTACGGTGCACCAACACGATTTTCCATTTCTTATCACTGGCGGCCAGATCGCGCTCCAGCCAGCTCACCTGACTTGCGATCAGTTCAGGCTGCCACTCGTTTAATTCCTCCTGCTGCGTATCGATTACAGAAAAATGCACATCGCCGTAATCATAGCTGTAAGCCTGCTTCTGCAAACCATCCGGCCCATTCAGGGGCAGATCGAACAAATTCAGATATAAATCGCCGCGGTAAGGTTTCCATTGCAGCGAATAATTTTCATGGTTGCCACTGATAGGAGCAACCGGAATCTGCGGCAGCAGCCCGGACGCTCCACGGAACCAACTGCGCCACTGGCTGTATTGCTCGCCGTTATCTACAAGATCGCCCATATTGATGAAAAAGGCGGCTTCCGGATCGTGACTGTAAGCATAAGCGGCAGTCTTACGCCAGACGTTATAATCAAGGCTTTGCGAATCTCCGAAGATCAAAGCCGTAAAAGCGCCGCCGGTATCTGTTTTCAACGTTTGCCAAACAGAAAATTCTTTGCCGTTGCCAGCCCTGTATTCATAAACAGTTCCCGGCTCCAAAGCTGTCAGCGTCACACTTTGCTGATAAACAGTCCCTGAATCTGTTGCAAATTCTTTGCCCTGCGCCTGCAACTTGTGAAGCTCATTTTCACCCTGCAGCTTATATTCCACCCAGGCATCGCTTTCCGGCGCCTGCGTCTGCCACATAATAGTCCGCGAGGTTTTACTGTCGGCAGTAATCACCTGCCGCAACTGCTGCGGCTCGTAACGTGCAGGCTGTTCAGCTCCGCAATATTGACGTTCATAAAAAAAGATCCCGCTCCCGACTACAGCAAGCATCAATGCCAGCAGTCCAGTTTTTGAAAAAGCTTTACTCCACCTCATTTTTTCCCCTCTCTCCCGCTACCATACTGTTTTATGCCAAGCTATACCGCTCCCAAAAGGCGTAACTACCTGCCGCCAAAAACAGTTCCGTAAAAAATATCGATATAATTGCGGAACAGGACGGCAACAGCGCCCTGTTCTTTTTCCTTGTTTAAATTATATAGGTCTGGCCTGCGCTCCAGTCAAGAAAACATTTTGTGAAAAATAATAGGATCCGCCGATAATATTTTACGGCGGATCCAAAACGTATATGTTCTATCAGTCGATGATATTTTGCTTGTAATCGTGATAACAGCTTCTCAGCTTCTCCATTGTTTTTACCATTTCCAGCTTTAACTTGGAGGCAGCATCAAAATCTCCGCGGCTAAAAGCATCGCGGATCATAGTAAAGATACACGGAGCCTCGACAGAATCTTTAGCCAGCATAACACGCAGCGCCGCGATCTTCTCCCACAGCTCATCGTCACATTTATTATAGAAGCCAGTGTCATGCAGACATTTCATTGCCACGATCTCAGCATGAAATTCGGGGATGATCCTGTTTAAGAGCTCGGTCTGCCAGCGAACCAAGGCACCTTTGGCAAAAGAATCGATAAATTCTGCACGCAGGATATTGCCGCTGGTAAGAGCAGCTTTCTTTTCGGGATATTTATTAAAGCCGCACATATTTTCCCACACAGTCGCAGGCGGTTTACCGAACAGACGGCTGCGTTCTTCCTCGCTGAAGTCTTCAAAAACATCATCTTCGCTGCGGTATTCGCGGTCTTTTTCCAGATAGAAGCCTTCAACGCCGGCCTTTTTGGACAATTCGGCCTCCAGTTCCTTCAAATTTTTGCCTGATTCCACACAAGCCTTGATGCCATCCCACATTGCCAGATAGAAAGCAGCGATAGCAATATATGTATTAGTATAAGGATTAGGCGAACGCATTTCGATACGGGTCGCCATCGGACTGTCGATATCGCGGATCAAACCTGCCAGAATCGTACGGTTACGGGAAGGAACCTGCGGACTGATACCCAAAGAGGTAACGATACAGACAGGGGCTTCAAAACCTGGCTTCAAGCGGTTCAATGAATCGATCGTAGCTGAAATAAAAGGATTGATGACCTCATAGTTCTTCAAAAGGCCCATCATTGAACCGTAACCGATAGCGGACAGAAAATCCGCTTTCATATCGCCGGGAGCAAACAGATTGACCATTTTACCATTTTTAAGTTTGGCGGCAATACCGACATGGGTATGTTCGCCGCTGCCAGCAACGCCGGGGATCGGCTTAGCCTGGAAGGAAACTTCCAGACCGTTCATCCGGAAAACCTCTTTAACGATAATGCGGGCCAGCAGCTCGTTATCAGCAGTTTGCAGACCGACGTTAAATTTCCAGTCTACTTCCAGCTGTTCCATAACATGCGTCATATGACCTGCTCCGTCGATCTGTCCACGGACACCGCCGCATTCTTTATGGCCCATTTCCGGTTCCAGACCATAAGCTTCCATCATTTCTATAGTCTGTTCTAAAGCGGTACGCACGTTACCGCGGGTACGCTGCCAGTATTGCTCCTGCATCATCTGCGAAGAAGAAAGGGCTTCGATCGGTGCGTCTTCACGCGGAGATTTGACCCAGAATTCCAGCTCGGTAGCACAGGTAAAGACCAGCTTTTCGATCTGAGACAGGTCAACATGCTCCAGACCTGCTATCTGCGGATGTTTTTTGAACATTTCCAGCATTTGCGCTTCTACATAATCCAGGCTGTTTTGCAGGATCGAACGGGAATCAACAAAGATTTCATTGTGGATCAGGAAACAGGGTATGCGCAGGGTTCCGACCATTTTACCTGTCTGAGCATCAAAATGCTCGTAATTATAATCAATATACCAGTTGACGCTTTTGTCGACCTTCATATCGACGCGGGCATTATTTAAAGTAGCAATCCCCGGCAAAACAACAGAAGAACCGTCAGTCTGGGCAGCCATGCCTTCCAGGAAGCTGTTGATATCTTCGATAAATAAATTGATGGGCACTTTTTCGTCGGTATCGTTACCGGCAAAGTCCACACCCATAAAAGAAACAAATTTGATTTCCGGGTGCATTTCCAGCAAAGCCTTCAGTTCCTCAGGGGTTTGCTGTTCGGGGTTAATGTAATACAACATTTCTTTGTTCATCATAGCAATCACTTGCGGCACTGTGCCGCGCTCCTTTCCCAATGCTGAAGCTGAAATACAAATATAAAAAGGACCTTCCTATTTTTAAGCAATAAAATAGAAAGATCCCCATTGATCTATCGCCATCATTATAACAAATAACAGTCAGGCTTGTCCAGTGTTTAAAACAAACTTTAAGCACTCTTTTAACCAAACGCCAAATATCACTTGCTCAAAAGCCGGATCAATATTTCTTCCAGCTTTTCAAACTGCCGGCCGCCATAGCGGATTTCGATATTGAGCTGTGATAATTCCAAAAGTGCCCGCTCCAGTTCACCTAAGCCAAAGCGGCGGCTCTGTTCCGCCATTTTTTTTACAGCAAAAGGTGCGGCTTTTAACTCTGAAGCGATCTCGGCCTGCGAGGCCCGACCTTCCAGAAGTTCTTTGACACGTCCCAGACGTCGCAATTGAAACGAAATCAGGCCGCATAGAGCCAGCACAGTATTGCCGTGCTTACGTTCTTCACCCAAAAGCTCTAAAGTCTGCCCCAGCTTCTTTTCAGCAATGGCATTCAGCAACGCAAAGCGCGAAACTTCAGGCAAAGCAGCAAAAGTCTGCTCGATATCATTTTTAGTCCAGATCTTGCGTTCACCGGCGTAAACCGACAGTTTTTCGATTTCCTGTTCCAGCAGCAGCAGCGGCGCATTGTCAGTTACCGACAGATATTCCATGATCGTCTGCGACGCTTCATAATCAAAACGGCAGCCGCGCAGCGCAGCCTGTTCATCCAGCCAGGGCTTCAGCTGATAGGATTTAAGGGACTTGCATTCCACCAGCGCCGCAGTTTTAAGCAGACTTTTATAAAGCTTGCCGCGTTTATCGATTTTTTCGCCTAGCAGCAGTACCTGACAATGTTCCGGCACATCAGCCAGCAGCTCTGCCAGCTCTTCCTGCTGCTGTTTGCGTTTTTCTCCGCCATCCTTACCTCCCCACAGCTTTTCATCTTTAATGATAACAAGACTGCGTCCGGAGAAAAAAGGGTAGGTATTGACAGCAGCAGATACTTCCTTTATATCCGTATCACGCTCAAAAATGGTTATTTCCCTGTCTTCCGGCGCGGCATCGCCAAAAACAGCCCGAGGCAAAGCAGCAGCTATTTTATCTTTATAATAGCCTTCTTCGCCGAACACTGCGATTACACAAGCGACCTGTGTGCCGGCACTTAATTGCTGCATAATTTTTTCTGCCGTGATTTCCATGTTTGTACTCCTTCAAGCCACTAAAAAAATTCCTTCTGATACCGATAACTATAACATTTTACCTGGCTGCCGTCAAAAGTGATTTTAAGCGCTCCGTCCTGATCTGTACGCCGCACCTGAGCCCCACAGGCAGCCAGACGCTGCAGCGTTTCACTGCCAGGATGGCCGTAGCTGTTGCCGGCGCCGACTGAGATAATCGCCAGCTGCGGACTGACTGCCGCTAAAAACGCCATAGAAGAAGAAGCATTACTGCCATGATGACTAACCTTTAATACCTGACCGGGCTGAATCTGCCCCGCTGCCAGCAGTTCTTCCGTTTCTGTGGCATCACCTGTAAAAACAATGCTGCCGTCAGCAGATACAACCCTCACGATCAGCGAGCTTTCATTGGCATCGCTGTCAGCGCTGCCGACAGGCGCACTGATGATCTGTATTGCAGTATTGCCCAGGGAATAATTTGCACCGCTCTCGGCATATATAAGCTGCGCTTTGGTATTCTTCAGCAGTGCCTGTATATCTGCTGAAGGCTGTTCCTGAGGCAGAATGAGACTGCGTATAGGTATATTTTTAGCTACTGCGGCCGCTCCTCCTGCATGGTCGTGGTGTCCGTGGCTTAAAAGCAGCATATCCAGGCTGCGAATCCCCAGATAACGCAGATATGGCAGAACGATACGGCTGCCAGTATCATAGTCGCCGCGCAGACCACCGGTATCAATCAGCAGCGTCTGACGCTGCGGTGTTACGACCAGCGCCGCATCCCCCTGTCCCACGTCGATAAAATGTACGGTCAGCGGCTGCGGCCTAAATTTATCATAAAGCCCGATCCCCACCAGCATACAGCAGCATAAACCGATCAGCAACCGTCTTTCGCAAGCAGTGAAATCATCCCAGTCGCTGCTGCCGCAAAGCAGCAACAACAGTAAATAATAGACAGCGCTGCATAAAAGCGGCCAGCTGCCAACAGTAACAGTTGCCCAGCCGCCGGAGCCCAGCCAGTGAATGATATTCAGCAAGGGGTGCAGTAAAAGCCCTGCCAGTAAAAACAGCAGCTTGCCCAACCCAAATACCGGCAGGAGAGCATATCCCGCCAGTGTTAGCAGTAGTGCCAGTTCCAGCAGCGGTACTAAAAGCAGGTTGGCTGCCAGTCCACTCAGCGAAAGCTGATGAAAATAATGGATCAAAAACGGCAAAGCCGCCAGCTGTGCTGTTAAAGATACTGCCATGACCTCGGCAATCCCCACAGGTAAGTAACGGGTACACAGGCCGCTCAGTACCGGGTAAAAATACAGCAGACCCGCCGTTGTAGTAAATGATAACTGAAAACCTGCGTCCCAAAGCCAGCGCGGCTCATAGCAAAGCAACAGTATGACCACAGCACAGAAAATATTACTGCGCTGCGGCAGCCTGCCGCTAACACCGGCTCCAAATAGTGCCAGCGACATAAGCAAAGCCCTCAGCACTGGCGGTTTGAACCCGCACAAAGCCGCATAAAAAAATAAAATCCCTGCCAGCAGCGCCATAGTACAGCGGTTACGGCGCCGCAGCAGTACAAGCAGAAAGCCTGTCACCACTGCTATATGCGTACCAGATACAGCCAGCAGATGCGCCAATCCCACAGCAGCAAAATCTTCCTGCGTCTGCGCACTGATACCGTCGTAACCACCTAAAGTCATACCGGCTAAAACAGCCCCGGCCTGTCCCGGTACAGTATGCTGCAGATTTGAACGCAGCCCTGCAGCCAGTCCGCCGATATACTGCCTGATACTTTGTCCGTCCCCGGACAAATACAGCTCACTGCCTTTTATAGACATTCGCCCCTGTAAATCCTGCAATTCGTTCCACAGCCCGCCATCCCAACCACCCGGATTGGCAAAATCAGTCAGTGGTTTAAGCGTTCCCTGTACAATAACGCCACCGGTTATTTTCTCGCTAAGATCCTGCCCCTGTACGAACACACGTACCTTACCCGATACTGCGACTGCTGTATCGGGAAAAGAGCTACCAGGTTCCGCACTATTTGTCTGCACCGCTTGCTGCAGCGTACGACAGGCAAGCACCAGACTGGTTCCCTGCGGCGTTACTTTGACACTGCCAGCTTCTACTCTGCCGAAAAGCCGTACTTCCTGACCTGTAAAAGTCTGCAAAGGCAGCTGCGGCTGACGTATGGCCCCGCTGCCGCTGGCAGCGCCACAACAAAAACATAAACCAATACCTGCCGCGGCCAACAACTTTACTCCAGCCTTTTGGCGGCAGCCCCAGTCAAGCAGCAGCAGAAAAAATGCCGCCAGCATCAATACGGGTATCAACGGCAACAGCTTACTGAGCCCTGCGTGGCAGCCAAGCAGAAATGCCAGTGTGGCGGCGACAATGATCTGTTCCAGCTGACGCTGCATCACAGCTCCAGATAAGGCTGCATTTTGCTAAACTTGGCCTTACCGATCCCTTTGACCTTCATAACATCCTCGATACTGGCAAACCCATGCACAGACCGATACTCAACTATACGCTGCGCGGTAATATCACCGACACCAGGCAACGCTGTCAATTCGGCAGCCGTAGCCGTATTCAAACGCACCTTGCCACCGGCTTTTGCTGTGCCCCTGCCGCTCTCAGCAGCATTCTTTACCGAGACCAAAGTATTTGCGCCTGCTGCCTCAGCAGCTGCACCTGCATTTACCGGCACAGCCTGCTCACGCAATTGCCTGGCACTTAACCGCGGCACATTTACCTGCATACCATCTTTCAGCAGCTTTGCCAGATTAACTTTATCGGGATTAGCTTCCAGCGTCATCCCTCCGGCAGCGGCGATAGCCGCAGTAGCCCTGCTGCCTGCGGTGACTTCATATAATCCCGGCTTTGCTACCGCACCGCTTACATATACCTTGACTCCCTGAGTCTGTACCGTACTGGTACCAACTGCCGGTACAGGCACAACAGCAGCAGTATCCTGCGGGCTGCTTCCCAGCAGACTGCCGCCGGCACATAAAACTACGGCAGCCCCCAAAGCTGCTACTTTTCCTCTCAGCCCTCGTTCCATCATCGCTATCCAGCCCCTTCAAAACGTAAAAAAGCAGAGCACCCGAGGTCAACAATAAATTCGTTATACCTTAGGAACTCTGCCATAGCGTCTTTATGATTTGATCTTACTGATCCAGCTATTTAATTTTCTTCTGCGGCCTAAGGTCTGGCAACAATATTGACCAAACGTCCCGGTACGCAGACGATCTTCACGATCTTGCCGACATCGATCATAGCGGCGATATGTTCATCCGCCAAAGCCAGTTTTTCCAGTTCTTCCCTGCCGGCTTCCGCAGGTACAACCAGACGTCCTTTGACCTTGCCGTTGACTTGCAGCACGATCTCGACATTATCGACCTTCATGGCCTCTGCCTCGGCTTTAGGCCAGCTTTGTGCATGCACGCTGCTGTCAGCGTCGATGACGCCATGCCACAATTCTTCGGTTACGTGCGGTACGAAAGGAGCGAGCAAACGCAGCAAAGCGGCAACGGTTTCATAAACCAGACCGGCATTGTAATTTTTCTGAGCTTCCTTATAAACATATAAAGCATTGACCAGCTCCATCATCGCACTGATCGCGGTATTGAAATTAAACCGCTGCTCGATATCGTCGGTAACCTTTTTGATCGTATTATGCAGCACGCGGCGCAGCTCTTTATCAGCCTCATCCAGTTTTGAAGTATCATAGCTGGTGACCTTTTGGGCCAGCTCGCCCTGGAAGTGGCTGACGATACGCCAGACACGGTTGATAAAGCGGAAGGAACCCTCCACGCCCTGATCGCTCCACTCCAACTCTCTTTCAGGCGGAGCGGCAAACATGATAAACAGACGAGCAGTATCGGCGCCGTATTTGGAAATGATCTCTTCCGGAGAAACGACATTACCTAAAGATTTACTCATTTTCGCACCATCTTTAATGACCATGCCCTGAGTCAGCAGGTTGGTAAATGGTTCGTCGTATTTTACAAGGCCTGCGTCACGCAACACCTTCATAAAGAAACGTGAATACAGCAAATGCAGGATCGCATGCTCGATACCGCCGATGTACTGATCGACCGGAGCCCAGTAATCAACAGCTTCTTTGCTGAATGGAGCAGCGTCGTTTTTCGGATCGGTATAACGCAGATAATACCAGGAAGAACACAGGAAAGTGTCCATAGTATCAGTCTCGCGGCGGGCCGGCTTACCGCATTTGGGGCAGGTGCAGTTAACAAAGCTTTCACTGGTTGCCAGCGGTGAAACGCTGCCCGCATCAAACTTGACGTCTTCCGGCAAACGTACCGGCAGCTCTGCTTCCGGCACCAGAACTTCGCCGCAGTCAGGACAGTAAATAATCGGGATTGGAGCCCCCCAATAGCGCTGGCGGCTGATGAGCCAGTCGCGCAGACGGTAGTTGACATGACGGGAACCAAAGCCCTGTTCTTCCGCGTAATCCATAATAGCTTTGATCGCAGCATGCATCTCCATGCCGCTGAACTTGCCGGAATTTACCAGCACGCCTTCTTTTTCTTCATAGGCGGCAGTCATATCTTCAACTTTTAACTCCTGGTCTTTAGGAGTAACAACAACGATCTTATCCAGACCATATTTATCGGCAAACATCCAGTCACGCTGATCGCCTGTAGGTACACCCATAACAGCGCCGGTGCCATAATCATACAGGACATAGTTGGTGACCCAGATCTCTACCTGGCGGCCGTTGAAAGGATTGACCGCATATTTCCCGGTAAAGATACCTTCTTTTTCCGACTCGCTGGAAGTACGTTCAATATCGGACTGGTTGCGCACACGGGCACAGAAAGCCCTGATCTCGTCCGCCTTCGGATTATCCCGGCACAACTGCTCTACCATTGGATGCTCGGCAGCCAGAACCACGAAGGTAACGCCAAATGCCGTATCCGGACGGGTAGTGTAAACAGGCAGCTTAGCATCGATGCAGGGCACGTCAAAGCTGAATTCCAGACCTTCACTGCGCCCGATCCAGTTTTTCTGCATCGTCTTAACGCGTTCCGGCCAGCCGTTCAAAAGTTTCAGGTCATCCAAAAGTTCTTCCGCATAATCGGTAATTTTGAAGAACCATTGTTCCAGATCTTTTTTGACGACCTCATGGTCGCAGCGCCAGCAGCGCCCGTCGATAACCTGCTCATTAGCCAAAACAGTGTTGCATTCACCACACCAGTTGACGGCAGATTTTTTCTTGACGGCCAAACCGCGCTTATAAAACAGCTCAAAGAACCACTGGGTCCATTTATAGTAATCTTCCTTGCAGGTGGCAACTTCGCGATCCCAATCATAGGACAGGCCCAGTTCCTTCTGCTGACGGGTCATATTGGCGATATTTTCCATCGTCCATTTAGCAGGGTGGATACCATGTTTGATCGCGGCATTCTCAGCCGGCATACCAAAAGAATCCCAGCCCATCGGATGCAGCACGTTAAAACCGTTCATACTGCGGAAGCGGGCAACTACGTCGCCGATGGAATAATTGCGTACGTGGCCCATATGCAGGTTGCCCGAAGGATACGGGAACATTTCCAGCACATAAGACTTGGGTTTGCCTGCATCAATATCAGTTTTAAAGGCCTTGTTATCTTCCCAATATTTCTGCCATTTGCTTTCTATGGCATGGGGAGTATACTTTTCTTCGATCATTCTTCTCATAACCTCCTAAAATTTGCTTACCACCGCAGCGCGGCAAATAAAAAAGTCCCCGGCTGTTAGGCCAGGGACGAAATAGCTTTCGCGGTACCACCCTGATTGCCGAAAAAAATCTCGGCCACTCAAAACCTGTAACGCCGGTTATGCGTCCGCGCTTTTGACGCGGCTCCTCCGCGGCGAGTTCACCTTGCTCCCGTATTGACTCGCAGCTGCCGTCAACTTTCTGCAACAGGGATCTGTGGTTACTACTCCGCTTCACCGAATTTGTTCATTCTGCAAATACTTTAACCATTATATCACAAATCCGCGGAGTTTCAAGTCTTTTCTTCCCCGTCTGCCAAGTGCCTGCCGCAGTAGAAATAGAAAGAAAAAGATACCCTCCCTCCTGGTTAGATTTCAAATATATTCACAGCCTCTGCTACGACGCTGACAGTCAGTACAGGCATTTATTTTCGCGCTGAGGTCAACCCTGTCAGCAATTCCTTGCATTCCTTCTTAAAATAAGCTAACATAAAGTTAACATTAAGCAGCAAAAATGGAGCACAATTCATGAAAATTTACGCTATCGGCGACCTGCACCTTTCCGGAAAGCCTCCGTCCAAGCCTATGGAAATCTTCGGTGAACACTGGGCAGACCACGCCGCCAAGGTTGCAGCCAACTGGCATCAACTTATCAACAGCGACGATACCGTCATCATCTGCGGCGACACCTCCTGGGCCATGGACCTGCAAGACGCGCTGACCGACCTGAACTGGATCGCCGCCCTGCCCGGGCGCAAAATCATCCTGCGCGGCAACCATGATTACTGGTGGGCATCTTTAAAAAAGATGCAGACTGCGACAGAAAATAATTTCAGCTTTCTGCAAAACAACTTTTTTACCTGCGGCACTACTGCCATCTGCGGCAGCCGTGGCTGGCTCCTGCCTTCGTCTGACAATTTTAACGCGGACGATGCCGTTATCTACCGCCGTGAAGGACTGCGCCTGGAGGCTTCACTGGAAGCTGCCAGACAAGCCGGCTACAGCGATATCATAGCCGCACTGCATTATCCGCCGCTTTACGACGCTGCAAATGAATCTGTTTTTGCCGAACTGCTGGAGCGTTATGGCGTCAGGCACTGCGTTTTCGGCCATATCCACGGCAGCGACGCCAACATGGTTTTTGAAGGTATCCGCAACGGCATCACCTATAAGCTTGTCAGCTGTGACACGCAGGGTTTTACACCACAGCTGGTAAAATAAACAGCGAAGAAGGCGTTCCCATGCCCAAAAATATTTCCGCAGCAACACTGATGGTTTTATCCGCCTGCATCATTTGGGGCGCACAGCCGATGTTCGTCACTTTTGTCGTCCGCGAGTTCGACCCGATCTCTCTGGTCAGTATCCGTTATTTTACAGTAGGCGTAGTGCTGCTGGCAGCGCTAGCTTACAGCGGCGAAAAACTGCTGCCACCACGCAAGGCCTGGCTGCCGCTGTTTTTGATGGGCGTCCTCAGCGTTGGCGGCAACAATGTTGCACAATTTACAGGCCTGCAATACTCGACCGTAGCCAACCTTACTATTATTGCCTCGCTGACGCCTGCCGTGACCGCACTCTTAAGTCTGGTGCTGCTGCATGAACGGCTGCACAAGCTGCAATGGCTCGGTATCGCAGCCAGTATCATCGGCGCCGTTTACCTGATCAGCAAAGGTTCGCTTTCAACGATTATCAACCTGAACTTTAATTTCGGTGATATCCTGTTCTGCGTCAGTATGGTTGCCTGGGCTTTTTATACCATTCTTGTCGCGCAGGTCAGTAAATATGTATCTGCCTACAGCGCTGTAGCCTGGGCCGGACTGCTTGGCTCGCTGACTACGGCTGCTTACAGTATCCTGACCGGGCAGTTTGCACTGCCCTATGACCTTTCCGCTTTGGCCTGGGGTTCCTATTTTTACGTTATTTTTATCGGCAGCCTGGTCGGTATGCTGTTTTGGAACAAAGGCATCCGCGTTATCGGCCCCAGTCAGGCCGCCGTGTTTATGAATCTGATGCCGTTAGTAGGCATCATCTGCGGCATCGCCTTTCTCGACGAAAGCTTCTATACTTCCGAAGCAGTTGGCGGCGCTCTTATCATAGCCGGTGTGTATCTGACTACGCAGTACCGCCTGCTGGCCTATAAACTGGTCAGATATCTGGTCAAACGCCGGCGGCAGAAATCATTGAACGACTGTTAAGCTTTTAAGGTACGGGCAGATGCCCGGCACTTTATAAATCATCATCGAAAGGTCTGTCAGCACTGCAATGCAAACGAACAAGCTTACCGCCTCGGCACTTTTGATCTGCACTTGTGTCATCTGGGGCATTCAACCGATGTTCGCCAAATTCGTCGTCAGGGAAATGTCGCCCATACCTATGGTCAGCATTCGCTACACTGTCGTAGCCCTGACGCTGTTTGCTATGCTTGCCTGGCGCGGCGAAAAGCTGCTGCCGCCACGCAGGACCTGGCCGGCCTTATTTACCATGGGCATTCTCGGCGTCTGCATCAATAACGTTACCCAATTTACCGGGCTGCAATATTCGACAGTCACCAACTTTACCATTATCGCCACACTCACGCCCATCGTGACGGCTCTGCTCAGCTTTGTGCTGATCCATGAACGTCTGCACCGCCTGCAATGGCTCGGCATCTGCAGCAGCCTATGCGGCGCGCTGTACCTGCTCAGCAACGGTTCGCTTGCGGCCATATTGACGCTGAGCTTTAATATCGGCGACGTACTCTTTTTTACCAGTCAGGTCGCCTGGGCACTGTACTCTATCATCGTCGTGCGCATCATCGACGCTGTTTCCCCCTTTGCCATCGTCGCCTGGTCGGGTCTGTTAGGTTCGCTTACCACGGCAGCCGGCGCTGCTTATTTTGGTCATTTCGAACTGCCCTCACTGCTTTCACCGCTGGCTCTTGGTTCATATCTGTTCGTCATTTTTGCCGGCGGGCTGATCGCTATGATCTTCTGGAACAAAGGTACCGGCATCGTCGGACCCAGTCAGGCTGCCGTATTTATGAACATCATGCCGCTGGTCGGCATCGTCTGCGGGGTGCTGTTTCTTGACGAACAACTTCTCATCTCCCAGGCTATTGGCGGCGTACTTATCCTCGGCGGCGTCTATCTGACCACACAATACCGTACCGTCGTCTATCGACTGGCAAAATATTTTACGCGTCGCCAGCGTAAACGCCAGCCGCTGCGCTGACATATCGATGATGGGCGACCTAAGCACAAACAGATCAAAATATCTCTCACAGTCAAGCTTCTTCTGCTCGCGTCTGCAACGGCGGCGAGCCTTTTTATTTTAACAGGTACTATGTCATCCCCGACTTTATTGACACAGGCTGCGAACAGTGCTATGCTAAAAATGTTTACGGCATATGTCGCAAACTCATAACAATCACAGTAAGGGAGCGGTATAACAATGAAAATCGCAGTTACTTATCAGGACGGCGACATCTTTCAACACTTCGGACACACCGAATTCTTTAAAATTTACGACATCGAAAACACTGACATCGTCAAAACAGAAATCGTCAGCACCAACGGCAGCGGCCATGGCGCGCTGGCACAATTTCTGCACGAACACAGCGTCGATACTCTGATCTGCGGCGGTATCGGCGGCGGCGCTCAACTGGCATTGTCACAAGCAGGCATCAAGCTTTATGGAGGCGTTACCGGCAAGGCCGATGATGCAGTAAATGCTTTGCTCAATAATAAACTGGACTATGACCCGGCAGTAAAATGCGACCACCACGAACAGGAACACGGCGGCGCAGGCCACACCTGCGGCGAACACGGCTGCGGTAATCATAGTCACCACGGACATTAAGCACCTTGCCCTGCATGATTTACCTGAACAGCAAAATTCAGTACACTACTTACTCACTGCATAAGCAGTGAGTTTTTCTTTTTCCGGACAGACTAAAAAGGAAAGCCATCTGCACCACAGCCTTTACGCAACCGCTACTGTTCAAGCTCACTCGTCGACAGCCCTACATAAATTTTCTTCTAAATCACCTGCCTGTAACTTCTTACCAGCCAGTATTTTCTCCATCGCAGACTAAATACATAGTCCAAATTCCAAAAATCAGGCTGCTTACACAAATGATTCTGCTAACCACTGTTTTGTAATCATTTCCCTGCTTCGGGGCAAAAGAAAACTGCCCCTGTTATATCAAAGGCAGTTTAAAAATATTTTTAAATTTTGTTTCGCGTACTACTGCAGCAGAATATACCACGATTCTGTAACGTAAATCCAAAACGTTTATTTTTTATCTTGTATCTTTTCTTGTTTATTTCTTTATTCTTTTATGAACAGGCGAAACAGTGACGATTTTATCAGCTATGTGCCCATACAGTATAATAAAGACAAATCGGAAAAGCCCCGTAAAATCAAGGGTTTGAGCGATTTGTCTTTATTCTTTTTCCACTTATTTTATCATGAAAATCAGCCCAAAACATAGGGGTAGAAAGAGAGATGTTACATTGACGACAAAATATTAGTCCCTTTTTCAATGTAAAAAATAGCCTTTTACATTGAATGTCCCTGAGAGTGATTGATTTTATTGAGAAAGATTGGTAACTATGCTACAATAAACTACAATATTCTTTTTTGAGATAACTAAAAGGTGACTTGTGGAATAATACCTGTTCAATTAAATATGGTGACTATGTTATAAATTAGTTTCCGTTCTGCCAAAAGAGTGTTGGTGCAAGATTATGTATAATATCGAGAGGAGTTATCATGAATATAGTAGAAACTGGAATGAAAATAGATTTGCATATTCATTCAAAAGCATCTTCGGCAAAAGATGGAGCAAAAGTTAAAAATAATACGAAAGAAAACCTACCGCTGTTAGTCGGCAAGTTAAATGACAATGAAGTAAATATTTGTGCCATCACTGACCATGACGTTTTTTCCTATGAACTTTATAGCGAACTAAAAAAAGCAGAAATAGAAGATAATACTATTAAAAAAGTTTTACCCGGAGTTGAATTTTCAGTTCAATTTTCTTTGGATAATAGTATAAGCCCAATTCATATAATAGCAATATTTTCTGACTTAGATGATGAAAAAGTTAAAAAAATAGCTGAAATTTTAGACATAAATAACCCCTCTACAGGTGGGGCTTATTCAGAAGAAGAATTTTTGTCAATTTTGAGAGAAATAGATATTGATACAATTTTAATTGCACATCAAAAAAACAGTCTATCTAGTCAAAAACCGAGAAAAAATGATGCAAATTCACTTGGAAATGCAAAGTTTTTAGAATTTGTTTATACGGATTATTTTGAGGCATTTGAATTTAAAAACAAAAGAAATGAAATACTAAATAAAGCCTTTTTAACCACATCAAATCTAGAGGAATCTTTACGTTTTATTACAGGAACTGATTGCCATGATTGGAGCTGTTATCCAGCTGAAGATTTATCCGACAAGATGACTGACTTTCCATATACATATGCAAAATGTTTACCTACATTTAAAGGCCTAGTAATGGCAATTACAGACTATTCTCGTTTGAAAACAGTAAATAGCTTTTTTAATGGTTCACAGCAATATGTAAAAAAGATGTCGCTTAAGGTAGAGAATACTATTTTTGATGTCCCCCTATCTCAAGGCATCAATGTTATTATCGGTGATAATTCTATAGGTAAATCATTGTTATTACATGCATTGACAAATTTCGAAAAGCCGGGGGCAATGAAATTACCAGCAAAAACAAAGAGTGGATATATGAAATATATCCAAAAGAACAAACTTGAAATTATGTCAAAAATACCTATTGAAGGAATTTTTTGTTTTGATATGCAGGGCGAGGTACGTGCTAAGTTTGAAGAAAATAAATTAAATGCGTCTGATTTTCTAAGAGAATATTTTCCTCCTCCATTAAACTCACGCGTATATAGAAATGCTGTCGAAAACGAAATAAAGCGCATGATACAATACTTAAAGAAAAAATTTGATATTGAATCTCAAATAAACAAGTTAAATGTGTTTGAAATTCCAATTATTGAAACAGCGCCTGAAAGTCTTACATATATTCAAAATTTAAGAAAAAGTAAGCAAAAAACAGAAAAGCAAGTAGCTGTATTTTCTAAAATCAATGAGATAGTTAATGAATTAGAAGAATTACTTAAACTTGATATTGGTAAAAGTGATTCAGAATATATTTTATCAACTATTCAGTTATTTAAAGTCATGAAAGAGAAATACAACCGAAAGATAAAATGCATAGAAAGTGAAAATGAAAAAGTTGAAAAAGTAGCAAAAGCTATTGCTGGAGTAGCAGAAAAGCATAAAAAGACTGTTACTGATAACCAAAAAACATATTCCTCTTTTTCGGAGAAAACCGATAATTTGATTGAGCAAATTGTCGATTTATTGAAAAAGAGAAAAAGACTTAGTGGTTACAAACCTCAATTATTAGAAAAACATATAAGACCAAATAGCAGTAAGATATTTGATTATGAATTCATATCAAAACTTAACATTGAAAGGATAGACACTGATTATATAAATGCTTTGGTCAATAGTACATTAAAAATAAGGAAAAAAATTGATTGGGATACAATTACAGAACCAGTATTAAAGAATTCTTTGCTGAAATATGATGAGTCCATACCTGTTCTTGAGTTCTTTGAATTAAAAATCAAAGAAAGATTAGATAAAGATTTTGAAAATACCAATGCAATTATTTTTCAGGGAATGGACAAATATGAAGAAATGTCTTCTGGTCTAG
Source organism: uncultured Phascolarctobacterium sp. (assembly GCA_900551745.1). GTDB lineage: Bacteria > Bacillota > Negativicutes > Acidaminococcales > Acidaminococcaceae > Phascolarctobacterium. The sequence continues at coordinate 185,615 of URXA01000002.1, forward strand.
ATGCAAAGATATACTTTGACTTGCTCTCTTACGAAGTTACGAGAAGTGGAGTTTACATTATTGACCAACCCGAGGACAATATTTCACAGAGTGCTATTAGAAATTATTTACTAAGTAGGTTTAAAACCATGGGAGAAAATAGACAAATAATTATGGTAACACATAATCCACAGTTCATCGTCAACTTAGATATAGACAATCTGGTTTTCATTTCAAAAAAAGACGGTAAAATTAAGATTCAGTCTGGAGCATTAGAATACGCTTGTACAGAATATAATGTTCTGGATATTGTAGCACAAAATATTGATGGTGGCTTAGAAACAATACAAAAGAGGTGGAAAAGATATGACAAGGTTGCTAGCATTTAATTATATTGATAACGAATATTTGATTCAAGAAAATAATGAGACTATTTTTCAAATTAACGCTGATGATTTAAGGTTTGATTCTTTAAAATTTTATCAAGGCCTTTATCAAAGACACAATGGTTCCACAAAAATCGTATTAGAAAATCAAATTACAAATGATCCCCTTAAAAAGGGAAATTATATTTTTCAATGGCTAAATAAACTTATTGAAAATATTTATATAGAATTTCATGGTGTAAGAGATGATTTTCCAGGAGACACTGAGCAAGTTCCACAAGGGAAAATAATTCCGCTATATGAGTTGGCGGCATGTGCAGGTAATGGTTTTTATATAGATGGAGATGTTTCATCAGAAGATCATGAATCGGATAATTCGAATGCCGATTTTGCTATAAGAATTTCTGGAAAGAGTATGGAACCAACCATACCAGATGGTAGTATTGCCTTAATAGAAGATGTTGAAGTTTTAGCTCACGAAGATATTGGAATTTTTGTTTTGGATGGCGAAGTGATGTGTAAACGTTATTTGATAATAGATGGATATACATACTTAGCTCCTGACAATGACTCTGATGAATTCAAAACTATAAGAATCGGCGAAAATAATAGATGCGATATTCAAGGTAAAGTTTTAGGAATTGAAAATTAAATTATAAAGACGCGGCTAATGAAAAGGAAAACCTATATCTGATTTTGTTTTTTTACTTTCATGTAAAGGTTGGCAAAATAAGATTCTTAAAACCTTATAGATATAAGTTGCCGATACTTTTTCGATTATTGGAGAAAAAATGAATTGAGAGCAATAAAATTATGGCGATTGCTGGAACGAATGGGAACACGTAATTAGTCTGTAATTTCGACTTGTACTTATTTAATTCGATAAAGAAAACCGTCGAAATTTGTCGCATAGGTATGGCAGAGATAATAGCAGGAATATAATAAAATTACTAAGTTTTAATATATCATTACCTATTACTAAATAATATATTAATTGTAATACGGCTTTATCATATTTATTCATTTCTATGTTATAATACCTTTAACTAACCACAAACGAGGTGAACTTTATGGAAAAATTCATTCCATTCGCCAAGCTGTCGAAAAAATCACAGCAGGCGATCAACAAAAGCCGTCGCAAAAACTGGGGCAACATTGACCCGGTAACCAAACGCCCCGCAAATGCCAAAGCGTACAACCGCAAAAAAGCTCGGGCCTGGAAAGATACTTTTCCAACGTCTGAGCTTTTTTATTATCTTGTTAAGTTTTAAAACAAAATTTATTTATATTGTTGACTAAAAAAGTTGCATCCTTTCAAAGTCGTAGTATAATAGGCATTATAATAAATTTAAAGTTTTTGAGGGGATGCACTTATGCAAACAAAAAAATTAAGATACCTGCTGCTGTTTGCCGTTATCGCAATAGCCGCCGCAGTGGTCTGGTACTTTGCCTACTGGGTCAAAACGCCACAGTATTCGCTGGGCCTTATTGGCAGCGCGGTACAAAAGCACGATTTTGCGGCTTTTGAAAAGCACGTCGATATGGAAACACTTTACAGCAGCGCTTATGACGATGTCGTTGTTGCCTCTTTTGGCAACGAACGCCTGTCAAGCCCGATTCTGGCTGCGTTAGTACAGAATATCAAAGGTGTTGCCGTCCCGATCCTGATCGACCAGACCAGACAATACGTCAACGGCGGTAATATGGAAGAAGCAGATCCCAGTGATGCCGACTCGCCGATGCTGCAAAACAACGGTACTGATATCGTCAATAATCTGAAAAACAAGACAGGCGTCAATTCTATGCAGTATCAGGGTGTGGAAAAGATTCAGAAAAATGGCAGCATCGCTGTCGTAACCATCAAAGTTTTTGACAGCGAATTAGGCAAGCATTTTTTAGTAGAGCTTGCTATGCAGCAGCTTACTGACGATACCTGGCAGATAACCAAGATCAACAATCTGAAAACTTTGATCAATGAACGTGATCAGGCCTTACAAAACAAACTGGCTGAGCTTAACGCTCCTGTGCAAAAGCAGATCGACGACGCTGTTGCCGTTGCTCCGCAAAAAATCTTTATAACTTCGGCTCCTTATTCCGGCGTTATCCGCCTGTTAGAAGCCGATATTCAGCTGACTAACAACGCAGTGAAGGAGTTGCAGTATTTTACCGGAGTTCTGGAGCTTTACAACGCTGATAATGAATTATTTTACAGTGGCAATTTTGCCAGCAGCAAAGACCTGGCCGCCAAGCAAGCAGCAGTTTATAAATTCAACTGGGAACTGAACCCCTTTCTGACTGATGATGCCAAGGTTATGAACAGTGATTTCAGCAAAGTGACCTGGAAGGCTTCTCTAAGCAGTCTGGCCTTTGCCGACGGCTCTACAATCGAGCTTTTAACGCAGCTGCCTGTTAAAACAGCAACTAAATAAAAACCTGAAAGCCGTAACGCCGATCCAACAGCGTTACGGCTTTTTTATTACCACTGACAGCAGGCTTTCGCTTTGCTGCGAATCAAAGCACCGCCATCTTGCAAAGTTCCGTCGGCAGTTGCCAGCTTCCACAGATCCCATCTTTCAAAGGTCGTTGCCGGCCCATAATCATCAAGGTCAGCCGCTTCTGCATGGGTCATAACATAATTATCGTCGATCGGTAAATCCAGTCCCCGGCACAAAACAGCTACTACCCGCTCCAAGGTTTCTAACTGCTGCCGTGTAGGCGGCACGCTGCCAAAGTCCACACTGCCATCGGCATAAGCCACCGCATCGACGCAGCAGCAGATGCTTACCGCAACTGCGCCGCTGTTACGATGCCAGGTATGCTCTTTATATTCTGTCAGTTTCCCGCAGCTGCTCCACACTGTACCGTCACCTGTGATATTCAGGTGATAGTCGTCATAAGTATTGTTATAATGCCCCGCCGTCCAGTGCAAATAAATCTTTCTGATCTCACCTTTGGCGTTTTCAGCCAGCGCCGCCAATTCCTGCAATGTTATTTCACGCATTTTCTATCCCTCCGTCTCAGGCTGCCTGTGCCTGCTGCTCATCATAAAACTTCTCAACAGTTATATCACAGGTTTTGCCATTGCTTTTTATAATAATATCGCCGCATAAAGCTGTATTGAAAACATCGGCCTGTAAATTGTACAGTCTTTGTACCACCTCCGGGCTGGGATGCTTATATTTATTACCTTCGCCGCTGCTGATGACCGCTATCTTCGGTTTGACAGCAGCTAAAAATTCATTGATCGATGATGTTTTACTGCCGTGATGCGCCACCTTTAAAACCTGCGCCTGTAGTGCCGCAGTGTCAGTTTGCAGCAGATCACGTTCTACTTCGGCCTGAATATCCCCGGTCAGCAGCATTGCAAAATCTTTATACTCCAACCGCAGTACCAGACTGTTGTTATTGGTGTCAGAAGGAGTCCCCTTATACAGCGTCTGCGGACTCAGGACCTTCAGCTTCACCATTTCATTGACCGGAACTTCCTGACCGCCGCGCAGTACTTCAAAAGGAATCTGTTCCTTTTCTATCTGCAAACGAAAGTCGTTATACATTTTAGTTTTATAGTTCTGACCGCTGTCATAAACCTGTTTTACCGGGAACCTGTTCAGCACCGCTTTCATCCCGCCGATATGGTCGGCATGCGGATGTGTAGCGATCAGCATATCGATCTGCTCGACATGATTTTCTTCCAGCTTAGTCAGCAGCCTGGCAGCTTCGCTGCGGTCGCCGCTGTCGATCAGGATATTTTTCCCCTGCATTTGTACCAGGATACTGTCTCCCTGTCCAATATCCAAAGCTGTAACGGCAAGGATATCGTCAGCAGTTTTCACAGCTTCCTGTGTTTTTGCCTCCGCTTTTGGCGGCATTTCTTCGGGCACTGCAGTATCCATTGCCTGCAACTGCTCCAGCAAAACCGGCACATAACTTTTTATCAGCTCGCTGTCTTTAGTAACAACGCCGGCGGCAAGCACCAGCGCAGCCAAAAGTATCGCTAAAAATGAAGTCTTCTTCATATGTTCCGCTCCTTAATTTAAATGCAGATCGTGATGCAGCGGCTTAAAAACACTCATTTTACCGCCGCGCTCCAGCACTGCTGTTGCAAAACCTGCGTCATAATCCGGCAGCTCCGGCATTTTGCTTTGCTGCAGCTGTTCATTGCCAGGCAGCAGCAATCTTAAAGCATAATCTATTTTTACCGCTCCCAGCCACATCAGATACTCTATCTCGACATCGTGGAAGCCGTCCATATCGGTCCTTAGTGCAGCACACAGCTGTTCCACCTGCAATAGCTGTTCCATATTCATTCCTCTGGTTCCACGCTCGCGCCAATATTCTATGATCCTGCCTATCCCACGACCTAAAATAAGCTGCTGATGCTGTTTAACCTCAAAAAGCAGACGGCGGCGCAGATACACGACCTGATCCAGCCCTACTGCCAAAGTGCGGTTGGCAAGCTCCAACTTACTCATGTGTGAATTATCCCACAAAGGTTGGCTTGCGCCGGATGCATCCAGCATCAGTAATGGAACAGGCGATTTCAACATACTTTCGCTGCCCAGATTATCATAAACGCCGCCATCAGTCAGATAGAGCTTGGCCGGATTTTCCGGTTTCTGCGTTCCCGTACCGTAAAGATCCCTGAATTCTCTTGCCTCTACATCCAGCTCCAAAGGTGCGAAGCCTACCGGATATGCAGCCGAAGCCGCAACGGCAAAAGCAATGGAGATATCGTCGATATCACTGCTGCGCCCCAGCAGATAACCGTAAATATCACTACTTTTAAACCTGAATCTTTTTAAGGTATTGATACATGTAGCATTGCAGCTCCATTCTGTCGCTGCCTCTGCCTGCTTCATTTTTCTGCCTTCAAACAGTTCTTCGTCCAACACCTGTGGAAAAGCTTTACTCATCTTCGGCCTTAAAGCAGCCGCCAGAGCCAACTGCTGCAGCTTGGGCAGATATGGCAGCAGATAAGCGAGCCAGGATGCTTTTGTCATGATACGCCTGCGGAAATTGCACTGCCCCAGATTGATCAGTTTCGTTGTCACCCGCCTGTCAAAATCAAGCAAACTGCTGAAATCACCTTCTGCCAAAGCGCTGATGACAGCACCTGCAGCAATACTGCCGCCGGACACAGAGGTTATTTCGCTGACATGCTTTTCAAATCCCAGCTCTACTAATCTGCGGTAAGCCCCCAGACAGTAAAACGTAGCTCTGAAACCGCCGCCGCTGAACCCCAGATTGATCTTATTATCTATTTCCACTTCATTTTCCCTCCTTTGAAAAAAGCCGCCCATAACAGGCGGCTTTCTTAATCTTCCAGCCATACCGGCCTTCTGGCAAAACCAACATGATAAACTATGTACTGCATCACCACCTGATGCTCACCGATATTCAGCAAATAGAAATTCTTCTCCTGTCCGATGATCCGTCCGCGCGGAGAATCTGACAGACAGCGGTTCAGCAGCTGACGCTGCTTTTCAATGTCTTCCTCATTTACTGTTTTTTCTGGATCGGTATTGCCGATAACAACACGTTTTACATAGCCCACCGCACTTACATCAAATGGTTTCGTCATCATAGTTACCTGCCTTTACACCTCATCAGGCAACGTCATTATCAGCTGTATAATGTTCTTGCCCCTGTGCTCCTGCTGCCGCAGTTTTCTGGATACTTGTGGGGTTGATCGCCGTATTGAGGATATCCAAAACACGGGACAGACCTTCCGGCATCTCGCCCTGAGTAGCGCGGACCTGCACATGATATTTTGCGGAATTATCACTCTTACGGGTATTTTCCTTATGACTGGAGATAGAGCCCTTAACTTTGGCTTTCATGCTGAAAGGACCGATCTGCAAACCCATCTCTGCTTCCAGCTCGCCTTTTTTATCGTCGATTTCCGACTGAGTTTCCGAAGATTTTACTTCCATATCGAAGGTAATATCTACCAGATCGATCGACAGAGACGGAACTTTGACCATCGCCAAAAGCGGGATATTCATTTCCACTTTTTCAGAAGCAGGACCATTGCCGTCATCGCCGTTAGCGCTGCGTGTAAAGCTGAACCCTACGGTACGTACGACCTGTTTATCACCTTCCTTAACCAGGCCGACCTCTTCAATAAAGCGAGCCGTTGCGCCGGCCAGCATCGTCTGTGCGTCACAGGCAGCCTGCAGCGGGCCGCCGATCAAAGACTCCATTGGCAAACCGCCGAATTCTTCTGCCATTTTTACTAATGCCATAATTAACTACATCCTTTCTGTTTGTGCTTTATCAGGGTAGTATTTTCACCATCTGATCATTGATTTTCATAACTGCTTCAGGAGGATCGTTAGACTCAAACAGCAATTCTACATCGACAAAATTATCGGTATCCGTTTTGTTGGAAGACAAAATATTTGCCAGCAGACCGCTGTCATTGCTTTTACCATCATCCCAGCTGCTCAGCTTTACCTTAAACTTCAGCTTCATCTCCTTCAGCTTCAGGGAATTCATCGGTACCAGCGCAATTTTCGGCACCTGCACCAGTACATATTCCAGTTCGCCTGTGTCAGGATTGATACGAGGATATTGGATATCAAAAGTCAGCGGTTTCTGCGACTCGTCAAAATAACGTTTCATAACATTCAAGTGCTGATTTTCGATCATGCTGTGCGCTTTTAAAATTGATTCCTGCATCGCTCCCAACAAATTCTCAAAGTATTGCTTTTTCGCCATCACGGCTCCTCCTCATAATCAAAATTTACGGCTGTAAAGATCGGTCACCTTAACCTGCAGTGCTCTTGCCAAAGCGTCAAGAACCGGAACAGTCGGATGCCGTTCGCCTAATTCGATCGCACTGATCATACTTGTACTGATACCTGATAATTTAGATAAATGCTTTTGCGTCATACGTTTCTCAGTGCGGACTTGGAAACAGATAATAACAAATCATAAGCCAGCCCCCCTTTCTAGGTGCCTTTTTCTTTAGCTCCTCCCCGCAGCTTCAAAAAGTTTTCCATACCGGCTTTGGCAAAATAACCGCTGATGATAACAGAAAACGGACCGTCAACATAATCTATCAGCCTGTCCGGTATTTCTCTGTATATTAACCAAGTGCCGGCCGAAAACATTATGATGCCGACAAATAACCAGGTCACCGTTCCGACAACCTTTTTGGAGAAGCTCAGTTTTTCATCATCAAGTTCCATAGCTTTCACCTCCCTGGCTTTACATTACTATTATCTTTATCCACAATGGTGGAATATTATAAGAAATACTTTATTATTTTAATGTTTTGCGAATTTTTAAATTGTGAAACATTTTTATTTTTGCTTTTTATCCTCCCATAAGTCCTCGCAGCTGTATCCCAGTACTTAGAAAGGGCAATAAAAAAGCCCCGCTTACAAAATGTAAACGGGGCTTTCGCCTTTTTCTGTATTTTTACAGGCCTCAGCATGTAAAAAACATGTATCAATATTCACTTTATTACTTTTAATTTTTTTAGATTACTTAAAGCGTTTTAAACGCAGGGCATTGCTTACTACCGAAACCGAGCTCAGCGACATTGCGGCCGCAGCGATCATCGGGTCAAGCAGAGGTCCGCCGAAAATGTGCAGCACTCCTGCGGCTACAGGTATACCAATAATATTGTAGCCAAAAGCCCAGAACAGATTTTCTTTAACGTTGCGGATCGTAGCCTTACTTAAACGCAGGGTAGTACTGATATTACGAATATCTCCGTTGACCAGCACGACCTGCGCCGATTCTATCGCCACATCAGTCCCGCCGCCAACGGCAATGCCCAGATCAGCCTGCGCCAAAGCCGGTGCGTCGTTGATACCGTCGCCAACCATGGCGACGATCTCCCCACCCTGCTGGAAGCTTTTGATCAGCTCGGCCTTATGACCAGGCATCAGCTCAGCTACTACTTCGTCCACGCCAGCCTGCTGCGCAATATAAGCAGCAGCGCGTTTATTATCGCCGGTCAGGATAACGGTACGGATATTCAGCTCGTGCAGCTTCTGCATTGCTTCCTGGGTTTCTTCCTTCAACGTATCGGCGATAGCAAAAATACCGCATAAATTACGGCCGATCGTCAGATAAACGATCGTTTTACCAACTGACGCTAATTTTTCGCCAAGTTCTATGGCATTCGGCGGAATCATTGCCACAGGCTGTACAAAGGACAAATTTCCCAACCGTACGTTGGTATTTTCACAACGGGCAGCGATGCCGCCGCCTACCGTAGTTCTAAAATCTGTACATGTCGGCAGTTCCATCCCTGCGGCCCGTTCTTTGACAGCTACTGCCAGCGGATGAGCTGAACCTTGTTCAATTGCCGCCGCCAGCCTTGTTATCGCTTCTTCTTTGGCTCCATTCCAGCCGATAACGTCTGTTACTATCGGTTTGCCCTTCGTAATCGTACCGGTTTTATCAAAAACCGCCATTGTTACATTATGAGCTGTTTCTAAAGCTTCTGCATTTTTGAACAGTACGCCTTTTTCAGCACCCTTACCTACAGCGACCATGATTGCCGCCGGTGTCGCCAGTCCTAAAGCGCAGGGGCAGGCAATAACAAGTACGGCAACAAAGACCTGCATGGCAAATTTACTGCCGGTGCCGGCAAACCACCAGCTCAAGCCGGCAACTAAAGCTATCACCAGCACTACCGGCACAAAAACCGCCGCAATTTTATCAGCCGTTTTGGCAATCGGCGCTTTCGAGCCCTGAGCCGCTTCGACCATCTGCATGATCTGCGACAGCATCGTATCCTTACCGACTTTTTCGGCTTTAAAACGCAGATACCCGTCGGTAACTACTGTAGCCGCAAAAACATTTTCGCCGACACTTTTACCTACAGGCATACTTTCACCGGTCAGCATCGATTCGTCAATACTGGCGTGCCCGTCTGTGATCACCCCGTCGACCGGTATCTGATTGCCTGGGTGGACGATAACTATATCACCTGTCAGGATCGCTTCACGCGGAATCTCTACCTCTTCGCCGTCCTTCCAGATAAAGCCTGTTTTCGGCGCCAGGTTAAGCAGGCTGCTGATAGCGTGTCCAGCTTCACCTTTCGCGCGCATTTCTAAAAACTTACCACACAAAACAAAGGTCAAAATAGCGCCGGCAGATTCAAAATAAAGACTATGCACAGCATGAGGATTTATTTTTGCCAGAACTTCGTAGGTTGAATAGCTGCTGTAAATAAACGCAGCACCCGTACCTAAAGCAACCAGTGTATCCATTGACGGAACACCATTTTTCAAGCTGATGATACCATTTTTGAAAAACGGACCGCCGGCATACAATATCGGCAGCGTTAACAACAACTGCACAAAAGCATAGACATCGCTCATCTGATTCGGATCTATCGGTACCGGTAAAAATTTACCAGGAACCATCGGCGCCATCGCCAAATATAACAGCGGCACAAAAAAGAAAGCCGCCACTTTCAAACGTTTCTTTAAATCAAGGGCATCCTGTTCCGCCCTCTGTTCCGCTGTCGATTCTTCGCCCGGCGCATCATGGACGACACCAAAGCTCATTCTGGTCACAGCTTCTTCCATCTGCTCTATGGTAGCCTGATTTTCATCATAACGCACCAACGCCGACTGAGTCGCCAGATTGACTTCCGCTCTGTCGACGCCGGGAACCTTCTTCAATGAACGTTCCACACCATTAGAACAGGCAACGCAATGCATTCCTGAAATTTTAATAGTTATTGTTTTCATAAGCTTTATTTTTCAACAGTGAAACCAGCTTCTTTTACTGCACTTTCCAACTGCTCCACTGTAGCCGGGGCTTCATATTCTACAACTGCCATGCACTGCTCCAGGTCTACTGCTGCGTGTTTTACGCCCGGTACATCCTCCAATGCCATTTTTACACTGGCAACACAACCTGCACATGACATACCAAAAATATACATACTCGCTTTTTCCATAATTTATGCCTCCATTTCGGAATTTAAATTTGCTTCAGCGTTACCACTAAAAACCAGCAACGTTAATTTAAGGTTAGCGAAAGCTATCCTTACACATCTTATAAATCAATCTTAACAACCTGTAAAGCCTTTGTCAAATAATACTGTAAAACAAAAAGATAACTTAAGTTCTTTTAGATAAGGTCAGCAATTCATTCCTTAGATCTATTATAACATATGAGTCATTATTCATATATCTTTTTCTGCAAAACCTTTGTGAATTATTTTTCTGACTGCCGCATTATTACCACATTTACCTGCTTTTTCTAACTGTCCTGCTTTATTTTTCAACTTCTGTCTATTTTACACAAACCAGTTTTGTTTTATACTATATTTTGTAGATTTAACTGAAGAAGGTGTTTTTTATGCGTAATGACAATATTACCAGGCTGACGCTGGCAGGTATGTTTGCAGCTTTGGCTTTCGTTTGTTTTACTTATCTGCGGATCGAGATCCCCATGGGCGGCGGTATGACCGGCAAAATTTATATCGGTCACGCTTTTATTATCCTGTCCGCTCTGATCCTTGGCGCGAAATACGGAGCACTTACAGGTGCTATAGGTCTGTCACTGGCAGACATTTTAGCCGGTTATACCACATCAGCACCGCCGACTTTTTTGTCCAAATTTCTACTGGGACTGGCAGTAGCCTTTATCGCCCATAAAGTTTTTAATCTGGCTGCGGCAGATGACAAAAAAGCGACTAAGATCGTAACTATAGCGGCTGTTTTCGGCTGTCTGGTCAATGTTATTACCGAACCGCTGATTCGCTATGGCTTTAAAGTCTTCGTGTTAGGACTTCCGCACCAGATAGCCTATCTATCTGCAATCAACTGTGCCGTTTCCATGGCGGTAAGCGCTGTGCCTTCCGTCATTTTAGCAGTTTTCCTGTATAAAGCAGTACAGCACAGTATCCTGAAAAGCTATAAATTTGTTTAACCTTACATTCACAATACCCCTAAAAAATGAAGGCCGTTGCTTTTGATGAGCAGCGGCCTTCATTTTTTATAATCATTGTTTTATTTTAAGCTGTCATTTACAGCAATAACAGCAGCCCTGACAGTGAAACTACCGAGATGCAGCCTGCGACAACTTTTTTCATGCGGGAAGTCTCCTTCTCCCTGCTGTAACACGGCTCACATAAAGCTGCTCTTTCTTTAGCTGAAGCATCAATAAAAGCTTTAGCATAATATCCATCCAACTCGAGCAGACTGTATTCCCCATTCTCAAATTGAACGGCCAGCTGATACACAGATGCTTTAGGTGGTTTTAGCACTGCCCCCATAAGCTCCTGGCCATATTCTTCTGTCATCCCTTCAAGCGCACAATCAGACCTTCCTGCGAAAGCATCTTTGATCGCTTCCTCAGTTACAAATTCCCACGTATGAATTGTTTCTTTGCTGATGATAATGCCTTCATCAGGTTCTTTAAAATGCATTTTCGTTACGATCATACAAACTGGATTTAAGAAAACAGCACTGCCAGACAAATGCCCCAGGATCACTTTATTTTTAGCCATAAAATCTTCATCCTTCTTTACGACAGATTTTTACTATCATTACAGACTTGGCACTTTACACTTTTTCCCTTCTTCCTGTTATTGATACGCAATCTTCTCTGTTATTGCTGCTGTTTATTTCTAGCTTTGCGACCAAGCTCCTGCCTGCATCTTTTAACTTTTACACAAAATTTACGACAAAAGGCACAGTACTTTATCTGTACTGTGCCTTTATCTGCAAGATAACCAACCTAAGTCTGCCTTAATATTTTTTATCTGATTTTTACACCGCTCTGATTATTTCTCAGCCCTGTTAATAGCGCAAAGGATACCCAAAAGCGCAGCTACGTTGATATTACTGTCGATACCAACACCAAAGATATGTCCGTTACCGGGAATCTTCAGTTCTATATAACAAATACCCTTCGCGTCAGAACCGCGGGAAATAGCATGTTCGTGATAATTAACAAATTCATAGCCCTCTACACCTATCCCTGCCAGCGCCTGGAAGAATGCATCTATCGGGCCGTTGCCGACCCCGGCAACATCTTCCATCTCACCGCAAACATCTATTTTTCCTTCAAAACGAGTATGTGTAGTACCATCCAGCTCCCGTTGCTCCAGGAAGCTGTGGGAAGCCAGTTTGTATTTACCGTCAAACTCTACATATTCACGGTTAAACAAGTCAACGATCTGTTCTTCCTTCAATTCATCACCAAAAGCATCGGAAGCAGCCTTCACGATATTGCCAAATTCAGGATGCATTTCTTTCGGCAGCCTGTAACCGACAGCATGCTGCAGCACGAAAGCTGCGCCGCCTTTGCCGGATTGGCTGTTGATACGGATAACAGGTTCGTATTCACGGCTCAGATCGGCAGGATTGATCGGCAGATACGGTACCTCCCAATAAGGTGTATCACTTTCCGCCATATATTCGTAACCCTTACGGATAGCATCCTGATGCGAACCGGAGAAAGCGGTAAACGCCAATTCACCCGCATAAGGCTGACGCTCGGGCACCTTCATCTTGGTACAGGCCTCATAGATTTTTTTGATCGCCAGAATATTAGAAAAATCAAGCTCCGGATCAACACCCTGAGTATACATATTCAAAGCAACTGTCACAATATCAAGATTGCCAGTGCGCTCACCGTTGCCGAACAAGGTTCCTTCGATACGGTCCGCTCCGCCCAGCAGGGCAAGTTCAGCCGCAGCAACGCCTGTCCCGCGGTCATTATGCGGGTGAATGCTGATAATAGCAGCTTCCCTGTTTTTCATCTTCGTGCAGAAATATTCGATCTGGTCCGCATATGTGTTCGGTGTCGACATTTCCACTGTTGAAGGCAGATTCAGAATGATTGGGTTCTCTTTCGTTGACCCCAGGGTTCCCATTACCGCCTCACAGATTTCAATGGCAAAATCGATTTCAGTACCGGTAAAGCTTTCAGGAGAATATTCATACCGAATATTCATACCGCTGCTGACGATTTCTTCCTCAGTCAGCTGACGAATAAGTTTTGCACCCTCCACTGCGATCTTGATAATGCCTGGCATATCTTCTTTAAATACGACCTTCCTCTGTAAGGTAGAGGTAGAATTATAAAAATGTACGATAACGTTTTTGGCACCTTTAACTGCTTCAAAAGTTTTTTTGATCAGTTCCGGACGCGCCTGCACCAGTACCTGAATCGTTACATCATCGGGAATATGATGCCCTTCGATCAAAGTGCGCAGGATCTCATATTCGGTTTCAGATGCAGACGGAAAACCAACTTCTATTTCTTTAAAGCCAATATCTACCAGAGTCTTGAACATCAGCAGCTTTTCTTCCAGCTGCATCGGCGTAACCAAAGCCTGATTCCCGTCGCGCAGGTCAACACTGCACCAAATCGGCGCCTTGGTGATAGTTTTATTCGGCCATTGGCGATTCGGCCACTGGAGCGGCTGAAAAGGAATATACTGTTTACTTGCTTGTTTCATAAATATTTGCCTCCAATCTGTTTATGCCGGCGCAGCGGCCCAACTTCGGAAGCGGAAATAAAAAATCCCCGCTCCCTACGATAAATGCATAGGGGCGAGGAACTGTTCTCCACGCGGTACCACCCTAATTCAGCTGCCATGCAGCCCTCTCAGCCTCAAACAAGGCCCAGGCTCTTAACGTTGCCACACGTTCCGCTCTACATATCAAGCAGACAACTCCGGGATGAGCTATCCATAAAACTTTTGCCATCGACTTGCACCAACCGTCGACTCTCTGAGGCCTGCCAGTTTTATCTTGTTCCCTTCACAGTCTTTGAGGTGAAAATTTTTGAATTGTTAAACGTAATTATACCTACTTGCCTGCTACTTGTCAAGAGAAAATATATACCCCTGAAACGTCATTTTAATTAAAATGATTACATAAACTAAATAAAAAGCATACTTTTACTGCATATTATAACAACAGTATTTATTTTAAAATCCTGTTTTAACTAATTAAAAGAAGTTTCTTTCATATTAGGTCAAAAAGAAAACCCGCACAAACTGTGCGGGTTTTGAACTGCTGTTCCCAATGATTAACGTTTCGAAAACTGGCTTGCTTTACGTGCTTTTTTAAGACCGTATTTACGACGTTCTTTTTCGCGCGGATCGCGAGTCAGGAAGCCAGCTTTTTTCAAAGCCGGACGATATTCAGCGTCAACGTCGAGCAAAGCACGAGCGATACCATGACGGATCGCACCTGCCTGACCGGAAATACCGCCGCCAATAACATTTACGAGCACGTCGTATTTGCCTTTGGTTTCAGTAATTTCAAGCGGTTGGTTAACGATGAGTTCCAATGTTTTCAGACCAAAATAATTGGTCAGCTCACGGCCGTTAATAACGATTTTACCTTCACCCGGAACCAGGCGAACGCGAGCAACTGAAGATTTGCGACGACCAGTCGCACTATAAGTAACTAATGCCATTTACGTTTCCTCCTCCGGATTATCTTACGTTGATTTCTAAAGTTTCAGGTTTTTGAGCTGCATGCGGGTGTTCAGAACCAGCATATACGTGCAGTTTGGTGTAGATCTGGCTGCCAAGGCGATTTTTAGGAATCATGCCTTTAACTGCGAGCTCTACCATTCTAACCGGGTTCTTAGCAAGCATATCGCCAGCTTTAGTGTAGCTGTCACCGCCAAGATAACCGGAATGACGGAAGTAAACTTTTTGAACCAGTTTTTTACCGGTCAAAACTACTTTCTCAGCATTGATGATGATAACATGATCTCCGGTATCCATATGCGGAGTAAATGTCGGTTTGTGTTTGCCACGAAGGATTTTTGCAACTTCGGCTGCCATGCGGCCAAGAGTTTTATCAGCTGCGTCAACAACGAACCATTTACGTTCGATATTGGACGGATTAGCCATAAAAGATTTCATCCTTATGTCCCTCCCTAAAGTATTTCCTGTTCGATGTAATTTTATCGTTTCTCTCCGGGGCTAGTGGAGATAGGCGTAAAATCACGTATGTATATTGTAACCATCTTGACATTTTTTGTCAAGCAAAATCAAGATTATTTTCTGATTTTTTCAATATCTGCCAGAAAATGCGGCATATAACCAACATAATCTAAATAAAGTCCCTGAGGCGGCGCCGGTGCATCCTTAAAATGGCGCTTGCCTGCTGCAAACTCACTTTTAAATGCAGCAATACTTTTAGTGCCTTTACCGACTTCTACCAGATGCCAGACGATATTACGCACCATATGATATAAAAATCCATTGCCTTCAATGCAGAATTCCAGTTCTCCCTGCTCTTTTTGCAGCCATTCAGCTCGGTAAATCGTTTTAACAGGCGAACTTTGTACACTGCCGGACGAACGGAAAAACGAAAAATCATGTGTTCCCAAAAGCAGCTGTGCTGCTTCCTGCATTGCTTCAAGCCGCAGATATTCCCGCATCTGCCAGACATAGTTGCGCAGGAAAGGGTCAACGTGTTTATTCTGCACTATTCGATAACAATAACGTTTCCAAAAAGCGCTGTAACGTGCGTGAAAGCCTGTCTCAGCTTCTTCAGCCTGCCACAGCACTATATCCTCCGGAAGCAATCCCGCACACGCCCTGACCAGATTAGCGGCCGGTATAGTGCCGTTAGTTGTCAGCGATACGACCTGCCCCCGTGCATGCACACCCGTATCAGTACGTCCAGAACCGTCTGTAACGATTTTTTCGCCGCAGAGCAAGGATAGTTTATCATCAAGCACCCGCTGCACTGTAAGGGCATTAGCCTGCTTCTGGAAGCCATGATAATTAGTGCCGTCATAAGCCACTGTTAATTTCAGAGTACGCATAATGCGTTCCCCCAGCGAATAAACGCCATCAGACCAATCAAAACAAACACTGTTGCCAGTGCCGCATAGTCACGTCCATAATAAACGAGCTCGTGCATACGGCTGCGTCCTTCTCCTCCGCGATAACAACGTGCTTCCATTGCTACCGCCAGATCATCGGCACGTCTGAACGCACTGATAAAAAGAGGTATCAAAAGCGGCAGCATATTTTTGGCTCTCTGCATCAGATTGCCGCTGGAAAAATCAGCTCCGCGTGCGGTCTGGGCCTTCATGATCCTGTCTGTTTCTTCAAGCAGCGTAGGTATAAACCGTAAGGCGATCGTCATCATCATTGCCAGCTCATGTGCCGGTACGCCAAAACGTTTAAAAGGGCGCAGAAGAGCCTCGATCCCGTCAGTCAAAACTATTGGCGACGTCGTAAATGTCAGTATCGAAGAAATCAGCAGCAGCAGGATCAGGCGCATCGACATTTTCAGACCCATTTCCAGACCTTCCTGCGTTACTTTAAAAAACTTCCAGGAAAAAATTACATTTTCACCCTGCCCTGTAAACATATGGATTACCATTGTCAGAACAATGATGATCCACAACGGCTTTATTGATTTTAGAACCAGCATCAGCGGCAGACGTGATAAAAGAATGATCAAAAATACGAAGCCCCAAAGTATTCCATAAGATACGGCTCCTGAGGCCAGAAAAATAGCGACAATAAAAAATAATGTTATCAGGATCTTCGTCCGCGGGTCCAACTTATGAATCAGGGAATTTCCCGGGTAATATTGTCCAAGCGCAATGTCAGTCAGCATTTATTTCAACCCCTTTGCTGTTTTGATCTGCGCTTCCAGTGCTTCCGCAGTCATGGTATCCACATGGATTTCCATCCCGCGTGCACGCAGTTCATCACTGAGTTTGAAAAGCTGCGGCACATCCATGCTTACCGCCAAAAGTTCATTTTTATGATTTTGATAAATTTCAGCAGGACTTCCGTCTAAAATGACGCGTCCACCGGAAATAACCAGCAGCCGGTTACTGTAACGGGCTGCTTCTTCCATACTGTGCGTAACTAAAATCACAGCCATCCGGCGTTTTTTATACAAAGCCATGATTTCTGCGAAAACAGCATCACGCGAACGCGGATCAAGTCCGGCAGAAGGTTCATCCAAAATCAGATAATCAGGGTCCATTGCTATTACCCCGGCAATCGCCACGCGGCGCATTTGTCCTCCGGAAAGCTGAAACGGCGAACGGCTGGCAAAGGTTTCAAAATCCAAGCCTACAAATCTCATCGCGTCTTGGACCTGCTGCTTAACCTCATTTTCCTGCATCCCCTTATTCCGCGGTCCAAAAGCAATATCCTCAAAAACAGTTTCAGCAAAGATCTGATGTTCCGGATATTGAAAAACCATACCAACCTGGTGTCTTGCTTTTTTTACGGCTTCACCTTTGCCGCTGATATCCAGTCCGTCAATCGTTACTTTACCTGCCGACGGTTTTAAAAGACCATTCAGATGCTGAACTAAAGTCGATTTACCGCTGCCGGTATGCCCGATCACAGCCACAAACTCTCCTTTATCCACAGTCAGCGAAACACCTTGCAGCGCTTTGCGTTCGTAGGGTGTTTTAGCCATATATGTAAATTCTACGTTTTCTAATGTTATCGGCATATGCTTTCAGCCAACTCCTCATTTGTAATAATGCCCTGCTGTAAATCCAGCCCGCTTTGCCGCAAATCATCGGCAATTTTAGCAGCTAAAGGCGCTTCTAATCCTAAAGCATATAACTCTCGTACATGGCTGAACACCTCTTTCGGAGTCCCCTGCATTTTAAGCCTGCCCTCTCCCATAACAATGATTCGGTCAGCCTGCAGCGCTTCTTCCATATAATGAGTTATATAAACCACGGTAATGCCTTTTTCCCGGTTCAATTTTTTGACAGTCGTTACTATTTCTTTGCGCCCCTGTGGATCGAGCATAGCCGTCGGTTCATCTAAAACAATACACTTGGGCTCCAATGCTAAAACACCTGCGATCGCCACGCGCTGTTTTTGACCGCCTGAAAGCAGATGCGGAGCATGCTTGGCATAATCACTCATACCTACCGCCGCCAGCGCGGCATCCACTCTTGTTCTTATTTCCGCCGTTGGCACACCGATATTTTCCGGTCCAAAGGCAACGTCTTCCTCGACAATTGCCGCCACGATCTGATTATCAGGATTTTGAAACACCATCCCTACATGCTGGCGGATATTCCAAAGATTTTCTTCTACCGTAGTATCCATACCCTCGATCAGGCACACACCTTCACTTGGCCTCTGCAAAGCGTTAAAATGACGTGCTAAAGTACTTTTGCCACTGCCATTGGCACCAATAACAGCAACAAATTCACCTTGTCTTATTTCTAAATTGATCCTATCCAGAGCTTTTATTTCTTTATTTTCACTGTCGGTATAAACATGTGTTAAATTTTTTACCTCAATTATAGTTTGCATGGCAAACCTCCGCTTAATTCAGTACCTTTATATTATATTATTCCAGCCCAGGTACGTCAACCGCCTCCAGTACACTTGGTTAACTTTACAAAAATAAGACCCGGAAAATCCGGATCTTAAGTTCAAACTTTCTTATTCTCAAATTCACCGCAGCATCATCTGAGACAAGATTTATTTTTACCTGACTGCAACACCCATAAGCTAATGCTGATGTACATATGTATAAAAACGATCTTTCCGAAGGATCATTCAATTCTATAATAAAGCAAATTTGTCACTTTCAAAAATTGCTTTCATCTGACACAGACAAAAAGGATGCCCCGCAGGATCAAACATCACGCGCCAGCCCTCAGAAAACTGTTCAGCAGCCATTGTTGCTCCGCAGTTAATCGCATGCTGAACTGCCTTTTCCAAATCATTGACTGCAAAGTCCAGATGCGCCATCTGCTGCTGGACTCCCGGCTCTTCCGGCCAGACAGGCGGACAGTACTCCGGATTTCGCTGAAAAAGTATTCCCGGATAAGTTCCCTGTGATGTTCCAGGTGCTCCTATACAGGCCCAGTTCTCATCATAAAAAGGTATTTCCCAATTCAGCAGCTCTGCATAGAATTTAGCCAATGCATAAGGGTCTATGCAATCTACTGTGAAAGAATACATTTTAATTTTCAATTCTTTCTCCATTTTTAACCCTCCCAATACAAGATGCTTTTCTTATTATTTGTCAGTCTTCATCCAGCTGCGCATCAGCTGTACTTCCCGCCAGCCTAAATATGCTGCCAGGAAAGCAGCCGCAAAATCTGCTGTCATACCTGCATACATAACGCCGTTGATGCCATAAAACAAAGGCAGTATGACAATCAGCGGCAGTAAAAAAATAATCTGCCTGGTCAGTGAAAGGATGATGCCTTTAGTTGCTTTACCAATGGACGTAAAAAAATTGGAAGAAATCGGTTGGATACAGTCTAAAAAGGTAAAGAACAAATAAATTCTGAAATATTCCTCCGCAAACTGATAATAAGCTTCTGATCCTTCACCGAAGAAACCAATGATCTGCCGCGGGAAAAGCTGGAAACAGGCAAAAGCAATAATGGATACTACCGTTCCTATCAGCAGCGTTAAGCGGTAAGCTTCTATAACACGCCCGTATTTTTTGGCGCCGTAGTTAAAACTGACGATTGGCTGCAGCCCCTGCGACAAACCAATAATGATTGAAAAATAGATCATATTTACTTTCGTAATGATTCCTGAACAGGCCAAAGGTATTTCACTGCCGTATATTGAATCTGCGCCATAATGAGTTAGAGTATTGTTTAATGTTATTTGCACTACCATAATCGCAAATTGATTAAAACAGCTGGCAGCGCCAAGTGCCGAGATCAAACGGGAACGTTCCCAGTTCGGCAGCAAATCGTTTTTAGACAACGGCAGAGTCTTGAACTTCCTTAAATATCCAGCGACCATAAGCCCCGACACAACTTGCCCGATAACAGTTGCAGATGCTGAGCCGGCAATGCCCCAATCCATTACAAAAACAAACAGCGGGTTAAGAATCAGATTGATAAAAGCACCGGTCAGCATACAAATCATCGAATACTTAGGACTGCCGTCAGCACGCACCAAAGTACTGCCACCCGTCCCTAAAATCAAAAACGGGAACCCCAGACAATTGATCCCTGCAAAAATAAGCGCATATTTTAAAACAATATCCGTCGCACCAAAAGCAATCATCAAAGGCTTTAAAAATACCAGTACAAATACCGCCAGCACCACACCACTGCCGACAAGCAGCGTTATGGCATTGCCAATATATTTAGCCGCTTCCTCGCGTTTACCTGCCCCAAGTTTCAAATTGAAATTAGACGCACCGCCAACGCCAAAAAGCAGCCCTAACGCAGTACATACCGTAGTTAACGGCAAAGCGACATTAGTTGCCGCATTACCGTACATCCCAACGCTGCGTCCGATAAAAAACTGATCGACAATATTATATAAGGCTCCTACCAGCATAGCTATAATACTTGGCAAAGCAAAATCATGTAAAAGTCTGCTTATTTTTTCACTTCCAAGTGGATTTTCTTCATTTACCTTCATAAATTATTCCTCGCATATTTCTAACTTTTTCTCATATAATTATTATACATCTTTTTTATCCTGTATTGCTAATGCCACTTGTGAATTAACTGTGTCCCTTTGGTAATTTCCCACTAACAATAATAAAAAAACCAGGAACAA
Organism: uncultured Phascolarctobacterium sp.; assembly: GCA_900551745.1. GTDB lineage: Bacteria > Bacillota > Negativicutes > Acidaminococcales > Acidaminococcaceae > Phascolarctobacterium. Next base: position 206,483 of record URXA01000002.1, read on the forward strand.
AAGTTCCTGGTTTTCATGCTTATTTTTAAACAAGCTCGATAATTGCCATTTCAGCAGCGTCACCGCGACGAGGACCTACTCTGTAAATACGAGTAAAGCCGCCTTGTCTTTCTGCATATTTCGGAGCGATTTCATCAAAAAGCTTTCTGGTAGCTTCTTCATCGACGAGAACTGCAAGAACCTGACGACGGGCATGCAAGTCGCCTTGTTTTGCCAAAGTAATCAATTTGGCTACATGGCTGCTAACTTCCTTAGCTTTAGTCACAGTAGTTTCAATTCTCTCGTGTTTGATGAAGGAGCTCAAAATGCTGCGAAACAAAGCTTTACGGTTGCTGGAATTACGGCCCAGTTTTCTGTATGCCATTCGTTTCCGACCCCCTTCTTATTCTTCGTCACTATTGCGTAAAGCCAGTCCCAAATCGGCTAATTTTTTCTTAACCTCATCGAGAGATTTACGACCTAAGTTACGTACTTTCATCATGTCTTCTTCGGTCTTTTGAACCAGTTCATCGACAGTATTGATGCCGGCGCGTCTCAAGCAGTTGTTGGAACGTACGGACAAATCAAGATCGTCGATGGAAACGGAACCAGGACCTGCTTGGACAGGCTCATCGACCGGAGCGGTCTCAGAACTGCCAACTACGGTGACCATACTGCTGGAAGCAGCGGTACCGGTTTGGAACAACTTCAGGTAATCAATCATGATACTGGATGCCATGCTGATTGCTTCGTCCGGCTCAACGCTTCCGTCGGTCCAAACTTCCAAAGTCAGCTTGTCATAATTGGTAACATTACCAACACGAGTATCGGTAACGCCAAATTTTACTCTCGTAATCGGAGAATAAATGGAATCCACAGGAATCATACCAATCGGTTGATCAGGGCGTTTGTTCTTGTCAGCAGGAACATAGCCCAGCCCCTTGTCGATGGCAATCTCCATATTGAGTTTCGCATCTTTATCCAAGGTAGCAATATGCAGCTCAGGATTCAAAATCTCTACGTCGGCATCAACAAGGATGTCTGCCGCAGTAACTTCTTGCTCACCGCTGCATTCGATACGTAAAGTTTTCGGTTCTTCACTGCTTACTTTAAGGCAAAGAGCCTTGATGTTGAGGATGATATCCGCAACATCTTCTCTTACGCCTGGAATTGTAGAGAATTCGTGCAGCACGCCGTCAATTTTAACAGCTGTAACCGCAGCACCGGGTAAAGAAGAAAGCAATACTCTGCGAAGACTGTTGCCCAGCGTGATACCGTAGCCTCTTTCCAACGGTTCCCATACAAATTTGCCATAACGGCCGTCATCGCTGATCTCAGCGGTGACCATTTTAGGTTTTTCTATTTCGATCATGCGGAAAGCCTCCTTCTCGTGCGTATTACCACAATACGCCTAATGTTGGGTGGCAGATGTTCAACTAATTATTTAGAGTACAACTCAACGATGAGATGTTCTTCGATAGGAACATCGATTTCCTCACGGGTCGGGAAACGATCAACTTTACCGCTCAAGCTTTGGGCATCGAGAACGAGCCAAGCAGGAGTAGTTTTTGAAGCCAGGGTTTCAGCCATACCTTTGAAGTATTCTTTACCACGGCTGTTTTCCATAACGCTGATAACGTCGCCGGCTTTTACCAAAGCGGAAGCGATATCAAGACGTTTGCCGTTAACAGCGATATGACCATGAGTTACCAATTGACGAGCTTGGCTGCGGCTATCAGCCAGGCCAAGACGGTAAACTACATTGTCCATTCTTCTTTCCAGAAGAACGAGCAGGTTTTCACCTGTAATACCTTTCTGTTTTTCGGCTTTAACGAAGGTATTATGGAATTGACGTTCTAACATACCGTAAATACGGCGTGCTTTTTGTTTTTCACGTAACTGAATACCGTACTCAGATACTTTTTTGCGTGCTTGACCATGCTGACCAGGAGCATAGGAACGAACAGCAAAAGCGCATTTGTCGCTGTAGCATCTGTCACCTTTTAGGAACAGTTTTGCGCCTTCGCGACGGCATTGACGGCATACAGCCTCAGTATATCTTGCCATTTAGCGGGTACACCTCCAATAAATTAAACTCTTCTACGTTTCGGCGGACGGCAGCCGTTGTGAGGAATCGGAGTAACGTCTTTAATGGAGTTAACTTCGAGACCTGCAGCCTGAAGAGCACGAATAGCTGCTTCACGACCAGCGCCGGGGCCTTTAACGAATACTTCAACTTGTTTCAAGCCATGTTCCATTGCAGCTTTAGTTGCTTCTTCAGCAGCCATCTGAGCAGCAAACGGAGTGCTTTTACGGGAACCGCGGAAGCCTAAGCCGCCGGCAGATGCCCAGCTGAGTACATTGCCGTTCATATCGGCAATAGTAACGATAGTATTATTGAAAGTGGAACGAATATGAGCTACGCCACTTTCGATATTTTTACTTACTTTCTTTTTGTTGCGAACAACTTTTTTACCAGCCACTCGTTTATCCCTCCCTCACTGATTATTTCTTCTTACCTGCAATAGTACGTTTCGGACCTTTGCGAGTACGAGCATTGTTTTTGGTATTTTGACCACGAACGGGCAAGCCCATACGATGTCTGCGGCCGCGATAGCTACCAATTTCAATCAGGCGTTTTATATTGAGGGATTCCTCACGGCGGAGGTCACCTTCTACTTTATAATCACCATCGATAGTTTCACGAAGTTTTGCAACTTCTTCCTCTGTCAGATCGCGAACGCGGGTATCAGGATTGATACCGGTTTTGCTCAGGATCTCACGAGACAGGGTAAGACCGATGCCATAAATGTACGGCAGTGCGTATTCAATACGTTTGTCTCTAGGTAAATCGACACCAGCAATACGTGCCATTAACGCTGCACCTCCTTCTTAGCCTTGTTTTTGTTTATGTTTCGGATTTTCGCAAATTACCATTACATGGCCTTTGCGTTTAATGACTTTGCATTTTTCACATATTGGTTTAACAGACGGTCTGACTTTCATATTTTAAACCTCCTCTTGCCTGTCTTTGGTTATTTGAACCGATAAGTAATTCTTCCACGACTTAAATCGTACGGAGTAAGCTCGACAGTAACCCTATCGCCAGGCAAAATTTTGATGAAGTTCATACGTATCTTACCGGATATGTGTGCCAGAATCACATGACCGTTTTCCAATTTAACTTGGAACATGGCGTTCGGTAGGGATTCTAAGATTGTGCCTTCAACTTCAATTACGTCTTGTTTGGACACAGCGTTTTACCTCCTTACTTCAGCGCCACGAGACTAGCTTTAACATCAGCGTAAACTTTGCCGATTTCCTGCAGGCCATCGATTTCATGATATACGCCTTGTTTTTTGTAGTACTCGATCAACGGTTCCGTTTGCGAATGATATGCATGCAAACGATTTTTTACAGTTTCTTCTTTATCGTCGTCACGTTGATACAACGCGCCGCCGCATTTATCGCACATACCTTCCACCTTACTGGGATTGTATTCTACATGATATGTAGCGCCGCAGGCCTTGCAGATACGTCTGCCGGTAACCCTGCCTACAAGCTCAGCGTCAGGAACTACGATATTAACCACACCGGTCAATTTAATGCCCAGATCAGTTAAAATGCCGTCGAGGGCAACAGCCTGCTCTTCGGTTCTTGGAAATCCATCCAAGATAAAGCCATTGGCACATTCAGGTTTGGCTAAGCCTTCCCGAACAATACCGATGGTAACGACGTCGGGAACGAGGCCGCCGGCGTCCATGTATCTTTTTGCTTCTTTACCTAATTCTGTGCCTTGCTTAACAGCTGCACGAAACATATCACCAGTGGAGATATGCGGAATTTTGTATTCAGCAATGAGTTTTTCTGCTTGAGTGCCTTTACCGGCACCCGGAGGTCCCATCAAAAGAATATACATTCTAATCTTCCTCCTATTTCATAAAGCCCTGGTAATGACGCATCAAGACCAAAGACTCTACTTGTTTCATTGTATCCAATGCAACACCGACTACGATCAAAAGGGCCGTACCACCGAAATAGATACCCTCTATACCGGTGATCCAACCAACAACATTCGGCATCAGGGCAATCAATGCAAGAAAGATTGCGCCGGCCAGAGTGATTCTGGACATGATTTTATCCAAGTAATCAGTTGTCGGTTTGCCAGGACGCAGTCCGGGAATAAAACCGCCATATTTTTTGATATTATCCGACATTTCAGCTATATTCACGCTTACAGCGGTATAGAAGTAAGTGAAGAATAAAATCATCAATACATACAAAGTAGTTTGAAGAGGAGTACCCCATGCAAACCAGCCTGCAACAGTTTTTACCCAAGGAATGTCTACAAACTGGCCAATCGTAACCGGAAACATCAGCACGGAGGATGCAAAGATGATCGGAATTACGCCTGCCTGGTTGACCTTTAAAGGAATGTAGCTGGTATGACCACCGTACATTTTACGGCCAACAACACGTTTTGCATATTGAACCGGGATTTTGCGAATACCTTGAGAGATCGCTACAACAAAGACAATCATCGCCAAAGCTATCACCGCGAACAAAATCACGTTCAGAATGTTAACCGTGCCGGCTTGCAGATATTGGAAAATAACATGCATTCCATCAGGAAGTCTGGAAACGATACCAGCGAAGATGATCAGCGAGATACCGTTGCCGATACCTTTAGAAGTGATCTGTTCACCGATCCACATCAAAAATACCGTACCAGCAGTTAAACTGATCGCAATCAACAGAATCGACATGATCCCGGGGTTATTGATTGCCGATCTCAGACCATAAGCCATACCTAAAGCCTGGATAAAACCAAGCAGAACTGTACCGCCGCGAGTCAGCTGAGTAACTTTCTTCTGACCTTCCACACCTTCTTTGGACCATTGTTCCAGAGTAGGAACTACGACCTTTAATAATTGAAGGATAATGGATGCATTGATATATGGAGTAATACTCATAGCAAAAATTGAGAATTTGCTCAAGGCGCCGCCGGAGAACATATCAAGCAGGCCAAACAAATTACCGCTTTGGAAAAGCTGCTCGATCATGGAAACGTTAACGCCAGGAACAGGGATATGTGTTCCAGCCCGAAAAACGATGAACATGGCGAGAGTAAATACAACTTTTTGCCTGAGTTCCGTAATTCTGAAAATATTAGCGAGGGCTGCGAACACTTAGATCACCTCTACTTTTCCGCCGGCAGCAATAATTTTTTCTTCAGCAGATTTGCTGAAACCCATAGCTTGAACCGTAAGCTTTTTAGTAAGCTCGCCGTTGCCGAGGATACGAACACCATCACGAATGTTTTTGATCATTCCGTGTTCGATCAGCATTACAGGTTCAACTACTGTGCCGTCTTCAAAGCAATTGAGATTACCAACATTGATTTCGACATAATTCATGCCAAATCTATTATAGAATCCACGTTTAGGCAAACGCAGATACAAAGGTTTTTGACCACCTTCAAAACCAGGACGTTTTACACCGCCGGAGCGGGATTTTTGTCCTTTTTGACCTTTGCCAGATGTTTTACCAAGTCCGGAACCGAGACCACGGCCAACGCGAACGGAGGCTCTTTTAGATCCAGGAGCGGGAGATAATTCATGCAAATTCATCTGTAGCACACCTCCTTGTTTTAAGCTTCAACTTTTTCAACTTTCACAAGATGTTCAACTTTGTGAATCATACCGCGAATAGTCGGGGTGTCGTTTTTAACAACAGTAGAATTGATTTTTCCTAAGCCCAGAGCCTTTACGGTTGCGCGTTGATCCTGCGGGTAACCGATCAAGCTACGGGTCAGCGTGATTTTAACTTGTTCCATCATGCTACCTCCTTAGCCAAGTAATTCTTGTACGGTTTTTCCGCGCAGAGCTGCAACAGCTTCAGCACTTTTCAGGGATTTCAAACCTTCCAAAGTTGCACGAACAACATTGTTAGGGTTATTAGAACCTTGACATTTGGTCAAGATATCACGTACGCCTGCCAATTCAAGTACGGCACGAACAGGGCCGCCGGCAATAACGCCGGTACCTTCTGCAGCCGGTTTCAAGAACACGCGGCCTGCGCCGAACACACCAATGATTTCATGAGGAATGGAAGTGCCAACCATAGGAACAGTAATCAAGTTCTTTTTAGCATCTTCAACACCTTTACGGATAGCTTCCGGAACTTCGGCAGCTTTACCAAGGCCCATACCAACATGACCGTTTTCGTCACCAACTACAACGAGTGCGGAGAAGGAGAAACGACGTCCGCCTTTAACAACCTTTGCAACGCGGTTGATGAATACGACTTTCTCTTTTAAGTCGCTTTCTTGTTTTTCGAAATTCGCCACTTTTATTCCTCCTTCTATTAGAATTGCAGTCCAGCTTCACGAGCCGCGTCTGCCAGTGCAGCAACACGACCGGTGTACAGGTAACCGCCACGATCAAATACAACTTCTTTAATGCCTTTAGCCAAAGCTTTTTCAGCAATAGCTTTGCCAACTACCTTAGCAGCTTCAGTATTACCGCCGTAGTTAGCTTTCAAGTCTTTCTCAACAGTACTGGCAGCAACAATCGTTTCGCCGGTTACATCGTTAATCACTTGTGCATAAATATTGGACAAGGAACGATATACATTCAAACGAGGTTTTTCTGCCGTACCGATAATATATTGACGAGAACGGAGATGACGTTTTTGACGTTTCTCATTTTTATCAACTCTGTTAAGCAAGAGTTTCACTCCCTTCTTTTAGAAATTACTTCTTGCCTTTAGCGCCAGCTTTACCCATCTTACGACGAACGTATTCGCCTTCATAACGAATACCTTTGCCTTTATAGGGTTCAGGCGGACGCAGAGTGCGGATTTCAGCTGCAACTGCGCCGACTTTTTCTTTGTCTGCGCCGCTGACAACGATTTTGTTAGGAGCCGGAACTTCAAAAGTAATACCTGCAGGCGGCTCTTTTACTACCGGATGAGAGAATCCGAGAGTAAAGTTGATGTTATTGCCTTGTTTAGCGGCACGATAGCCGACACCGGCAATTTCCAAAGATTTGCTGAAACCGGTGGTTACACCGACAACCATGTTGTTGATCAGGGTACGGGAAAGACCGTGCATGGAACGATGAGTTTTTTCATCACTCGGACGTTCAACAGTCAGTACGCCGTTTTCCAGAGTCAATTTCATATCTTTATTGATTTGGCGAGATAATTCGCCTTTGGGACCTTTAACGGTAACCAAATTATTTTCAATAGTAACTGTAACGTTAGCGGGTACAGTAATTGGTTGTTTACCAATTCTAGACACTTATGAGCACCTCCTATCTTTCAAGTATTACCAGACGTATGCCAGCACTTCTCCACCGAGACCAGCCTTACGGGCAGCTTTATCGGTCATCAGGCCTTGAGAAGTGGAAATCACTGCGATACCGAGACCACCGAGGACTCTGGGCAGCTGATCTTTTTGAGAGTATACTCTCAAGCCGGGCTTAGAAATACGTTTGATACCGGAAATAACTTTTTCCTTATTGGCACCGTATTTCAGGCTGACGCGGATAACATTTTGTTTGCTATCGGCAATTACTTCAAAATCTTTAATGAAACCTTCAGCTTTCAAAATCTCAGCAATAGCTACTTTGATTTTGGAGCCGGGGATTTCAACTTTATCGTGATGAACCGAGTTTGCGTTACGAATACGGGTAAGCATATCGGCAATCGGGTCAGTCATTACCATACTTAAATACCCTCCTTCCTAATTTGCTGTTTTACCAGCTAGCTTTGGTTACTCCCGGAATAGCGCCTTGGTAGCTGTATTCACGGAAGCAGATACGGCAGAGACCGAATTTACGCATGTAGCCATGTGGTCTGCCGCAAACCTTGCAGCGATTATAACGGCGAACTTCAAATTTCGGCTCATTTTTCCATTTTTCAATCAGGGCTTTTTTAGCCAAGGTATTCCCTCCTCACTTATGCGCTGAACGGCATTCCGAGGAGTCTGAGTAATTCTCTGGCTTCCTCGTCAGTCTTAGCGGTAGTAACAATGATGATATCCATTCCACGGACTTTATCGATCTTATCATATTCAATTTCCGGGAAAATCAATTGTTCTTTCATGCCCAATGCGTAGTTGCCACGACCGTCAAAAGCAGTGGGGTTTACGCCGCGAAAATCGCGTACACGCGGAAGAGCAATGTTCATCAACTTATCAAGGAAGTAATACATGCGGTCACCGCGCAGGGTAACTTTGGTACCGATCGGCATCCCTTGACGCAATTTAAAAGCTGCAATGGATTTTTTAGCTTTAGTGATGACCGGTCTTTGACCAGCGATCAAAGTCAGATCTGTAACAGCAGAATCTAATGCTTTGCTGTTAGCTACAGCTTCACCGATACCCATATTAATGACAACTTTTTCGATTTTAGGGATTTCCATAACATTTTTATAGTTGAATTTATCCATCATGCCTTTAACAGCTTCGGACAAATACTTTTCTTGCAATCTTGTTTTTGCCATTCAAAATTTCCTCCTTTCCCGGAATCTTATTTATCAATTACTTCGCCGCATTTTTTGCAGGTTCTTACGAAGCTGCCGGAAACTGCGGTTTTTTTAATACGAGTAGCTTTTTTACAAGCCGGACATACTAACATTACTTTGGAAGAAGCAATAGCAGCTTCTTTAGTAATGATGCCGCCTTGGGGATTAGCCTGAGACGGTTTTGTATGGCGTTTTACTTTATTTACGCCTTCAACGACTACTTTCGCTTTTTTAGGCAGAGCTTCAATAATCTTTCCTTCTTTGCCTTTATCTTTGCCGGACAAAACCAAAACGGTATCGCCTTTTTTTACATGCATTTTGATTGCTGCAGTCATTTCAGGAACACCTCCTTATGTGCATTATCAGATTTCTTACAGCACTTCCGGTGCCAGAGAAATGATTTTCATGAAATCTTTATCGCGAAGTTCACGAGCAACAGGCCCGAAAATACGGGTGCCGCGCGGGCTCTTATCATCTTTAATTACAACTGCTGCGTTTTCGTCGAAGCGGATATAAGAACCGTCTGGACGACGAACGCCCTTTGCAGAACGAACAACAACTGCTTTTACTACGTCACCTTTTTTTACAACGCCACCGGGTGATGCATCTTTAACAGCACATACGATAACGTCACCAATGTTAGCATATTTACGGTAAGAACCGCCCAATACGCGAATGCACATAACTTTCTTAGCGCCAGTATTGTCACCAACATTAAGAATGGTTTGTTGTTGTATCATGGTTTTCCCTCCCTTGCCAATTTATCCGATCGGCAATATCTTATTTTGCACGCTCTAAAATTTCAATAACACGCCAGCATTTATCTTTGGAAAGCGGACGAGTTTGCATAATTTGAACTACGTCGCCAATATGCGCTTCGTTATTTTCATCATGAGCTTTGAATTTGATAGTATGTTTTACACCTTTTTTGTAAAGCGGATGTTGAACAAAACGCTCAATAGCAACTACAACAGTTTTCTGCATTTTGTCGCTTACTACTTTACCGATACGGGTAACACGTGCGTTTCTTTCTTCGGTCACGACTGTTTCCTCCTTCTTCATACTTCAAACACACTCAGGCATTTAACTCGCGTTGACGCTGAATGGTCTTGATGCGGGCAATAGACTTTTTGACTTCACGAATTTTCATCGGGTTCTCACATTGTCCGGTTGCCATTTGAAAACGCAGGTTGAAGAGTTCTTCTTTCAAACCAGCCAATTTGCTGTCTAACTCGGAAGCAGACATTTCACGAATTTCTGTTGTTTTCATTAAGCTTCACCACCCTTTTCTTGTGCGGCAGCTTCGGCTTCTTGCTGTGCGCGTGTCACAAATTTACATTTAATAGGCAATTTGTGGCTAGCAAGACGCATAGCTTCTTTAGCGATCTCTTCGCTAACTCCGTTCATTTCGAACATAACGCGACCGGGTTTAACTACTGCTACCCAATATTCAGGTGAACCCTTACCACTACCCATACGAGTTTCAGCCGGTTTTGCAGTGATCGGTTTGTCCGGGAAAATTTGAATCCATACTTGACCGCCACGTTTAATATAACGTGTCATTGCGATACGAGCTGCTTCGATTTGACGATTGGTGATCCATGCTGGTTCCAATGCTACCAAGCCATACTCGCCATGAGCGATTTTGTTACCGCGCATTGCACGACCAGTCATACGGCCTCTATGTTGTTTACGATGTTTAACTCTCTTCGGTAATAACATTAGTTTATGCCTCCTTCACCGGAGCAGCTTGCGCTACTTCTTTGCTTTCAGGAAGGACTTCACCTTTGTAAATCCATACCTTTACGCCGATACGGCCATAAGTGGTATGAGCTTCTGCTGTGCCATAATCAATATCAGCACGCAGAGTATGCAGAGGAATGCTGCCTTCACGATAGCTTTCGCTGCGAGCGATTTCAGCACCGCCCAGACGACCGCCAACCTGAACTTTAATACCTTTAGCGCCCATGCGCATGGTACGACCAACACATTGTTTCATTGCACGGCGGAAAGCGATACGGCGTTCCAATTGAGATGCAATGTTCTCTGCAACCAAAGTTGCGTCCATATCCGGGGTTTTTACCTCAACGATGTTGATATCAATTACGCTGTCGGTCATTTTTTTCAAGTCGTTTTTCAGCAATTCAATGTTGCTGCCCTGACGACCGATTACCATACCAGGTTTAGCAGTATGGATAGAGATGCGGGCTCTGTTCGAAGCGCGTTCGATTTCTACTTTAGAGATACCGGACAAGAACAGTTTTTCTTTAATGAATTCACGAATTTTAATATCTTCTAATAAGAATTTCTCATAGTCTTTGTCAGCATACCATTTGGAATCCCAATCTTTGATAATACCTACGCGGAGACCATGCGGATTAACTTTTTGACCCACTATCTTTTCCCTCCTTTTTCCGGGATATTATTTTTCTTTAACAGCAACGGTTACGTGGCTAGAACGTTTTAAGATTTTGAACGCTTGCCCACGGGAACGCGGATGGATTCTTTTCATGGTCGGACCTTGATCTATAAAGCAGGAAGATACGATCAGATTATCCACATTCATATCATAGTTATGTTCAGCGTTTGCAACTGCACTGCGCAGTACTTTTTCGATAACCTCAGAACCAACCTTAGGGGTATGTTTGAGGATCGCGAATGCTTCACCCACAGCTTTGCCGCGGATAAGATCAATCACGATACGCAGCTTGCGCGGCGCGATGCGAACATATCTTGCAATAGCTTTTGCTTCCATGTTATTGTGCCCCCTTTCCCCTTATTTTAAAGATGTACTCTTATCGGCATGGCCTTTATAAGTACGCGTAGGAGCAAATTCTCCTAGTTTGTGGCCTACCATATCTTCAGTGATAAATACAGGCACATGCTTACGTCCATCATGAACGGCAATAGTGTGACCCAAGAAATCCGGAAGAATAGTGGAGCTGCGAGACCATGTTTTTACGACTTTTTTATCGTTAGAAGCATTCAATGCTTCAATCTTCTTTTGAAGACTTGCATGGACATACGGTCCTTTTTTGATTGATCTGGACACTAGGTTAGCCTCCTTTCTCTATCCTTATAATTATTTCGTTCTACGTTTTACGATTAGTTTGCTAGAAGCTTTTTTCTCTTTGCGGGTACGGGTACCAAATGCACATTTACCCCAAGGAGTAACAGGACGTTTACGGCCAACAGGAGAATGACCTTCACCACCACCATGCGGATGGTCGTTCGGGTTCATTACAACACCGCGGTTAGCCGGACGAATACCGAGCCAACGAGAACGGCCTGCTTTACCGATGCAGATATTTTCAGCGTCGATATTTCCAACTTGTCCAATAGTCGCACGGCAGTTGATATGCACTTTGCGGATCTCACCGGAAGGGAGACGAAGCAGAGCATAATCGCCTTCTTTAGCCATCAACTGAGCAGAAGTACCGGCACCGCGGGCAATCTGACCGCCTTTGCCAATTTTAAGCTCAACATTGTGAACCATAGTACCAAGCGGCATATTTTTCAAAGGCAGGCAGTTGCCGATTTTGATATCAGCATCCGGACCGCTTTCGATAACATCGCCTACTTTAAGGTCTAAAGGAGCAAGGATATAACGTTTTTCGCCATCAGCATAATTTACTAAAGCGATACGTGCATTACGGTTAGGATCGTATTCGACCGTAGCAACACGAGCCGGAACACCGTCTTTATTGCGTTTAAAATCGATGATACGATATTGTCTTTTATTACCGCCGCCTTGATGACGAACAGTCATTTTGCCGGTGTTATTACGGCCTGCATGTTTTTGCAGCTTTTCAACCAGCGGACGGTAAGGCTTATCAGTTGTAATCTCTTCGAAGGTAGACACTGTAATGAAGCGTCTCGAAGGAGAATACGGATTAAAGCTTTTAATAGCCATTTAATTTGCCTCCTTATTACGTCAAATTACATTCCTTCGAAAATGGGAATCGTATTGCCTTCAGCAAGTTTCACGATCGCTTTCTTATAATCGGAACGTTTGCCAACGTATTTGCCCATGCGTTTGGTTTTGCCAAATACGCGGACAGTATTTACGTTTAACACTTTTACTTTGAAAATTTGTTCAACTGCCTGGCGGATTTCCACTTTGTTAGCAGTCAAAGGAACTTGGAAAGTGTATTTATTGTCTTGAAGCATTACGGAAGTTTTTTCAGTAATGATCGGACGGAGTAAAATATCGCGAGGGTTAGCAGCCATTATGCGAGCACCTCCTCAATTTTAGCTACAGCGTCTTTTGCTAAGAACACTTTATTGTTATGAAGCAGATCAAAGCAGTTCAAGCAACCGTTGGAAAGTGCAGTGACTTTCGAAATGTTGCGGGAAGACAGCTCAACATTTTCATTAGCACCGTCAGTAATGAGCAAAGCCTTTTTATCAGCTGCATCAAAAGCAGACAGCATAGTTACAACATTTTTAGTTTTAGGAGCATCAAAGCTCAAGCCCTCAACAACAATAAGTTCACCGGCAGCAACTTTTGCAGACAATGCGCAACGAATTGCCAAACGACGAGCTTTACGGGGCATTTTTTTCGCATAACTGCGAGGTTGGGGTCCAAAAGTGGTACCGCCACCTACCCAAATCGGAGAACGGGTAGAACCGCTGCGAGCGCGGCCGGTGCCTTTTTGTCTCCACGGTTTACGACCGCCGCCGCGAACCATACCGCGGGTTTTGGTAGCAGAAGTGCCTTGACGTTCAGCAGCCTGTTGCATAACAATTGCTTGATGTACAACAGCTTCATTAAATTCAACGCCAAACACGAGATCATTCAATTCTATTTCTTCACCGGTAGCTTGACCGGAGATGTTATATACTGATAACTTCGGCATTAGAAGCATCCTCCTTTCTTTCGCTTACGCTCTTATTTATTGGGTTTTACTGTTTCTTTGATTACAACAAAAGAACCAGCGGCACCAGGAATGGAGCCTTTGACCAAAATAAGATTACGTTCAACATCAACTTTAGCAACAGTCAAACGTTGAACAGTTACTTGTGCATTACCCATACGGCCAGGCAATTTTTTGCCTTTGATTACTCTACCGCCAGGACCAGAATGCATAGGACCCATGGAACCAGGTTCACGATGGGATTTGGAACCGTGCTTCATAGGACCACGAGCGAAATTGTGGCGCTTAATAGTGCCTGCAAAGCCTTTACCGCGGGAAATACCGGTTGCATCAATCAGTTCTCCAGCAGCAAAAATGTCAGCAGTGATTTGTTGGCCGACTGTATATTCAGAAGGAGCAGACAACCGCAATTCTTTGACAAATTTAACCGGAGTTACGCCGGCTTTGTCAAAATGGCCTTTCATTGGTCTGGTCATATGTTTTTCTTTAATCTCACCAAAGCCAAGTTGAACAGCATTATAACCGTCTGTTTCTTCGGTTTTATTTTGAACGACAACGCAAGGTCCTGCTTCTACAACAGTAACAGGGATCAATCTTCCGTCAGCTTCAAAAATTTGGGTCATACCAATTTTCTTGCCTAAGATTCCTTTAGCCATTATTGCACCTCCTCCTTACAGTTTAATCTCGATATCTACGCCGGCAGGAAGGTCAAGACGCATTAAAGCATCCACAGTCTTCGCAGTCGGTTCCAGAATGTCTACAAGCCTTTTGTGGGTACGCATCTCGAATTGTTCACGAGAGTCCTTGTTTACATGAGGGGAACGCAGAATCGTATAGATATTTTTTTCAGTAGGAAGCGGAATAGGGCCGGAAACCTGAGCACCGGTACGTTTCGCAGTTTCTACAATTTTTGCAGCACTTTGATCAAGCGCTTTGTGATCATACGCTTTTAAACGTATTCTGATTTTCTGTGATTTTGACATTAAAATTTTTCCTCCTAATCGCCCAGTTTCTAAGAACGGACATACTCCGTGAAAATCTCCCTGTCTAGCAGGCAAGCAACCTCTCACATCATCGCAGGGCCATGCAAATAAACATAAGTAAATGAGGGGCTCTTATTAGCCCCTCATTCGGGATCTAATCAAAGATTATTCGTTAAGTGCAGCAACAACGCCAGCGCCAACAGTACGGCCGCCTTCGCG